>NZ_JABUZA010000020.1 GCF_014897985.1 Halomonas colorata
CCGCTGGTAACGCTTGGCGTCCCCGGCAGCGGATGCGTACTTTACGGATTCGCTGCCGGATTGGCAAGGGCTTTTTTCAAAAGACGTAAAAAACTTTCAGCTTTTCGGTTTGGCCTTGCGCATAACCGCATAAATCGGCCCTGAGAGCACATAGGCACCAAACAGTAGAAGCAACATGACAGAAGGCTCAACCGAGATCATGACGAACCCAAGCACAACGGCCAGCAGTACCACGAAGGGCACAGGCTTTTTGAAGTCGAGATCCTTGAAGCTGTAGTAGCGGATATTGCTGACCATCAGAATGCCGGCGGCGGCCACTACTACCAACATCAAAAGCTTGAAACCAAATGCGTCAGCATCAAAGCTGTGGAAGGTCCAAACGCTCGCGGCTACCAATGCGGCGGCTGAGGGGCTGGGCAGCCCAATAAACCACTTCTTATCAACACTGCCAATTTGCACGTTAAAGCGCGCCAAGCGAAGTGCCGCACAGGCCACATACAAAAACGCGACTACCCAGCCAGTTTTACCAATATCCTGCAAAATCCAGGTGAAGGCCACTAATGCCGGCGCCATACCAAATGAGATCATATCGGCAAGGCTATCGTACTCGGCGCCAAAGGCACTTTGGGTATTGGTCATGCGCGCAACGCGCCCATCCAACCCATCCAGCACCATGGCGATAAAAATGGCGACGGCGGCAGACGTAAATTCACCGTTAATCCCGGCCACAACGGCAAAGAAACCTGAGAATAGCGCCGAGGTGGTAAACAGATTAGGTAGCAGGTAAATCCCTTTACGCCGAATCTTCTTCCCATCTTCCAGGGCCTCTTCGACGACTTCTGTATCACGTAAGAAAGCGGCAGCAAGATCCTCATTACCGACCGTATGATGATCGTCGTGGGTTTCCGGCAAGGAAGTCGAAGCTTGCTCTTGATCGCGAGCGTCCTGAGTCATAGATGTCATCCGTTAAATATAGAGTCACAAATAGTGAACACTTTCATTCTACACGGTGAGTCTTGGTCAGCCAGTCAATTGCATCAGGAAGCGTAAATTGAATACCGCTTACAGCGCACAAACAAAACGGGGCGCGCCGAAGCGCACCCCGTCAAGCTACAAAGATGGTTTTATCATTATCGAGTTGAATTGTTGTCAAAGCGTGTCAGCGCCGATGGCCACCTGCGCCGTCTTGTGCAGCGCTAGGTAAAGCGTAAAGCCACTTTACGCCAGTCGCCACTTTGCGTAAAACGCCATATTTGCAATACACTATTTCATCACTTGAAACGACGGCGCTTGTATGGATTTCCGGCTACTTAGACATTTTGTAGTGCTTTCCGACACGCTGCATTTTGGTCGCGCCAGCGAGCTTTGCCACGTCAGCCCTTCGACCCTAAGTCGTTCGATTCAGCAACTGGAAAGTGAACTTTCCACGCTGTTGTTCGAGCGCGACAACCGTCACGTCACGCTGACTGCACATGGCCTGGGCTTTCAGCACTATGCCCGCGAGACGCTGGAACAGTGGGAGATGACCAAGCGCCGCCTGGCCAATACCGCGCAGCTTAGCGGCGAAATCAGCATCTACTGTTCGGTAACGGCAAGCTATAGCTTCTTGTATGAGCTATTAAGCGATGTGCGTACTCGCCACCCCGGTATCGAACTGAAACTGCATACCGGCGACCCAGCCGACGCCATGCAAAGAGTGATGGAGGGCGATGATGATATGGCCATCACGCCGCGCCCACGCATTCCTCCCAACGCCCTGGCGTTCAAATCGCTCACTCGCTCGCCGCTGGTGTTCATCGCCCCTACGGCGCCCTGCAAATGGCTACCTGCCGCTCCCGCAAGCTCGACCGCCGAACAGTGGCAGCAGGTGCCCATGATTCTTTCTGAAGCAGGGCTATCGCGGGAACATGCCAACACCTGGTTCAAGGCGATGGGCGTAAGCCCACGCATCTACGCCCAGGTGGCGGGGCATGAGGCTATCGTCAGCATGGTGGGGTTAAGCTTTGGCGTGGGCGTAGTACCCAAAATCGTGCTGGATAACAGCCCGCTCGCCAACAGGGTCAGAGTATTGAGCGTGAAGCCCGAACTCCCTCACTACGATGTCGGTCTGTGCGTTCTCAACCGGCGTTTGAAAAACCCGATTATCGACGCGCTGTGGGCCGCGATTAGTGAGCGTTGATAACTAAAAAAGCACCGTCTTCAATAAGACGGTGCTTTGTCTAACCAGAAGTAACGCTACTCGATGCTTTAAAGCGAAAGCACCTTGTCGCCGCGTGCAATACCGGAAACCCCGGTACGCGCGACTTCAAGAATGCCCACAGGCGCCATGGCCTGCAGAAAAGCATCCAGCTTGGCGGCGTCCCCGGTAATCTGAACGGTATAAAGACTCGGCGTCACGTCGACGATCTGCGCGCGGAAGATATCCACGGTGCGTTTTACTTCATCGCGGGCAGCGCCCAGTGCCTTGACCTTCACCAGCATCAGCTCACGCTCGATGTGGTTGCCTTCGGTCAGATCGACAAGCTTCACTACATCGATCAGCTTATTAAGATGCTTGGTGATCTGTTCGATCACTCGGTCATCCCCTACCGTGGTCACCGTCAAACGCGAAAGCGATGGATCTTCGGTCGGCGCTACGTTAAGCGTTTCAATGTTGAAATTGCGCTGAGAAAACAGGCCGACCACACGTGACAGCGCACCCGGTTCGTTTTCCAACAGAATCGAGATGATATGTCGCATCAGGTACGCTCCGTTTTAGACAGCAGCATGTCGCGCATGGAGCCTAACGGCACCTGCATCGGATAGACGTGCTCAAAAGGGTCCACCTTCACGTCAAGAAATACCAGTTCGTGCTTGTTGGCAAACGCACGCTCAAGCGCCGGTTCAAGCTCATCCTGGGTAGTGACGGTAATCGCGGTAAACCCGTAAGCCTCAATCAACATATGGAAGTCAGGCAGCGACTCCATATAAGAGTGCGCATGGCGTGACTTGTAGTTCAAGTCCTGCCACTGGCGCACCATGCCTAGCGAGGCATTGTTCAGATTGAGGATTTTAACGCCCACGCCGTACTGCTTACAGGTGGAGAGTTCCTGCATCATCATCTGGAAACTGCCTTCACCGGTTACGCAGACTACGTCGTCATCCGGGAAGTTTTGCTTGATCCCCATCGCTGCCGGGAAACCAAAGCCCATGGTGCCAAGACCGCCTGAGGTGATCAGCCGGTTAGGCTTCTCAAACTTGTAATACTGAGCCGCGAACATCTGGTGCTGGCCCACATCGGTCGTCACGTAAGCCTCTCCACGCGTCACCCGGCATAAGGCTTCAACCACTTCTTGAGATTTTAACATCTCACCCGGTTTGGACGGCTCATAAAGCTTGCCATGGCGTTCAGTGCGCCAGCCATCGATCTTCTCCCACCACTCAGCAAGCGCTTCGGGGTGCGCAATAGGATGGCCCTGAACCAGGCTGATCATCTCATTGATAACGCTGTCGGCAGGCCCGACGATCGGCACATCGGCACGCACGGTTTTGGAGATCGAGCTGGGATCAACGTCGACATGAATAATTTTCGCCGTGGGGCAAAACTTAGACGTGTTATTGGTGACCCGGTCATCAAAGCGGGCGCCGATGGCGACAATCAAATCAGCGTGGTGCATGGCCATGTTGGACTCATAAGAGCCATGCATGCCTAGCCAGCCAAGGCTTTGACGATCGCTTTGCGGATACGCGCCAATGCCCATCAGCGTGGTGGTAATCGGGAAGCCCAGCCGTTTAACCAGATCCGTTAAACCTTCGCTGGCCTTGCCGGTCACCACACCACCACCGGTATAAAATACCGGGCGCTTGGCTTTGAGCATTAGCTCAACGGCCTTTTTGATCTGCCCGGTATGGCCACGTGTCACCGGGTTATACGAGCGCAGCTTGACCTTTTTCGGGTAGACGTACTCATAGCGCTCGGTGGGCGCAGTCATATCCTTGGGAATATCCACCACCACCGGACCAGGGCGCCCCGTCGAGGCAAGGTAAAACGCCTTTTTAAGCACTTCCGGGATTTCAGACGGGTGGCGAATCGAGAAGCTATGCTTCACGATCGGCCGAGTGACGCCCACGATATCGGTTTCCTGGAAGGCATCTTCACCGATCAGATGGCTCGCTACCTGACCACACAGCACCACCATGGGAATCGAATCCATGTACGCGGTGGCAATACCGGTAACGGCATTCGTAGCGCCGGGTCCGGAGGTAACCAGCACTACGCCGGGTTTACCCGAAGCACGGGCGTAACCGTCGGCTGCGTGAGTGGCAGCCTGCTCGTGACGCACAAGAATGTGCTTCACGCTGTCTTGGCGGAACAGCGCATCATAAATATGCAGCGCCGCACCGCCGGGATAACCATAAATGTACTCAACGCCCTCATCTTTCAAGAAGCGGGCGATCATATCTGCGCCGGAAAGCAGTTCCACTGTATTTCTCCCCTAGAGGTCTCGAGTGCGATCCGCAGGACATCCTGCGGTGTCGAGTGCGGCGGTATGCCGCTGCCGGCCCATGCCGGCACCTGATGCCAAACCCTGGCATACGGCCCGGTTAGGGCCTGCACTCTCTGAGAGCACCGATTTATGACGATATAAATCAGCCACTCCCTTATCACGGCGGATTGCCGCGTCGGGGCGTTGGCCAGGCCGAGCGGTTGGCTCAAACCCGGAAGTCCTTCGGCGGGTAAAGGCGTTAGCCTACCCTTCGCGCGGGAAAAAGGGGTTACCCGTCAGGTCCGCGCCCGCAAATCAGGAACTGATAAGATTCCATTAGCCTTCTAGCATGTCAACCATCAATGCCCGATGAATGTGCAAAGAAGCGATTTGAGATAAAAAAGCCCCGTCGGCAAAGCCTAACGGGGCATATGGTTATAACCAGGGCTGTTTAGATATTGAACGCAAGCTTGCCTTCAACAGCGCTCACCCGGATGGTATCTCCCGGTGAGAATTTGCCGGCCAGCAGATCTTGCGCCAGCGGGTTTTCAAGCCGGCTTTGAATAGCGCGTTTAAGTGGCCGCGCGCCATACACGGGGTCAAACCCCACCACGGCCAGCTGTGCCATGGCGTCATCGCTTATCTCAAGGCCTAAATCGTGCTCAGCCAAACGGGCTCGCAAGCGCTCCAGCTGAATACCCGCAATTGCCTGGATTTGCTCTTGGCCCAAAGCATGGAAGACCACCACTTCGTCAATGCGGTTGATCAGCTCGGGGCGGAAGTGATTACCCACCACCTCCATGACCATGTTTTTCATGTTTTCATAGTCATTGTCTTTATCAGCACTGACGTCACCACCCATGCGCTGAATGATGTCCGAGCCCATGTTGGAGGTCATCACGATCACGGTATTGCGGAAATCCACCGTGCGCCCCTGACCATCGGTTAACCGGCCATCTTCCAATACCTGAAGCAAGATATTGAAAACATCCGGATGGGCTTTTTCCACCTCATCCAGCAAAAGCACGGAGTAAGGCTTACGGCGCACCGCCTCGGTCAAGTAGCCGCCCTCTTCGTAACCTACATAGCCAGGAGGCGCACCGATCAGACGGGCCACGGAGTGCTTCTCCATGAATTCCGACATATCGATACGCACCATGGCCTCCTCGGTGTCGAACAGGAAATTGGCCAATGACTTACATAGCTCGGTTTTACCAACCCCGGTGGGCCCCAAGAACAGGAACGAACCGTTAGGCCGGTTGGGATCGGACAAGCCCGCCCGAGAGCGGCGCACGGCGTTGGCCACCGCTTCAACCGCTTCATTTTGGCCGATCACCCGTTCATGCAGGGCGTCTTCCATCCGCAGTAATTTATCGCGCTCGCCTTCGAGCATCTTGGAAACCGGAATCCCGGTCCAGCGCGAAACAACCTCGGCGATCTCCTCTTCAGTGACGTTGGAGCGCAGCAGTTGGTGGCTTGCGGTATCCGCTTCGCCTTCACCGCTTTCGGCAATTTTCTTTTCCAGCTCGGGAATTTTGCCGTACTGAATTTCCGACATACGCCCTAAATCGCCCTGCCGACGGGCCTGCTCCAGATCAAGACGCGCCTGTTCCAAATCAGCTTTGAACTGCGCTGAGCCCTGGATGCTGGCTTTTTCGGCCTTCCAGATTTCATCAAGGTCAGCGTATTCACGCTCGAACTCATGAATCTGATTGTTGAGCGCTTCCAAGCGCTTCTTGGTGGCTTCGTCGGTTTCCTTCTTAAGCGCCTCGCGCTCCATCTTGAGCTGGATTAAACGCCGATCCAGGCGGTCCATCGCTTCGGGCTTGGAATCAAGCTCCATACGAATCCGCGAGGCGGCCTCATCAATCAGGTCGATGGCCTTATCGGGCAACTGCCGGTCGGTGATATAGCGAGTAGACAGCTTCGCCGCGGCAATAATCGCCGAGTCAGTGATATCCACACCGTGGTGCACTTCATAGCGCTCTTTTAAGCCACGCAGAATTGCCACGGTATCTTCTTCTGTCGGTTCATCGACCAACACTTTCTGGAAACGACGCTCAAGAGCCGCATCTTTTTCGATATATTTGCGATACTCATCCAGCGTAGTGGCGCCGACGCAGTGCAGCTCGCCGCGGGCAAGCGCGGGTTTGAGCATATTGCCCGCGTCCATGGCGCCTTCCGCCTTACCGGCCCCCACCATGGTGTGCAGCTCATCGATAAACAGAATGACCCGCCCTTCTTCCTGAGAGAGCTCTTTGAGCACCGCTTTCAGGCGCTCCTCGAACTCACCGCGGAACTTGGCGCCCGCCAGCAGTGACCCCATATCCAACGACAGCACCCGTTTGTCTTTTAAGCCTTCGGGCACTTCACCGTTGACGATACGCTGTGCCAAACCCTCAACAATGGCGGTTTTACCCACCCCAGGCTCGCCAATCAAGACAGGGTTATTTTTGGTGCGCCGCTGAAGCACCTGGATAGTACGGCGAATCTCTTCGTCACGGCCAATCACCGGGTCGAGTTTACCGTCCAGGGCGCGCTGGGTAAGATCAAGGGTGTATTTATTGAGCGCCTCACGCTGATCCTCCGCATTCGGGTCATCGACGCTGGCACCGCCGCGCAGGCTATTAATCGCCGCCTCGAGTGACTTGCGGCTAAGCCCCGCGTCTTTCATCAGTTTGGTAAGCGGGCCGTTCATTTCTAACCCGGCCAGCAGCACCAGTTCACTGGCAATGAACTGATCGCCGCGCTTTTGCGCTTCACGGTCGGTTAGATTGAATAGCTTGATAAAATCCCGCGAGGGCTGCACTTCACCATCGAACTGGCCCACCTTGGGCAAGTTATCCAACTGCTGCACTAACCCATCGCGCAGGCGCGAGCTTGAGCCCTCGGCCTTTTCGATCAGGGCTTTAATGCCCGTGTCTTTGGTATCCAGCAGAGCGAGGAGAAGATGAGAGGGATCTAGTTGATTATGACCGCGACCCACGGCCAGTGATTGCGCTTCGGCAATGGCAGCCTGAAGCTTGGCAGTAAACTTATCAAAACGCATAGCGAGCCTCCTGGGGTAGCCCTGCGTTCGGACGCACGGCGTGGCCCAATAACATGTCGGTTAACGTGCTAATCACTATTAGCTTGACAAGTTAAATGGCGTCATTTCTGGCGTTTTCAAGAGCAGATAATACTCAGCAAGTTTATTTGTTGATCCAGATCACGCTCGCCATGCGCCCCGTGGTACCGCCATCGCGCCGGTAGGAGTAAAAGCGCGACTCACACGCCGTGCAGAAGTGCCCGCCGCTAATATGCTCGATCCCGAGCGCCTCCAGGCGAAACCGCGCCAGCCGATACAAGTCGGCCATATAGTGGCCCATCCGGTAAGGGCTATGGTCAAACGCCTCTGCGGTTTCAGGGTGAACAGCCACAAACGCGCCGTACACTTCTGGCCCCACTTCAAACTGGGCATTGGAAATCGCTGGCCCCAGCCAAACAAGAATATCGCCGGGCTCGGTATTCATGGCCGCAACCGTGGCTTCCAAAACGCCCCCCGCCAGGCCTCGCCAACCGGCGTGAGCCACCGCCACCTGGGTTCCGGCACGATTGCAGAACATGACCGGCAGGCAGTCCGCTGTGAGTACCACGCAAGCATACTCATCGGAGGTGGCAACGGCCGCATCCGCCTCTGGCGTATCGGCCTGATAACCCTGCTGCACACGTGCGCCGTGGGTCTGATTCAGCCATAACAACGGGCGCTCGTCGCCTATCTCTTTTTGCATCAGCCGTCGGCAAAGAGCGACATGTTCAGCATTATCGCCAACGTGGGCGGCCGTATTAAACGCCGCAAAATCATTCTGGCTGGGGCCTGTTTCCCGCGTGGTAACAAAGGCCCGCACGCTTGCGGGCGCAGGCCAGTCAGGAATCAGCAGTGTGGGGCGTAAATCGATGGCATCACTCATCGCATGGTCTCATTATCTTCGCGCAGGTAGTCCAACAACATTAGTAGATCATCGGGCAGGTCGGCATGAAAAGTGAGCGTTTCACCACTGACCGGATGCACAAAGCTTAGCTTGCGAGCATGCAGCGCCTGGCGAGGGAATTCCCGCAGGATTTCCTTGAGCGGCCCGGCCGCACCTGGCGGCAGTCTGGCGCGGCCACTGTAAAGCGGGTCGCCAATCAACGGGTAACGGGCGTGGGCCATATGCACGCGAATCTGGTGCGTACGCCCGGTTTCCAGCTGGCAGCGCACATGGGTATGGGCGCGAAACCGCTCGACCACGCGAAAGTGAGTCACGGCAGGCTTGCCCGAGTTGGTGACCGCCTGACGTTTGCGATCTTTCGGATGCCGACCAATAGGTGCATCGATGGTACTGCCCGCCACAGGCTTACCAATCACCACCGCGTCGTACTGGCGCGATACGCTACGTGCCTGAAGCTGTTCGACCAGCACGGTTTGCGCCTGAATGGTTTTAGCCACCATCATCAAGCCAGTGGTGTCTTTATCCAGACGGTGAACAATCCCGGCGCGCGGCACCTCGGCAAGCGTAGAGTGATGGTAAAGCAGCGCGTTGAGCAAGGTCCCGTCCGGGTTACCGGCCGCGGGATGCACGACCATATTGGCAGGCTTGTTGATAACCATCACCGCATCATCTTCATAGACAATATCTAGCGGTATATCCTGGGCTTCAAAGCGCCGATCTTCTTCGATGGTCGCCTTCAACAACAGCACTTCATGGCCGTGCAGCTTCGCTTTCGGTTTGGTTTGTACGCCGTCCACGGTCAGCTCACCCGCGTTGATCCATGCTTTTAATCGCTCGCGAGAGTAATCACTGAACAACTCCGCCGCCGCTTGGTCAAAACGCGCACCTGCGAGCGTCGCAGGTACACGTTGCATGGCTTCAACTATCCGGGGCATGACGTTACTTCCTTTAACAACACCCGACAATACGCTGCTAAGCCTGCGTTTTGCGTCGAGGTGATTTATAGTGGGCTTACTGTGACCTATTCTATCATGGCCATCGTCGCTTTTCGGTGATTGAGGCTTGTTTGCAACGAGGATGATGATGCGCGTTTTTTCTGCTGCCAACCGCTTTGGTGCCCTAGCTTTAAGCCTTGCCCTTCTGGCAGGCTGCGCCAGTAACGATACAACACCTGATGAAGAGCAAGATGAATTTGCCGGGGTGCAAGAGCGCGAGCTTTACGAACTGGCGCGCACGGCGCTGGATAGCAACCGTTACCCAATTGCGATCGAGCGGCTGGAAGCACTGGATACCCGCTATCCTTTCGGCCCTCATGCCGAGCAAGCGCAGCTAGAGCTGGTCTACGCCTACTATGAAAATAGCGACTGGGAAGAAGCCCGGGCGGCGGCAAGCCGTTTCATTCGCCTGCATCCTGACCACCCCCAAGCGGATTATGCTTACTACCTGCGCGGGCTTTCTGCCTGGCAGGCCGGCCGCTTCAGCCTGGAACGCTTACGCCTGATCGATATTTCCAAGCGTGACCTGGGCGCCTCACGCGATGCGTACAACGATTTCCGCGAGCTGATCCAGCGCTTCCCGCAAAGCGAATACGCGCCAGATGCTCAGCAGCGCATCGTCTATTTGCGCGAGCTACTAGCCAACCATGAGCTGCATGTGGCTGACTACTACCTGCGGCGTGGCGCCTATCTGGCAGCGGTTGAACGTGGCCGCTGGGTAGTTGAGCATTACCCTGAGTCCAACGCCACCCGCGATGCACTGGCCACCATGGTTGAAGGCTACCAAGGCCTGGGCATGAACGACCGGGCTGGCGAAGTACTTGCCGTACTGCGCGAAAATGCGCCTGACCACGAGCAGCTTCAGGGCGGCCGCTTTGTACCCAAACATCTTGACTGACACCTTCAGCACGGCTTGAGCAACGCTCATCCCTGTCCAATAGCCCTGTCATTCTGAATAAAACCACGCTTCGGCGTGGTTTTTTGTTTATAGCCAGTTCCGAACCAATAGTTAATCAATAGTTGTACAAAAAACAAATAGCGTACTAGTATCCTCACACCCCGAATAAAAAGCGTCCTCCCAGCATTCAAGGAACTGATCATGCTCACGTCAAACGCCCGTTTTGCAGGCGCCAAGATAAGTACGCGTCTAATACTGGCCTTTTCCACCATACTGGCACTGCTGATAGCACTGACGACTATCGGTATCTATCAGGTCAATCAGATCAATCATGGGCTTACCGCCATCAATGATATCAATGGCACCAAGCAGCGATTTGCCGTGGATATGCGCGGCAGCGTGCATGATCGCGCCATTGCTCTACGCGATATTGTCATGACGACGGACAATGGCCGCCAAAGTGCCCTACGCGCCGAGATACAAAGTCTGCAAAATGATTACCAAACCGCCACAGCCGGCATGCAGCAGGTCATCCACCAATACTCGACCACGCCCGAGCAGGTGAGTCTGCTTGATACGATTGAACGCCAGGCCGTGATTACCCGCAGCCTGACCCAGCAGGTCATTGACGCCCACGATGCAGGCGCTGATGAGGCCGAACGAACGCTAATGCTTGACCAGGCAGGGCCTGCCTATAGCGAATGGTTAAATCGTATCAATCAGTTTATCGACATGCAGACTCGACTCAACGATGTCAGCACGTCAGAGGCACGTGCAACCGCGTCGGGCTTTCAAATGCTGATGCTGGGTTTGACGCTGTTTGCGCTGCTGGTGGGTGGCTTAATTGCAATGTTTCTCTCCCGCCAACTGCTGCGCGAGCTGGGCGCCGAGCCGCATGAAGTTAAAGCCTTTGCCGAAGCTATCGGACGGGGAGAGCTAACCACCAAAGGGCAGCTCAGAAAAGGCGACACGCGCAGCATCATGGCTTCCCAGGTGGCCATGGCCCAGCAACTACAAACCATTGTTACCCAGGTGCGCGCTTCGGCGGAAGCAGTGGCATCCAATAGCGAACAGATCGCGGAAGGCAACAACGACCTATCATCACGCACCGAACAGCAGGCTAGCGCCCTGGCCGAAACGGCTTCCGCCATGGAGCAGCTCAACAGCACGGTAAAACTCAACGCGGAAAATTCCGAACAGGCAAGCCAGGAAGCGCAAAGCGCTTCACAGCTCGCTACCAAAGGCGGTGATGCGGTACATCAGGTAGTGGATACCATGAACGAGCTGAACCAGAGCTCTCAGGAAATCGCCGGCATTACCTCGACCATTGATTCTATCGCCTTCCAGACCAACATTCTGGCGCTCAATGCCTCCGTTGAGGCGGCCCGAGCAGGCGAGCATGGCCGAGGCTTCGCCGTGGTAGCCGAAGAGGTACGCAACCTTGCCCAGCGCAGCGCGGAGGCCGCTCGCGAAATCAATCAACTGATCGCCAGCAATCTAGACCGCGTCAAGCACGGCAACCAGCGCGCCGAAGAAGCAAGCAAATCTACAGAAGAGATCGTGGCGGCGATTGATCGCGTGACCACCATCATGCAGGAGATCAGTAACGCAAGCGCCGAACAGAGCGCCGGCGTACAGGAAGTCGGCCAGGCCGTTACCGAGATGGATCAAGTGACCCAGCAGAACGCAGCGTTGGTGGATCAAAGCGCCAAGTCCGCCTCCAACCTGCGCCAGAACGCCCGCCAGCTGCTGCAAATGATGGAAGCGTTTAAACTTCCTAAAGCTGCACCCAAAACGACTCAACCGGCTACTCAACACCTAGCGCCAGCTGCGCCACCTGTAGTACGCCAGCCAGCCCTGAGCTCTGCCCAGCGCCAACCAGAACCTGAATGGGAAAGCTTCTAACCCCCTATCACTACCCGCCATAATATAAAAAGGCTCCTGCTATAAAGAATGACGCAGGAGCCTTTTGCGTTGGATCTGGCGCTATGCTTAGTCGCCCGGCTGCCAGCCGTTAACGATCGGGTAGCGGCGGTCGCGTCCGAAACCGCGCGATGTTACCCGCACGCCAACCGGGGCTTGTCTCCGCTTGTACTCGCAGCGGTCTACCAGCTTGACCACTTGATAAACGTCTTCAGCGTCAAAACCGGCTGCAATAATCGCTTCAGCGCTCATATCACCTTCGATGTAGCTCAACAGAATAGCGTCGAGCACATCGTAATCCGGCAATGAATCGCTATCCTGCTGGTCAGGCGCCAGCTCTGCGCTGGGTGGGCGCTCAATAACGCGCTCAGGGATCGCAGGAGACTGGGTGTTACGCCAGCTAGCCAAACGGTAGACCCAGGTTTTATAGACATCCTTGAGCGCATTGTAGCCCCCCACCATATCGCCGTAGAGCGTGGCGTATCCCACCGCCATTTCACTCTTGTTGCCGGTGGTCAGCACCATCAGGCCCTTCTTGTTGGAAAGCGCCATCAGCAATACTCCCCGGCAACGCGACTGAAGGTTCTCTTCCGTGGTATCGCGCTCGGTGCCGGCGAAGCTTTCCGAAAGCGTCGCCATAAAGGCATCAACCATAGGCTCGATGGGCATCACTTCGTAATGCACGCCAAGCATTTCCGCCTGCTGGGCGGCGTCCTGCTTCGAAATATCCGCGGTGTAATGATACGGCATCATCACCGCCTGCACCCGCTGCGGCCCCAACGCATCTACAGCAATTGCCAGGGACAGCGCTGAGTCGATACCGCCGGAAAGCCCCAACACCACGCCTTCAAAGCCACTTTTATTGACGTAATCGCGAAGCCCCGTTACCAGCGCGCAGTAAAGGCTCTCTTCCGGCTCTACATCCGGTTCGATTTCACCGGCCTGGGGCTCCCAGGTAGACGCGCTGGTCTGCAGCAGTTGCACCGGCATCAGGCCTGCCTGCCAATACGGGGCGAGAACCCTTAGCTCGCCATTGGCATCCACGCACTTGGAGCCGCCGTCAAATACCAGCTCATCCTGGCCGCCGATCGTGTTGACATAAATAATTGGCCGTTTGACGTCCTGGGCACGCAGCTCCAGCAGGCGTAGGCGCTCACCCGGCTTGTCCTGGTGGTAAGGGGAAGCGTTCAGGCTGATAAGTACTTCCGCCCCAGCGGCCGTTGCGGAGCGTACCGGCTCGCTTTCCCACAGGTCTTCACAAATCAGCAGCCCGAGCTTGGCGCCTTTATGCTCATACACCAGCGGCTCAGTGCCTGGGGTGAAATAGCGCTGCTCATCGAATACCTGATAGTTGGGCAGCGCCTGCTTGGCATATTCGGCGTCCCACTGGCCGTTATACAGCACGCCCGCGAGGTTATAGCGCTTGCCTTCGCGCACGCCGGGATAGCCTATGATGACCAATACGTCGCGAGCGACTTTTTCAGCCATTTTGGCCCGCGCTTCGCGCAGCCGGGTCTCCATAGAGGGGCGTAGCAGTAAATCTTCCGGCGGGTAGCCAGATAAAAAAAGCTCAGGGAAGATAACGATATCCGCCCCATGCTCAATGCGCGCTTCGCGCACAGCTTCAATAGCACGCGCCGCATTGCCGGGAATATCCCCGACAAGCGGATCGAGTTGGGCCATTACCAGCGTTAAGTCTTGCATGGGCGTTAAAATCTCTTGAGAATCTTTGGAACATTGTCACGTCAATGCATTGTCCCGCAAGGACCGCCTGCTGGCAAAGCCCGCACCGGCATTGATCACTTCATCTCCGCTTAGGAGGGCCTATAAGGATGAACCTGTTGATCATTCGCTTAATTATTTTCGCCGTACTGTTCTATGTCGGTCTGAAGCTTTACGGCATGTATCGCCAGCATAAACTTGCCCGTGATGAGCAGCATGGCGCTTTAAAACGTCACGAGGGCGGCCAGATGGTGCGCTGCCGCTGGTGTGATGTCCATGTGCCGGAAACCGAGGCGCTGCGCGACCATGAGCAGTGGTTCTGCTCAAGCGCCCATCGCGACCGCTACTTTCAGGAGCAGCAGGATAAAAACGGCGGCGCTTAGCCTCCCAAGTGCGCCCGGGTCGGCAGGAAAGGCGCTGGGTCAATTAATGGCTCCCGGCCAAGCAGTTGATCGGCCAGCAAATGGGTAGAGGCTGGCGCCAACACTAGCCCATTACGGTAGTGCCCGGCGTTAACAAACACATTGGGCTGCTCTGGGAGTGCACCGATAAACGGAATGCCGTCAGGTGAGCCGGGGCGCAGGCCCGCCCAGTGGTAGGCAACCGGGCAGCTTGCCAGCGCCGGCACGATACGCTCGGCGCTTTGCTTTAATGAAGCCAGCGCCTCTGCATCGGTGGTTTTATCAAACCCCGCCTCTTCCAGCGTAGAGCCGACCAGCAGCAGACCATCACTACGTGGAATCACATAGCGGCCGTCTTTCAGCACCACCCGCTGCACAAGTCCTGGGGGCGCCTGGTAGGCAATCATCTGGCCTTTCACTGGGCGTACCGGCAGGTGCACGTCAAGGGTTGACAGTAGCTTCGCGCTCCACGCGCCACCGCACACCACCAGCCGCCCGGCTTCAAAGGCTCCTTGCGAGGTGTTAACGCCGACCACTACTCCATCACGACGTAGAAAATCGTGCATCTCGCAGTGTTCCTTTAGCGTCACCCTCGGCATGGTGAGTAATTTGGCGCGTAACGCCTGACCAAGCCTTGGGTTTCGTACGCTGCCCAAGGTGGGCATCCACAGCGCATTTTCATGGGTAATGGCAACGTCAGGCTCTTTTTGATGCACAAAATCGGCATCTACCTGCACCAGCGGTTTCCCCAGCTGGCGCGCCCAACCTAGCGCGCGCTCCTCGTCATCGACATTTAAATAGAGCAAACCTTTTTGGCGGTACTCGGGGTCGATGCCGGTCTCTTCAAGTAAACGCAGTGCCAGGGTCGGGTACGCTCCTTCTGACCAGCGTGAAAGCTGCGAGATGGGCGGCGCATAACGCCACGGATAAAGCGGTGATACAATCCCGCCACCCGCCCAGGAGGCTTCCTTGCCACAGGTGCCACGCTCAATAATCGTGACGTGCTGCCCGGCATCGGCTAACTGCAGCGCGGTCAGCATGCCGATAACACCGCCGCCAATAATTAGAAAATCGCTCACTCACGTTGCCTACTTTGGCTTGCTTAATGGCCGACACACAGGCCGGATAGGACGATGAGCATAGCGAGGAGATTGGGCAGGTCAAGCGACAGGGAGAGTACATGACGCATCGCCATACCGAATATTCACTCAGAGCGAGCGGATTTACCCTTATCGAGCTGCTGGTTGTGCTGGTATTGGTAGGTGCGGTGGCAGTTTGGGGTGTGCCACGTTTTCAGTCATTAGGCGAGCGCACGGCGGTCACGAGTGAAGTAAACCGGCTGCAAAGCGCGCTTTCACTGGCCCGCAGTACGGCAATTACTCAGCAGGGCGATATAACGCTGTGCCCGGCCAGTACCAATCACCGCATCTGCCTAAGCGACTGGAGCGGCGAGCTGATGATCGTCAATGGCGATAAGACGCGAGATATCAGTCAGGACGAGATCGTGCGACTGTTTCCGCCCACCAGCGGTGTGGATGTGAGCAAAAACGGCCATGCGCGGATTAAATACACGTCGCTCGGACATGCCACGGGATTTAACAGTACGTTTTCGATCTGCCCTCGGCACGCAGCCGGGCGCACGCAAGGGGCAGATCTGGTACTCAGCGTATTAGGCCGAGCCAGGGTGGTCGAAACGCCTATCGACTGCTAAGACAGCCTAGGCAATGCCATCCAGATAACGCTCGGCATCCAGCGCCGCCATACAGCCGCTACCCGCAGAGGTAATCGCTTGGCGATAGATATGATCCATCACGTCGCCACAGGCAAACACGCCGGGCACGCTGGTTGCAGTGGCATTGCCTTCAAGCCCTGAATTTACCTTGATATAGCCACCGTTCATTACCAGCTGGCCTTCAAAAATGCCGGTATTGGGATGATGGCCAATGGCAATAAAGAGCCCTGGGGCCTGAATTTCTTTTACCGTGCCGTCCAGCGTTGATTTCAAGCGTACACCGGTAACGCCTGTGTTATCGCCCAGCACCTCATCAATTTCCTGGAACCACTCAAGCGCAATGGTGCCCGCCTCGACTTTTTCGAACAGCTTATCCTGCAGGATCTTTTCGGCACGCAGCGAATCGCGACGGTGTACCAGAGTGACTTTCGAGGCGATATTGGAGAGATACAGCGCTTCTTCCACCGCCGTATTGCCGCCGCCAACCACGATGACTTCCTGGTTACGATAGAAAAATCCGTCGCAAGTTGCACACGCCGAAACGCCCTGGCCCATAAACTGCTGTTCAGACGGCAGGCCGATATAACGCGCGCTGGCACCGGTTGCCACAATCAACGCGTCACAGGTGTAGATGCCGCTGTCGCCCTTGAGGGTAAACGGCTTCTCATCCAGGCTGACGTCATTGATATGATCGAACAGCACTTCGGTATTAAAACGCTCGGCGTGCGCTTTCATCCGCTCCATTAGCTCAGGGCCCTGTACGCCTTGGTCATCGCCTGGCCAGTTATCAACGTCTGTCGTGGTGGTTAACTGGCCACCCGCCTGCATTCCGGTAATCAGCAGCGGCTTTAAGTTAGCCCGTGCTGCATACACGGCCGCTGTGTATCCCGCCGGGCCGGAACCAAGAATAATCAAACGTTCATGACGCGTTTCCATGACACCACCTTGTAAAATCTAGCTGATAAAGTCGCAGAGAGTTTGCCTGAAATGGCGCCAAGTACAAGCGATTGCAAGGTTAAGCGTTGGCTATTAGGCGAAGACACCTTGAATCAGCCTTTATAAACACCCATGTCCTACTACTATGTAAGCCATACTAAAAAGGAAGACAGTGACCGTCGCGCTAAGCGAAATGCCGCGCAACGCAATAAGAGGAGAAAGGCATGAGTAATACACCCGATACACTGCAAACGCTGGATGTGGGTAGCCAGCAGTACCGCTACTATAGCCTTCCCAAAGCCGCCGACGCGCTTGGCAATATTGACCGGCTTCCCAAGACGCTAAAGATTCTACTCGAAAACCAGCTGCGTTTTGCCGATGACGAAAGCGTTGACCAGGAAGATATGCAGGCGCTGGTCGACTGGCAGAAAGAGGGCAAATCCAGCCGTGAAATCGGCTACCGCCCGGCTCGCGTATTAATGCAGGATTTTACCGGCGTACCCGGCGTGGTCGATTTAGCCTCCATGCGCGCAGCGGTAGAAAAGCTCGGCGAAGACCCCGCTCGCATCAATCCTCTTTCTCCGGTTGATCTGGTAATCGACCACTCGGTCATGGTCGACAAGTTTGGTAATGCCACGGCGTTTGAAGAGAACGTCGACATTGAGATGCAGCGCAACCGTGAACGCTACGAGTTTCTGCGCTGGGGCCAGCAGGCCTTCAATAACTTCAGCGTGGTGCCGCCCGGCACCGGTATCTGCCACCAGGTCAACCTTGAGTATTTGGGCCGCAGCGTGTGGACCAAAGAAGAAGATGGCACCACCTTTGCCTACCCGGATACCCTGGTAGGCACCGACTCTCATACCACCATGATCAACGGCCTTGGCGTACTCGGCTGGGGTGTAGGCGGTATCGAAGCCGAAGCAGCCATGCTTGGCCAGCCGGTCTCCATGCTGATTCCCGAAGTGATCGGCTTCAAACTGACCGGCAAGCTGCGTGAAGGCATTACCGCGACGGATCTGGTACTGACCGTTACCGAAATGCTGCGCAAAAAAGGCGTTGTGGGTAAGTTTGTCGAATTCTACGGCGACGGCCTCAAAGACCTGCCCCTTGCCGACCGCGCGACGATTGCCAACATGGCACCCGAATACGGCGCCACCTGTGGTTTCTTCCCGGTCGATGATGAAACGCTGAACTATATGCGCTTAACCGGCCGCGAAGATGAGCAGGTCGCGCTGGTAGAAACCTATAGCAAAACCCAGGGGCTGTGGCGTGAGCCTGGCGACGAGCCGGTGTTCACCGATACCCTACAGCTTGACATGACGGAAGTGGAAGCAAGCCTTGCGGGGCCCAAACGCCCGCAGGACCGCGTTGCCCTAAAAGATATGGCCGCGGCTTTTGATAAAATCATGCAGGAAGATGCCAAGGCTCAGCCCACCACGGAAAAAGGCAAGTTCGACTCAGAAGGTGGGCAAGCGGCCGTAGGCATTGAGCGCAGCCTTGAAGGTAATTTCAAGCATGCCAATAGCCAGGACGTCACGATTGGCGATCAGGCCTTTAGCCTTGATCCAGGCGCTGTGGTCATTGCCGCCATCACCTCGTGCACCAATACGTCTAACCCTAGCGTCATGATGGCTGCTGGCCTTCTGGCTCGCAAAGCGCGAGAAAAAGGCCTGGCTACCAAGCCTTGGGTGAAAACCTCGCTGGCCCCAGGCTCCAAGGTGGTCACCGATTATCTGGCGGCGGCCAACTTGAACGAAGATCTAGACGCTTTAGGCTTTAACCTGGTCGGTTATGGTTGCACAACGTGTATCGGTAACTCAGGCCCGCTGCCTGAGGCGATTGAGAAAGCCGTCAACAAGGGTGATTTAACCGTGGCCTCGGTACTTTCGGGCAACCGTAACTTCGAAGGCCGTGTTCACCCGCTGGTCAAAACCAACTGGCTCGCCTCGCCCCCCTTGGTAGTTGCCTATGCGCTGGCAGGCAACGTTCAGCGCGATTTAACCAAAGACCCCTTGGGCGAAGACAATGACGGCAACCCGGTTTATCTAAAAGATATCTGGCCGTCTCAAGCCGAAATTGCCGAAGCCGTTGAAAAAGTAAATACCGAGATGTTCCGTAAAGAATACGGCGAGGTATTTGAAGGCGATGAAACATGGCAGGCGATTAACGTATCCGAAAGCCAGGTTTATCAGTGGCCTGAATCTACCTACATTCAGCACCCGCCTTTCTTCGAAGGTATGGGCCGCGAACCCGACCCCATCGAAGATGTGAGCAATGCCCGCGTTCTCGCCATGTTGGGCGACTCGGTAACCACCGACCATATTTCACCCGCCGGCGCTATCAAACCGGATAGCCCCGCAGGCCGCTACTTGCAGGAGCATGGAGTGAAACCGGTCGACTTCAACTCCTACGGCTCACGCCGGGGTAATCATGAAGTCATGATGCGCGGCACCTTCGCCAACGTGCGTATCAAAAACGAGATGCTGGATGGCGTGGTCGGGGGTGAAACCCGCTATGTGCCCAGCGGCGAGCAGATGTCGATTTACGATGCCGCCATGAAATACCAGGAAGCAGGCACGCCGCTTGTCGTGATTGCCGGTAAAGAGTACGGCACCGGCTCTTCGCGCGACTGGGCCGCCAAAGGAACACGCTTGTTGGGCGTGCGCGCCGTCATTGCCGAGTCGTTCGAGCGTATCCACCGCTCCAACCTGATCGGCATGGGCGTGGTACCGCTGCAATTCCCGGAAGGTGAGACGCGTGAAACGCTGGGATTAACCGGTGATGAGGAAGTATCGATTGCGGGATTAAGTGATTTAAGCCCCGGCAAAACGGTCCAGGTCGTGATCAAAAACGGTGATAACGAACGTACCGTTGATGCCAAGTGCAGAATTGATACGGTCAACGAGCTGGCTTACTACCGCCACGGTGGTATCCTTCACTACGTGCTGCGCAAAATGATCGGCGCAGCCTAAGTAATACCTACCAATGCTTGCATGCCCCCACCTCGGTGGGGGCTTTTTTTTGCCTATTCCTTAAACGGCACGGCGACGATAGGTACGATACTCAGGCGACCAGCTCGCTTTCTCGATAGCTTCACGTAGCTTGGTGCCGCTGGTCGTCAACGCAACGCCATTATGTTGGGCGGTGGCGGCAACTTCGAAGGCAATCGACTGGCTGATTTCCCGAATACGCGAAAGCGGCGGCAACAATGCGCCTCTGCCCTCTTTAACGATCGGCGCTTCACGCGCCAGCGCCCGCGAAGCGCTCATCAGCATCTCGTCGGTAATCCGGTTCGCGTTGGCGGCAATTACGCCTAACCCAATACCCGGGAAGATATACGCATTGTTGCACTGAGCAATCGGATACGTACGGCCGTTATACACCACCGGTGCAAAGGGGCTGCCGGTAGCGACCAACGCCTGACCATCGGTCCAGCGAATCACATCTTCGGGCACCGCTTCTGCCTGAGAAGTCGGGTTGGAGAGCGGCATGATGACCGGGTGCTCGCAGCCGGCGTGCATGGTTTTCACTACCTGCTCGGTAAAGATACCGCGCTGGCCACACACACCAATCAATACCGTCGGCTTCATCTGGGCAATGGTTTCTTCCAGGCCCTGGCCATTCCACTCGGCGACCAGCGACGGGTCATGCGCCAGGCGGCGCTGGAAATCACGCTGCCACTCCTGATCTGAAGTCATCAAGCCTTCGCGGTCGACAACGAACACTCGCGCCCGCGCTTCGCTTTCCGTCAGGCCTTCAGCTTCCATTGCGACCACAACCTGCTCGGCAATCCCGCAACCGGCAGAACCACCGCCAACGAATACCACACGCTGCTGAGCAATGGTTTCTTCACGCGCCTGACAGGCCGCCATGAGCGTTCCTACGACAACAGATGCCGTGCCCTGAACATCATCGTTAAAACAGCACAGCTCGTTGCGATAGCGCTCAAGCAGCGGCACCGCATTCGCCTGAGCAAAATCTTCAAACTGCAGCAGCGCATTGGGCCAGCGACGTTTTAGCGCTGAAATGAACTCCGCCATAAAGGCATCGTACTCTTCCTGGCCTACCCGCTTATGGCGCCAGCCCATGTACATGGGGTCATCCAGCAGTGCCTGATTATTGGTGCCCACGTCGATCATGATCGGCAGGGTATGCGCGGGGCTAATGCCACCACAGGCGGTATACAGCGCCAGCTTACCAATCGGGATGCCCATGCCGCCGATGCCCTGATCGCCCAGACCCAGGATACGCTCGCCGTCGGTTACCACGATCACTTTAACGTTATCTTTAGTGGCGCTGCGTAGCATGTCATCCATATGCTCGCGATCCTGGTAGCCGATAAACAGGCCCCGGTGATTGCGATAAATATTGGAGAATTCCTGGCACGCCTGACCAACGGTAGGCGTATAGATAATCGGCAGCATCTCTTCAAGATGCTCAGATACCAAGCGGAAGTAGAGCGTTTCGTTGTCGTCCTGAATGGCGCGCAGATAAATATGGCGTTCAAGATCGCTATTGCACTGCTGGTACTGGCGATAAGCGCGTTCTAACTGATCGTCAATGGTTTCGACATTTTGCGGCAGTAGGCCAATCAGGTTAAACGCCAATCGCTCTTCTTGAGTAAACGCGCTGCCTTTGTTCAATAGTGGCATTTCAAGTAAAGAAGGACCGGCGTAAGGAATATATAAGGGGCGTTTACTCGTCGTGGACATAGGCGCTCTCATTCGGGTCGAATTCTATTGCAATGCAGCAACGCTGGGCGTTGGCGGCGTTTGCCAATAATGTAACATGCTAGTACGACAAAGGTGGAAGTGACACATCGATTACGATAAAAAACGCCCCGGCTTTGGGCCAGGGCGCAGGGCTTAAAGCAGCTTTTAAATGGTTTTAAAACAGTTTTTAAAACGGTTCTTAAAACGGTATTTCAAACAGAATTTAAGACAGAATTTAAGACAGAATTTAAGACAGTAATTGCACAAGCGATTAACTCGTTTTGGCAACCGGCTTACGACCTTCCACACCGCCGAAAAAGAACGGGCGCAGCTTAACGCCGAACATATTGCCCGCAAACGCCGCAACCAGCCATACCCAGCCGTGCAGGCTACCGGAGGCGATACCGCCAAAGTAAGCGCCAATATTGCAGCCAAACGCCAGGCGCGCACCATAGCCCAGCATTAGCCCACCGATGACTGCCGCCAATAACGAACGCAGCGGAATTTTAAAGTTAGGCGCAAAACGACCGGCCAAATGCGCGGCGGCCAACGCCCCCAGCATAATACCAACGTTCATCACCGTGGTGATATCGCTCCATACGCTGGCTTCAAGTGCTGCAGCGTTACCTTGGGACTGCCAATACCCCCATTGGCTAACATCACCGCCCACCAGTTCAAACCCTTTGGCGCCCCACAATGCAAAGGCCGAGGTAATGCCCCACGGGCGGCCAGCCAGTGCCAAGGTAGCAAAATTCAAAAGCGCCAAGGCAACCGCCCCGGCTAACAGTGGCCAGGGCCCGGTTAGCCAGCGTTCAACACCCGGCTTTTCAACCACCGGTGCTCTTTCCAGCTGACCGTGGCGGCGCTTTTCCATCACCAGCGTAAAGGCAGCGATGGCGGCAAACAGCACCAGACTAATCGCTATTCCACCGCCCGTACCGGCAATATCAATCAGCGAGACCGGCTGAAAGGCAGGTAAGCTCTGCCACCACGCAAAATGCGCCGTACCAATGACCGAGCCCACGATAAAGAACACCAGGGTAATCAGCATGCGCGCATTGCCGCCACCCGCCGTAAATAGCGTCCCCGAGGCGCACCCACCCCCTAGCTGCATGCCTAAACCAAACAGAAACGCGCCAAACAGTACGGAAATACCAATAGGCGATACAAATCCACGTACTTCAGTGCCAAATAAGGTACCGGCGCCCAGCGCGGGAAAGAACAGCACAACGGCAATCGCCAGCATGACCATTTGTGCACGCAGGCCACGCCCACGCCGGTCGGTAATAAATACTCGCCAGGCGGCAGTAAACCCAAAGGCTGCGTGGTACAGCACCATGCCCAATAAACCGCCCACAATCATCAGTAGCCCGGTATTAGCGCCAAATACCACGCCTATCACTAATGCGCCGAGTACGATTGCCGCTGTGGCAATCAGCGGCACCCGATAGCTGGTGGTCGCCGCGGGTGTTATCGTTGACATACAGTCACCTTCATCTTTTCAACGCCAAAAGCGCCTGCAATCAATCAGGCGCTATGGTCAATGTGGATAATGGCGATAAGCTTAACGCCGCGCTCAGATAGAAGCTAATACATCGCAAGATCTAGCGCGCAAATACTGGCGGGCTAAATGAGCGGTCCCCTGAATATATCCCTTGCCTAATTCGTGGGCGGTGGGGCTTTCTGCATGCGTTGCCAGCCAGGCACTCAGCATAATGCGGCGAAGCATAATAAACGTATCCAACGCGGCGACGTCTTCCTCCTCGAACGTAGCCATGCTTCGATAGCCTCGGACCCACGCATCGCGCAATTCGGGCACCATGGGATTGAGCTCGTGAAAACTGATCGCGGCGGCAAAGTCATAGGCGTACCAGCAAAAGCCACTGTCGTCGAAGTCGATCACCGTGAGCCGGTCGTCACTGACTAATAAATTCGCTAGCCGCAAATCCCCATGAACCAGCCCATAACGGTCTCCCCGATCACCATATTCTGCTATAAGCGCATAAATATGCTCAATGGCCTGATGGATGTCGCGTTTATCGTCACGCGTAATACCGGGCGCTTCTCGCCAATCACCCCACAACCCATCAGGCGCAATCATGGTGTCGAGATGCCAGCGTTTACGCGTAAAATCTTTGGGTGGCTGCCATGCTTTACTGTGCTTATGTAACGAGGCCGTGACGGCGCCCAGCGTTGCAAACCAGTTAGGCAGTTCTTGCCCAACATGGGGTTCATGGCCGCTCACATACTCAAACGCTACCGCGTGAAACTCGCGATTATCCGTATGGATGCTTACGACAGAGTTTTTACTAGTGGAGCTAATTGGCCGCGGCGTGTGAATATTACTGGAGTCACGCAGGGCATTAATCCAGGTAATTTCGGACTCGATCTCCCGCCGCTCGTGATACCCAGGGCGGTTAACGCGAATTACCCTTTTGTCACCGGTGTGCGGGTCCTCGGCAACGAACGTGGCATTTTCCGATGTGGTCAGCAGTTCAACTCGGGTGTCATGAGACATCTTCCAAACATCGAGCGATTGGTAAATTCCCGACTTGAATTCATCGATCAATGCTTGTGTATACACCTACGCCTCCCTTCACCCGCTTTGTTAATGTGCAGCACACGTTGATATGCCTGCCTACGACGCCTCTTCTTCTCGCGTGACGTAGAGTCGGTTGACCATTACAAACACCACAACGGTCAGCGGGGCCGCCAATAACAGACCCGCGATGCCAAATAGCGTACTGGCGGCAAACAGTGAAAACAGCAGTATTGCAGGGGGGAGGTTAACAGCGCGCTGCTGAACCAGCGGCTGTAAAATGTTGCCTTCAATTTGCTGAATAATCGTGTAGGCAATCAATACAAACAGTGCCGTTTGAGGGCTGACCGTATAGGCAAGCAAGAGCGCGGGAATCGCCGCGACAAGCGGCCCCACCAGCGGCACAAAATCCAGTAGCCCGGCAATAAGCCCCAGCCCCAGCGGCGCCGGAACATCCAACAACCACATGCTGATACCCACCAACAGCCCGGTGACCACCATGGCCACTAACTGCCCGCCCAGCCAGAAACGCAGCGCCTTACCGCTATCGTCAAGCGCCTCTCCCAAACGTGGGCGGCTTTTAATCGGCGCAAGCAACAATAAGCCACGGCGGTAAACATCCGGCTGCGCCGCAAAATAAACCATCCCCACGATAAGCGCGAAGAAGTTGACCACGCTCCCCCCCATCGAGACGACGACCATGCCAATTTGAGAAATGCCGTTCCCAAACATGCTGCCTGCTCGATCAGCGGCGTTATCCAACAGCGGCGCCAGCGATGTTCCCTCAATACGCTCCTGCAACTGCGCCCAAGCATCGGGCAGCAATGAGGTCAAGGCTTCCAGCTCGGAAGAAACCTGCGCCCCAAACGCCCAACTGATCAGCCCCAAGACCACTATCAAGCCGATAATAACGGTTAACAGCGCAAGCCAGCGGGGCGCCCCCAACCGCAGCAGCGGCGCCATACAGGTTTGCAGCACACAGGCGCCCACCACCGCACCAAAAATCAAGATAAGCAAGCCAACAAGCTTCCAAAGTACTAACGCCACGACCCCCAGCATTAATACAATCAGCGCGTATTCCGTAAACGTCCGTTGTCGATCAGTGGTGTGCATTCACTCTTTCCTTTGTTGATGCGTTGCTATCGCCAAGCCCTAGGCACGCTTGATGACACGCCTAGCTTGTGTGAGAAGCACTATAGATCATTAGACGCTCTAGATATTTATATTCTGTTCTGCGCTTGGCGTGCTTTAAAGGGGTATGTAGGATAAATGCCAAGTGAAAGAAGCACCGTTACTTCAAAGCGCTTTTCAAGGTTGTCCATTTTGATAAATATATCGCCGCACTGATAGGCCGCTAAGTTCAGGCAAGATGCATTTCGCTAGGCATTAGGCATTCGGTGTATCGGCAGGTACGGTAGAAACGTACCTACTGCATCAGTAGAGCCGGGTAATCTAAGGGCAAAAAACAATCGGTCCTATTCACTACCTTAAGTGCCCCCGCCGCTACCACTGCCGATGACGACATCTCCACGGTTAACCGAATGCCCTGTTAACCCAACGAGTTTACCGTCCACGAAAATTGTGGCGGAGGCACTGCCTGCGATGACAGATGAGGGAGCATAACCGTGGTGCTCAGTACCAATGTCCTCTACCGATACAAATTCCTTGCCAATATTGAGTGCCCCTTTTTCAAGCCAGGGTGTGTAGTTAACATCCTTAGATCATTTTATTCATCCCACTGGGCGGGCGCCTCAAAGCTTGCAACGTTATCGGCATCTACGTGCATGCGCTGAAAGCCTGCCGCTTCGAGGCTTGAAACGGCTGAGGCGCACTCCAGCGGTAAACGTACCTGTATGGGTACGCCATACAGTGTGCGCTTGGCCGCCTGAAGTAGCCGCGTGCCGTGGCGGCTACCTTTCCAATCACTATCGATAAAGAAAAAGCGTAGTTGCCAGGCGGCTTCGTCATCGGGGCGGCACGCCAGCAACATGCCCAGCGGTGGCCCTTCACCATGGCGTAGCGCCAGTAGCCTGCCTTGCCAATGGGCAACCTGCTGCTGCTCACGCTGAAGCCAGACCTGACGATGAACAGTAAATTCCAATGCACGCCTGAGCGTATCCAGGTACGCCTTGTCACGAATGACCCAAGGTGAATGACCGCGCGCATCGGCTTGGTATACGGCTTCAATAAAGCAGTCTATATCTTCACTCTGTGCTTCCACCAAGTGCTGAACCGCGGACTGCAGCACCGAGCGCTGGGGACGCTCGGCACGTGATGGAAGCGAAAAAACGCGTTTAAGTATCGTTAGCATACGTTTCCTGCTCCGCATAGAGGGCCGATGGCAGTTGGAAGCCCGCTACCAGCGAACGGCTGAAGGGGTTTTGGCCACCGTTCGTACCTAGGCGGTAGCGCATGCTGCCCCCATCCACTGTAAAGCGAACCTCAAGATTGCGTTCGTCCTCACGGCTTAGCTCAGCTTCATCCAGCAAGCGGAACCATGCCCAGGCGCCGTCGCGCGATATGCTGCGGGGCGAGCGGTTGACCTGGCTGGGCACCAGGGTGATACGACTATCGGTGCCGCCGCGCAGCGCATTGGGCCAGATCATCGAAACACGACTTGCCGCACTGTGCGTGTACTCGATCAGTTGCCCATCAACGCTGATAACGCTACGCCGCTTGTCCGGACTCAAGCTGATCGGCTCTAGCGCAAACTCAACGTCCAGTGCGCCATCTCGATCAAAATAGGCGCGCTGAATTTTTTCAGCGCGCTCAACTGCCACCAGCACGCTTTCACGCAGCAAGGAATTTCCCTGAGCATCCACCAGATACTCGGGCGCGCCTTCGATAAAGGGTTTGAGGTTGTCTTGATAGAACGTATCCAGAATGCCCGAGGGTGCGAAAAAATCCTCGAAATCATTCAGTGCCACATCACTGGATGCGTTGGGCACCAATGGATAACGGCCTGCCAACTGGGTCTGATAAGGTGCTACCACCGCATCCAGCCATAAGGTTTCCAGATGACTGATCGCGCGCGCCATGATGAGCTGCCAGCTCTGATCAGCTAGGCTTTGCAGCATGCTGGCTACCGGCTCAGGTGAGTTTTCAGCGATGCGTTGCAGATTATGGATGGGGTCGCTACCGCGCAGGGAAAGCCTATCGCGTGCTTGGAGGAAAGCTGCCTGACCTGAGTCCCCCGCCTCTTCAATATCCAGCAGGTAGTCACGCAGTTCTGCAATGGCCTGTTTGATTTCGGAAAGTTCTACCGCGCTGCTGCCGTTCTCCTGGGCAAGCTGATTGATAGCCCTGAAGGGCTGCTCGATAGCATGCGCCATCTGGTAGCGTTGCGAGTTTTCCAGCGCTTCACGCGCTGCTTCGTCATCCGCGGGAAGCTCCGGATAGAGGCTTGTATTGCCCTCCACCTCGGCCAACAGACGATCAAGCGGCCGCTGAGAGCCTGCCAACGCATCGGCAACCACAATCGCTTGACGAATATCGGGCAGCGGAACAAGGAAGGTATTACTCAAGGCATCACGCCAGCTTACGTGGTAGTCGCTGGTATAGTGCTCGCGCAAGTCATCCTGCAACTGGCGCTGATCAGCGCTGCTGAAGTTGATATTGTCACGCTGGCCTAATACCCATAAATCAATAAGCGCAAGCTCGGTGGCCTGGTCCAGCTGCTTGAGGAACCCATTTTCAAAGCCGTTCTGGGTAACGAAATGAGGCAGCTGCAAATAGGCAGGCTCGTCGTTTCGCGCCATGAAGACCGTGTTGAACATGCTGCCTACACCATGACGCAAATCCAGTGCATCGTTTTGACGCTGACTGTTGGTCTTCATCGTGGCATACACACGCTCGTCCATCGGCTGGCGCGACAGTTCTTCCTGTGCAGCGTTCAAGCTACCGCGCAATGGTGTCATCGCAATTTCAGCCTGGCGGTCACCCTGCGCAATTCGTCCTTCTAAATCGCCATAGCGTAGCGCGTAGTCCAGGTGCGCCAGCAAGTCATCCTGAACAGTACCTTGCTGAGGGAACAGCAGTTGCCAACGGCGCTCCATGAAGTCGTGTACGCGCTCAGGTTGACGACCACTGGCATCGGACATCATGCGCACAATCCTCAATAGCGCCAGCTTGCCGTTGCTGCCCTCCGCTTCACGGTTCATATCGTCAACGATGCCCAGCATGATGGCGGGCAGGAATTGATATTCCAGCATGGCCAGATAGGCATTCTCGATTTCCCCACCGACAAAATGGCCCTGATAAAGCCCCATGTCCGCCAGAAAGGGCGAATGTGTCCGAAAATCGCCAAAGGTCTGCAGCGCATCGCGCAGACGATTCAATGGCTCTAGCATTTCATAGCCCGTCGGGTCATCGTTCTGGAAGGTGTCTGGCTGCGCGGCAATAAAGGATTCCATGCGCTGCTCAACGCTTGCCAATGCAGCAGAGTTTTTCTGGTAGAAGTAGCTCCACCCACCTATAAGCAAGACGCTGCCAGCGATGCAGGTAAACACGCACGCCTGACGTACTTTCTGGCGTTGACGCATCACCTTGGCGTTATCCCCGGCAAGCCCTGCCTCCGGATAAATGACCTTTTCAAACAACTCTTCGGTAAAGTAAAGCGCATTGCGCGCCGCACGGTGGGCCGGCTGTACGCTGTCTGACATGCCATAGCGGCGTGCGGCGGCATCAACAAAGGGATCTTCGGGTACGCCCTGTTGGTATACCGATGTGAAGTACGTACCACGTACAATCGCGGCGGTTGAGAACTGATCGCTGGAAAGAATATCGTTCAGAAAACCAAAAAGCACATCGCGCAGGCCAGCCAACTGACGCACAAAGCGGAATATGGACTCACGTTCCTCACGATCACGACACTCGGCAAGCATATTGGGCATGAGACTGTTCAAGCGCTCCAGCATGCTGTCATAAGCACCCAAGAACTCTTTTTCCCACTGCCCGGCCGAATCTATCGACTCAGGGGAGAAAGTAAATCCTAGCGGCGCCTTACGCTCGGCACGCGAGTAGCGACGGAAAAAGTCATCAAAGCCATGCAGCAGGTCCATTTTGCTGAACGTGACATAAACCGGCAGCCTCGAACCATGGCGTTCCATAAGCTCACGCAGACGACTACGCAGCAAGGCAGCATACGCCTTGCGGATTGTGACCTGCGCATGGCTCAACCGTGCCAGATCCAGTACCAGCACGACACCATCCAAGGGGCGCTGCGTCCGGTTACGATCCAACCAGTCAACAAAATGATCCCATAGTCGGCTCTGCAGGGCCTGAGGCTCGCCTTCTTCCAGAGCGCCCTGGGTCAGCAGCTCGCCATCGGGGTCAATCAAGACAGCCTTGTCGCCGATCCACCAGTCAAATCCAAAAAGCTGCTTCTTTGCTTGACGCCCGGAAGCCTTCATCACGTGAGTGAGCGTGAAGTTTTGCCCTGAACGGTTGATCAGGCTGGTCTTGCCTGCATTCTCGACCCCCATCACCAAATACCAGGGCAGTCGATAACGCCCTCTTGAGCCCGCCCCCAGGCTATCGATGATCTCGCTGAGCACCTGATTCAAGGATGCTTCCTGGCGCTCGACTTCGGCAAGAATGGGGTCTTCGCTGCGTGCTGCTTCGCTCTGCTGTTGGGTATCCACCTCCTTCAAACGACGTGCAAGACGAATCCCCCATATCACGGCAACGACCGCCACAAGCACAACCGTTGCCAACCATCGATTGGTCAAAGAGGCTAACGGATAGTGATCACGAAATGACCACCCGGGACCAAACCACCAAATGGCAACGAGCAGTAACGCTGCCAGTAACAGCCATATCACCGAGGATGCTTTAGTTAATCCCTTTACCCGGTTACCGCGTGCCTTCGCTTGATTATGAGCACTTTGTGCCCGCGAAAAACCGGGCACCCAGCGGCTCAACCTGGATTTTATCGTTGTCCACATGCGCCTTTAGTCCTCGTCCCTAGTGGTCATATTGGTTTACGTTATACGGTTAGCGATGATTGCAGCCGAGACACCAGGCCTGGCTCCCACTGTTCAAGCGCCAGCGTGGTCACCGTGTCGTATAACGTTTGATAGTGCTGGTGTGCCAAGCTCTTCAAACCGGCCTTTAGTAAAAGATCCGCGCTGGCAAGCCGCCAATACACCGCTTCACGCGGTGAGCTGGCGCTGGCAAGCCCTTGGTCAAGCTGCTTGAGCGCGGTGGCCAACCCTTCGCTATCCAGTGCTTCTAGCGCCGCCTGGTAGCTCTCCTGCCAGACATCGCCCTGGCCCGCGGGGGCTGCTGCGGGCGTCGCTGGCTGGTGTAACCAGCGCTGCGTTTCTTCCTCCACAAACGGCGTGCCATCGTTAAACGTCAGTTTTTCAATACCGGGTAAGCGGGAGACAAAACGGCGCGTCTCTTCACAGATGGCATCGGCACAGCGCGAATGCCCCAGGTGTTGAGCAAGTTCAGCACTCAGGCGATGTCCTTCAAGCCAGTAAGGGCTAACCGCCAGACTGTTCTCGATCCTTTGCCATAGCGCCAGATCTCCACCCCGCGACAAGCTATCGCGATACTCCGCGACACGATCCCCCGATACGGGCGCCAGCTCAGTACGCCCACCGTTACGCGACATGGGCAGCGCCTGGATGACACCCCAGACGGCGTAGCGGCGGAGCCGGTAAACCAGTGGTTCACCAGGTGATTGCTCGGCCAAAAAATCCGCCATTTTAAGAATCGCCTGCCGGTTAGCGCGCTCATTACCCGACTCCATGCGAACTTCAGGCAGTTTTGCTGTGGGGGCTGATGTCTCATTCGATGCCTGCTCTTCTGCAGATATCGAGGGCGTATCGCCAGCACTGGGCGAAGTATTCGTGGCGGACGTGCCTTTAGCCGGCTGCAGGCTTTCAATTTGCCGCTGCAACTCATCAAGCGCCTGATCTGGTAATGCTTTCTCCGTTACGGTTGCGCGCAACACCGTCAGCGCGTTGATGCAGTGCTGATATGTTTCTTCGTCGCCAATACGCACACTGCTCGCCAGCTTGGCCGTACGTTGGGCAATTTGCTGGAACAGGCGAGGGCGCATCTTGGCGCCGCGCGGGCCTGTAAACGGGTAGGCAACGTCCCACCATGCGGTCAAGCACTGGCTCAGCAGTTGCAGCGATAGCGTAAACCGTCGGGCATTGCCCTCTTGCTGAAAACAGTGCAATAGATGGCTTAATACCTTCGCGTCCTTGCCTTGCTGGCTTAGCATGTCGATAGCCAGCGTTTCGGCCGCTACCCAATCAACCTCGCCATGCTGGAGCGAACCAATTTTCATCATTTCCGCTTCGAGCTTTAAAAAACTGCTGCTTTCTTCAACCGGCTCCCCTACCGCATGACCTTCGGCATTTTTCTCTAAAGGCGCCAGTAAAGGCGCAAGCTGCTCTGCATCGGTAATACGCATCATCACCTCACCAGCCGCAGTTTTCGCGCAAGGGATCTATCATGTCGTTCAGCCCGGTGACATCAAAACGCAGCCCATCCAGTGCGACGACATCGCTTTGCAAACGTAGATCGCTTGCATTCAAAAACTGCCTCAATGTTTCGATGGCGGGCAACCCCCGCCCACCACTAATCACATGGCCATCGTTTCTGATCCGCCACTGCTGATTGATAGAGCGATTGCTGGATGAAAGCTGCACCTCTACGCGAGTACCTTCAATAGGCTCAGGAAGATGTAGCTGAAAGCGTGTGATCCATTTTTCACACGCAATCACCAAGGTCGGCCGAGGTGGAGTGGTGCCAAGCGCTGGCGCACTCATCAACACATCTTCACCCTGTTCACTGAACAGCAGGCCGGTATTTTCTTCTGTTCGCTGCGACTCTTGCCGTGCAATCGCATCCCACAAGGCAGGTAAAGCGCTTCCGTCGTTGTCGGGTTTCTCCGGGGCAAGAAAAATCTGGTCATAGCAACTCAACCGGTCCAAACGTGAGTTTTCCTGTGCACAGGTATGCGCGGCATCAAGCAGTGCCTGATCATTCGCCGTGGCTTGCATAGTGGTGACAGAGCCTGCGCACAGTGCTATCAGCATGGCCAGGCCATGTTTTCGCAATATCATGTTCATTTTGTATCCAGTTCCAGCAGCCGACATTTATGCGCGAGCGTCCGTTTGGGTAGCCCTAAACTTTTGGCGACCTGGGTTCGGTTACCATCAAAATGTGCCAGTCGTTGGGAGATGATGGCCGCTTCCACATCACGCAATGCCTCTTTCAAATCATCTACATTCTCCAGAAAGGAGAGTTTTTCCTGAGGTGCAAGAGGCATGGGTGACGATGAATCCGGCGCTTCGGCTTGGATCGTTGGCAACATGCCAACATCGATATCCGCACCGTCAGGCGTCATTGCGCAGGCATAATCCACCAGGTTCTTGAGTTCACGCACATTGCCTGGATAGTCTCGGGCGTTGAGTACGCGCAACGCGCTTGGGGTAATCCCCATCTCGTGGCGTCCCTCTCTTGCACAAAAGTCCGCAATGAAGCACTCGGCGAGCAAGGCGATATCGCCCTGTCTTTGTGAAAGTGGCGGCAGCGCTAACGGGAACTGCCCCAGGCGGTAGTAAAGATCCGCCCTGAATCGCTTTTCGCTAATATGCTCACGTAGCGGCTGGTGGGTGGCTGCCACTAGCCGCAGGTCAGCGTAACGCTCATTACTCGCGCCCAGCGGGCGATAGCAACCGCTTTCCAGCACACGCAACAGTTTGGCTTGCAGGGCTAGCGGCATATCGCCTATTTCGTCCAGAAACAGAGTGCCACCATCAGCCTGGCTGATAAGCCCTTCGCGCGCATGATCCGCGCCAGAAAACGCGCCTTTCTCATGGCCAAACAGTTCAGATTCCAATAGCGCCTCAGGAATCGCGGCACAGTTAATCGCCATGAAAGGGCCTTTGGAGCGCGCTGACAGCTGATGCAGCGCCCGCGCCACACAGTCTTTCCCGGTACCGGTTTCCCCTTCTAACAGCACTGCCAGATTGGTCTCCGCTGCACGAACCACTTTCCCGCGCAGCGCTTGCATAGCCGCGGATTGCCCCAATAGACCCTTGGCAAGCTGGTCTGCAAGCGCTTGGCGGCGCGCCCCATCATTGAGTTTTTCGAGCGATGCTTTAAGCACTTGTGAGCGCTGTCGCTCACCCTGCTCTTGAGACAGGCGTTGCCATAGCTGACATACAAATGTTTCAAGCGCGCCCATTCCCGGATCATCAACGAGCGCTTCGAGCGTGCTGGCGTCCCCTGCCATCACTAACGCGCCCAGCCAGGTCTTGCGGCTATCCTGTCCGCGAAGCGGCCTCACCAGCAGGTGAAGCTGGGGATTCAGACACGCGATCTGTGCCTGAAAGTCAGGATGATCCAAGCGCGTCCGCGCATCCCTTACGCTAAGCAGTAACGGCTTGCCACTGCGCACTACATGCGCGTAAGGGTGACGAAAATCGCTGCAGTCGAACTGGGCTTCACTGTCATCCAGACCGAGCCAGCGGCCGCTGCCCTCAAGATATAGACATGCTGACCACGCCATGCCTACCTGACGACGCAATAACTCTGAAACGCGCTCACGCAGCACAACCGAAGTTGAGCTTTCTACCAAGCGCAGTGCCAGTGGCATCGCCGCTAACTCACGATGCCATGGACGTTCACTAGGTGCCGTAGGAGCAGCTGCAATGGCCGTCATCGCGTTATGCCACACTGGCGGTAAAAGTGCCGTGCTCGCTGTCTACACCCAGCTCCACACGCGTTACCGATTCTCGACGTGCCATACGCTCCAGCAGCGCGCGTGAAAGCGGCGGCAGCAACTCACCGTCAATGACCGACTCCAGCATACGCGCGCCGTTTTCGCTGCGCGTTGCTCGGCGGCATATGGCGTCCGTCAAAGCGTCATCCATCACCACCTGCGCCTGACGATGTTGCACCTCAATACGTTTCACCAACGTAGCCAGCTTGGCGCCCACAATGTCACGCAAGGTATCGTCTGCCAGGGGCAAGTAAGGCACTACTTCCATGCGTGCCAACAACGCGGGTTTGAAGAAATCGGCAAGAACGGGATAAAGCGCGTCATCCAGTGCCGCCGCGTTATCAGCGTGCGTTACGATCGCTTCGTACCCCAGGTTGGAAGTGAGGAAAAACAGCACATTCTTGCAATCGATAATGCGCCCTTCCCCATCGGCCAGCTCGCCTTTATCAAACGCCTGATAGAAGAGGTTCAAGACATCAGGATGTGCTTTTTCCACCTCATCCAGCAGCACCACCGAATAAGGACGCTGGCGCATGGCTTCGGTTAGCAGACCGCCCTCACCAAATCCGACATAGCCGGGAGGAGAGCCAATCAACCGGGAAACCGTGTGCTTCTCCTGATACTCGGACATGTTGATCGTGGTCAGGAACTGACGTCCGCCGTAAAGCTGCTCGGCGATCTGTACCACGGTCTCTGTCTTGCCCACGCCGCTGGGACCGACCAGCAGGAAAGCACCTAACGGGCGCCCCGGGCGGCGCAGATCCGCACGTGCTGTCAGCAGGTGGCGATGCACCCGCTCGATCGCGATGTCCTGGCCTTTGATCAGTCCCCCCAAGTGGCTCGGCAGCTCCGTGAGTCGGGTCAGCTCGTCACTGGTCATGCGTTCCACAGGCACGCCCGTCCAATCACCAATTACCTGGGCAATCTGTGCCTCTTCAACGCTTGGGTTTACCAGCGCATGCGTCTGCTGCAGGCGCGTCAACTGCTGCTCCCGCTCGGCAAGCTCGGTGTGTAGCTGCTCAGGCGTGCAAAATTCAGCGGGATGATCGTCACCCTGGGCACGTTCGTCTGAGTTATCCAAGAGCTGACGGTGCAGCGTGACAATGGCGTCAACGCATTCACGCTGCTCCTGCCAGGCGGCTTCAAGCGTCGCGAGTTCTTCTTCCAGCGTGACCAAGCGCTCGTTGAGCGTTTGACCTACCGAGGCGTCTGGCTCTCGTCCCAGCAGCCTTTCACGGGCTAACTGGTCGCGCTCGCGCAGAGCGGCGGTGTGTTCACTTTTCAGGTGGCTTAGCTTGCGTGGCGGCGTATCCAGCGCTTGCGCCAACCGCGTACATGCCGTATCCAGCACATCGATGGCTTTATCGGGAAGTTGGCGCCCCGCCAGGTAGCGGGCAGAAAGAGACGCCGCGGCGCGCAGCCCACTATCCCCGATCAGCACGCCGTGGGCGCGCTCATAGACATCTCGCAGCCCGCGCAGGATTACCAGCGCTTGCTCTACGCTGGGCTCAGAAAGCGCCACAGGCTGAAAGCGTCGTGAAAGCGCCGGATCTTTCTCGAAGTACTTCTTGTACTCGCGCCAAGTAGTCGCGGCAATAGTGCGCAGTTCACCGCGTGCCAGCGCTGGTTTCAGCAAATTAGCGGCGTCACCTCCGCCCTCCTGGTTGCCCGCGCCAATCAGTGTGTGCGCTTCATCAATAAACAGCAGCGTGGGCCGAGGCGCGTTCTTGACTTCATCGATCACCGCTTTAAGGCGTTTTTCAAACTCGCCCTTCACCGCGGCGCCAGCCTGTAACGCACCCAGATCAAGCGTTAAAAGTTCGACCCCCTTGAGCGCTGCTGGCACTTGACCCGCCACGATTCTGGAGGCTAGTCCTTCAACCACCGCGCTTTTTCCCACACCGGCATCACCAATCACGATAGGGTTGTTCTTGCGCCGGCGGCCCAGGATGTCGAGCATTTGGTCAATTTCTGGATCACGCCCCAGTACCGGGTCCAGTTCGCCGCTACGCGCCTGCTCGGTCAGTGAGGTAGCAAAGCGCGCCAGCGCGCTGTCGCTTTCGCGTGATACGTTGTGGGCAGCCCCTGATTTTTCACTCTGTTCATGTACTGCTTCCGCTGAATCTGCCGTTAGCGTTTCAAACCGCCGGCGTAGATCCTCGCGATTGATATCGGCCAGCAATCGGCTGGTAGCACTGCTCAAATAACGTTCCACATTGTGCAGGAGTGCGATAAAGATCACCCCGCTACGCAGCTCAGCGTGCTGGTATTCGGTGGAAGCCAGCAGCCAAGCGTCCTGCAGCAACTCAACCAGAAGCGGTGAAAAACTTGGTGTTACCACGTCGAAGTCGCGGGGAGGCCGGGTCTCTTCGCCAAGTTGGGCACGCAGATTGGCAACGTCAATATCGAAGTGATTGCATAAACTACGCACATCGCAAAGCGGCTGGTCGCTTAGCGCCTGCAATAGATGGGCGGCCGTCACTTCAGGGGATTGTTGCTGGGCACACAGCACGGCCGCCTGTTCAAGTCCTTGACGGGCGATAACACTAAGACGACCAATCAATGCCGAAAGCTCTACCCTGAGCATAATGCCTCCTAACGATGAAGTTGATTAAGTAGGGATGTTACGTGCTCGGCCTGCTGATCAAGCGCCCATGAAAAGCCTAAATAAATCAGTGTCATGCTCACGAAAAAAACAGCAAATATGGCCCAGCTGGGCATCCCCTGACTGGCACGCTGGTGGTGCGTATGGACGACATTGCTCAGCGGTGTGGTGAGGATTTCATCTGGCTGAGGACTCAAGCCCGCAAGCTGATCACCCAGCGCGCGGACAATCCTTTCGTATTCCTCGCGGCCATCGGACATGACCCGATAGCGCCCCTCGAACCCCAGGCATAGGCAAAGATAGATAAATGCCAGCATGTCGAGGTAACGCTCGGGCTCCTGCTGCAAGCGAGCAAGAATCGAGAACACCTTTTCACCGCCCCATGTCTCGTTATGAAAACGTGTCAGCAACGAATGCTCGGCCCACTTGCTTTGCCGCCCCCAGGACATTCCCATCACAGCTTCATCAACAAACGAGCAGAGCACGTAGCGATAGGCCAGCAGGGTGGGTCGGTCATATCCCTGCTCTGTCAGCTCGATTTCAATGGAAGTGACCTCATCGACCACTTGTCGATACAGGCGGTCTATATCACCGGCACTGTCCAACTGTCTTACCCGTACCACCATGCCCAGCAGGCTGCTCGCGGCATCAATCATTGGATTGATATTGTGGCCACGCAGGCGAAACCAGTAGTCCTCATCGGCATTCAAGTGATCGGCGTGCTTGTGTATCAATACATCCAGGCTGCTGTCCTGGATGAGATCCTCGTGCCGCACAGGATCTTTACGATCAGCAACACCCACGGCACCACCATTCCCTGCCGAATCTGTTGTTAAGTGCTGCATGTGTTAGCTCCTAATGGCCCAAAATTGCATCTCCAGCCCAGGGAATTCGCCCGCCACGTGGAAGGCAAAACCACTGGCCCCGACCAGCATCGACCACGCTTCACTTTGGCGATCCAATTTGAAGTAGGTGTAACCGGCGTGATAAGGCAGCTCGCGTGGCGCCACCGGCAGCGCTTCAAGCGGCACGCCCGGCAACTGCAGGCTGATCAGATCGCGAATCCGCTCGACACTGGCAATCTTGGTCTGTTGTAAAAAGAGCTTACGCAGGCGCTCATTGGGCATATCGGCACGTACCGCTAGAATGAACTCAGCGCTTTCAATCAGCGTGGTGTCGTTAAGCGATGCCACCAGCAGGCCAAAACGACGTGTCTGCAGCTGAATAGCAATCGCACGCGGCTCGAGTACGGTCGAAAGCGCCTGGCGAAGCATGGTCATCAAGGGACGAAACGCCCGATCTGGAAGGTCATGATCGTAAGCAGGACACTCAGGCGGTAAGCGGGACTCGTCAGTAAAGGTCACCAACTCACAGGCAACCTCATGCATGGTGTCGTAGAGGCGTTCAGGATGCAGGTGCCCCAAGCGAGCCAGATGCTGGAAGCGCGGCTGAGCCCTATTTAATAGCTGCAGCAGCATGAAGTCAGAGACATCGGCAACGCCCGCCTGCTGCGGCGTTGATAGGAGCTGTGCAATATTTCGCGCCCGCTCACGCATCAGGCCGGCCATTTCGCCCACAAAACGCAGCAGCCCAGGAGCCGCCTGAACACTCATCAGCGTGGGCAGAAAATGCTCATCGAGTACCAGGCTGCCATCTGGACGACGCTCGATAATGCGGGCAACAGCCAAGCAGGCGTAGCCACTTCTATCGTCGTTTTCCAGCATCAGGCGAGGCGCGACCTTCGCGACCTCCAGATCAGCTATAACACCTTCTTGCGAATGCAGGTCGCGCACACTTTGAGCAGCGAGCCGGTAACGAGCAGGCAGCTCATCGTCCGGCCAGCGGACCTCACCCACGCCGTCGGTCGACAAGGGTATACCCAGGTAAACCACCTGATTGGCAAGGCCCGCGTCATGTATTTGCAAAGGCGTAGGTTCAAGGTCGTCCTCAGGAAAGCGGAAAGCCACACCGTCCGGCGTCACGCCACTGGCACGACCAATGGCGACTCTACCAAAACTCAAGAACTCCCGATTAAGCTCAAGCGATAAAAACCCATAGAGGTAATTACTGACGCCTTTTAACCGAGCATCAATCAATCCTTCCATGCTGCGCTGCTGCTGCTGGAAGTGCTGAGGCTTGATAAACAGCCCCTCGCTCCATACCACGCGGTTACGGCTGGCCATCACTCCTCCTTCCTTAGTTCCACTTCGCTATCGCGTAAATGCACCAGCAAATGATAGTGCTCTCCACTGCTGGTTATTTTTACGACCTTTTTCCATTCAGCTTCATTAGGCGATGCATAAAAGGCTATCAACCCGATATAGCGTGTCTCTTCGTCAACCTCGAAAGGCTCATAGAACTTCCACTGCCCGGGGAGCAAGGTAAAATCGTCGTGGGTCAGATAATTGGTACCCAAGGCCTTTTCCAGATCGTCGCTAAGCTGACCTAAATCTGCGGCCATCAGCATGGAATCATCTTTTAATTGAAGTACTTGAAAGCGCAGCGGCGTTCCCTCTCCTTCAATATTAGGATTGACGTTGGGCTCAGCCACCATGCTAAGGTCGACCAATGTAGGCCGCTCCTCTGGGTAGCCAACAGGTGTTGAGGGATCCTTAAATATCTCCCAGGTTTTACCCGCCGCTTCGCGTGTGGAGGCGCATCCGCCAAGCATTATTAATATGAACAGCAAAGCCGCTATGCGAAGCGCGTTGGCTGCGTTCATGGCGCCTCCCGCTGCTGGCGCCGCACAGACTGGTCATAGGCTTGCTCGAATACTTCCCAGAACAGTTTTTGGAAGCCTTGCTGGCGCCCTGAGTTAAGCTCGCGGTAATAGTGCTGATACATTTCCCATGCCCAACTGCCTTCATCATCAATACGACTTGAGGCACCGCGGTAGGCGTGAAAACGGCGGGTCAAGGCGTCAGGGGAAAAAGCATCCAGTATGGCGCCCAGTGCGCTACCAATGGCTTCCTCGACGGCCGCTTGATGCTGGCCTTGATGCCGCAAGCTTTCTGCAACCGCCTCAGGAGCTGAAAGGTGGACAGGGCTTCTTTCGGCAGCAAACAGGGTGCCAGCCGTATCGTCGTAGCTCTGGCCAAGGCGCAGCGGATTATCTTCGATAGGCTGCAGCCGACGGTCACGCAGCGGGTACTTGCTATCGTTTTGCGTTTCCTGAAGCTTGCACAGCCCTTCGATAGTCGCTCGCAGCGTGCGCCCGGCCTCTTCTAGAAAGGCATGCTGCTCCTCGGTATTACGAAAATTCAGCGTTAAGCTCATTCCGCGTAGCAAGGGATCTACACTGAGATGGTCGAAAGAGCCTGCCGTGGGTGATGTCCAGCGATCTTCCAACTGCTCGCCAACGGAACGTTCCAAATCGTCTAGCTGTTGCTCGTCCATCACACGGCTCCTTAACTGCGTTGTACCTATATGGGCTTTAATATCTGGTATCTGCGTTGCGCTATCGCGTGAGTGCTGGCCTCCGCGAGAGGCAGATGCATAATGATTTTTCTGAGCGGGGCGGGATGCTGGCATATCTTCCAAGGGCTCAAGCTCGGCAGCACCTCCCGAATGTCGAGAAAGCGCGGTGACAGGATCACGGCTGGCAAGTGACGATTCGTCGCCTCCCAGCGCTTGTAAGGGGTCATCCTTTACGCTTTCCTGCGGTGATACGTCGCCCTCCGTTCCCGATAAGGGCCGGCCCTCTCCATCAACGGTCTCATTATCTTCATCGACGACATCAGAAAGCGACTTTCCCCGGGCATGAAAGGCATTGACACCATCCAGGTGCACCTTGACCTTGTACTCGCCTACCAGTATCTGATCACCGTTACGCAGCGCCACCTTACGGTTACGCCCAATCGGTAACGTGGCCTGATTAATAAAGGTGTGTCCGCTGCGATCAATCAGGCAAAACTGACCATCACGCTTCAAGACTTCTGCATGGCAGGGATGAACCCGGCGGGCGTGATCCTGTAATAACCAGTCGTCGTCGCTGGCGCTTCCTAACGTTCCCCCTTCCGGTGGAAAAACGTGGCTGCTTGTCGAGCGTCCTTCTAGCAACTCGCTATTGGTAATAACCATCATTAGTGCTGACTGCTGATTAGTACTCATATCATCATTCCGTCATCTGAATACGTACTCGACGACGCTGGTGAGCCTTCGAGTTATCGGGATCAACAAACGTAGTCCAGCCAAGCTGACAAGAACTTTCCTGGCCTAGTCGCATGGGTTTCACTTCACTTTCGAGTAGTTCAAGTTCCAAGTCACATGCCAACGGCGAGCGCAAAACGAAGTTGACCAGCGTTTTAAGCGCAGGAAAATCTTGCCCGTCAGGCAGAAAATCGCGAAATCGCTCAAGACTTAACCCTTTCAGGCATAACGCAAACTTACCGTTGACGTCTCGAACGCGCTCGCCTGCCACAACGTCCTGTCCTAGCGTCATGTTGAGCGTGCCGCTTTGGCTACGCTGATCTAGCGGTATCTCTACCCAGCGCGAAACCCACTCTTCAATTTCCACCTCATCAAGGTCAAAGCAGTGCCCGACAATATTGCACACCACATCAGGAGAGCGGGAACGGCCAGCCAACAGCCCCGCATACGCGAGCATCTTGCTCCAGTTGATGGGCGTATCGCCCCGCAAATCACTATCTGCCAGCCCCACCAGCGCAAATACGATGGCTGAAAATCCATCTTTGGCATCATCCTGATAACGCACGTAATGGCGATACTTTCGCCAACTGTGATGCAAGAGGCTCAACAGGCGGTGATTGAAAAAATCCAGAAAATCACCGGCCGCGCCTTCTTTATGCGCCGCGTTGTGGGCCAGCGCTTCCAGGTAATAGCTTGGCAATGGAGACTGAGCGCCTTGCAGCCCCATAAAACTGACTTCCATCTCGTACTGGTCAGCCCCATTAGCTTTTAGTGCCAGTACATCGCTGCTCGGGAAGCCGAGCGATGCAGTGGCCTTGTAGCGCACGCGCTGGAACATCGGCATGTTGTCACCATGCCGCCGCTCTAGGTCATCGCCATGGTGGCGATGCAGGAGTTCTAGGAGTTGATAAAACTCGTAGCGTCGCGCCCCCTGGAAAAGAGGCGCCAGCGCTACATCAGGGGCTGCTGCCCCGGTTGATACGTCCATGTATAGCGCTCTTGGTTATGACGGTTGATCACATGCAACTCATGAAATGAGTTGATACTGGCGTATAACGAGAAAAAACGTGCCAGCACGCTACCAAAAAGATAAAGGCTCCCCTCGTCACCAAAGGCCTCCTGGTCCAGCGTTACCACTGACCGCAACCCACGCACCGGCAGCCCTTTTCGCAAGCGATCAATATGCTGAGTTTCAATTGCCAGGATGCCAGCCAGCCTTTTTTGCGCAACGCGCTCGGCTTGGCGGTCCACCTTGGCTCTAAAATCGTAAGCACGCAGAACGGAGCAAAGTGCATCGCGTTCAAGCAGCGAAAGATAATTAAGAGATAGATTCGAAATCAGCATCCATAACAATTGGTCGTCTAGCGCGGGGCGTAACACCGGTGTTGGCCGCGTAATATTGCGAAATGTGGCATGCGCCGGGCTATCCTGCGTTTCGGTGCTAATATCGCCTACCGTCAGCCGCTCAGGCAGCTCACGATTGCTGCACGTCAAACGTAGTGAAACTGTTTCACGCTGACCCACCAGTTGGCGCTCATCATCACGAATAAAAGCGATATCGTGGTCAAAGCCATCACTTCGCAAGCTTTCACGAACGCGCACACGGTAATAAGAAGCGTCTCGCCCCCGGTCGCGCTCAAGTTGATGCTCAAAACTTTCAAAAGAAACAAACTGCCTGGGCTTTCCCTGCCCGCCAGACTGGCTTCCCTCACGCCAGCCTTGCACATCATCAACACTGAAGATTTCGTAATGGGAAGGCTGACGACTGCTTGGACGGATACGGTATTCGCTGCGCTCTCCACTAAGGTCAACCGGCTCAGCATCATGCTCAAATAAATTGATGGCAGGCGTACAATAGAGCGCAAGATGCTCATTTTGAACGCGTGCATCAGCAGGCAGCGTGCGTGAAAAAACAAACCGCAACGTAACGCTCTCGGCCGTTTCATCCGGTAGATAACGTTTTAGATTCTGCACATCAAAGAAATGAAATGCTTCAGGAAAACACAGGTATTCCTGCAGGATGCGATACCCTTGATGCACATTTCGTGGATAAGGCAGCAACGCCTGGTCGCGTGCAAAGCCAACCGATTGAATCGACCCCGCCGGCAGCTTATGTTTTTGACCATCCACCTCAAGCTCAATGTGAGTGAGATAGTGGCTCATCCATAAATAGAGCGTTCGAGCCGTATATCCATCACCGCCCAGGTGAATACGTAGCGTTTCCAGACCAATCTGGCTTAGCGGCTGGTCGCTACGCACTTCCATACGCAGCTCTACAATGGAAGACTCGCGCATATGGCGCGCATCGACACCGACATGGGCCAGTGGGTAGAGGTCAACATCATGGCAGGTACGAAAAATACAGGACGTTCCCTCGATTGGCTCACTTGAAAGCTCAGCACCTCTGGAGATTTGGTGGTGCTGACTTAATGCATACCAGGTCGGCGTGAACTGTATGACGGTCATACTTGGCACCGGGCGCAAATAATTGGGCCATAGCATGCTAATTAACGAGTGGGTAAGCTCTGGAAACTCATCTTCCACTTTTTCCCGCATGCGCCCGGTCAAAAACGCAAAACCTTCTAACAGACGCTCAACATCTGGGTCTGTACTGCGTTCGGACAAAAAGCGGCTAAGACCGGGATTTGCCTGCGCAAACTCCCGCCCTTGGCGCTTTAAGAAATTGAGTTCGTCCCGGTAGTAGCGGTTAAGCATGCGTGCCTCACGAGCCTATCAATTAGTGCATTGATAGCGCTTGTTATTGAGCAATAAATCAATGGTGGTTTGAGCGTTATCTCGACCAAGGGCAATGGTCACATGCACTTGAAAGCGCAGCTGCAAAGGGTCGCCCGCATTGGAGAGTGACTCGACCTCCACACGCTGGACGCGTGGCTCGAAGCGTTCAATACACTGCCGGATGGCGTGCTGGATATTAAGCTCCAAATCCAGTACGCCAATCGTGGCATCGTTGAAATCCAGAAGCCCCAGCTCAGGTGCGCATGCACAGTTACCGGGATGGCTATTTAAAAGCTCAACAAGATGCCGCTTGATTGACTCAACGGCTTCAGCCAGTTGCCATCCCTCATCGCGCGCAGCCATGCCCTCATGCATAGCTAAACGCTCAAACAGCCGTCCGCCTAATAAACCGCTGCTGTCAGTTGCCATAGTGCTGCTCGCCCCTTATTCCTTGTCGAGACGGCCGACCAGCGATAGCTCAAAGTTAGCCCCCATATATTTGAAGTGCGGGCGTACGGCCATTGAGACCTGGTACCAACCTGGATCACCCTCTACGTCTGAAACCTGAATGGAAGCAGCGCGCAGGGGACGACGGCTACGCACATCTGACGGCGGGTTTTCTTGGTCAGCCACGTACTGGCGAATCCAGGTGTTGAGCTCGCGCTCAAGATCCTGGCGCTCTTTCCAGGAACCGATCTGCTCGCGTTGGAGCACTTTGATGTAGTGCGCCAGCCGATTAATGATGAACATGTAAGGCAACTGCGTGCCGAGCTTGAAGTTCGTTTCGGCCTCTTTGCCTTCCGGGGTGTTGGGGAATACTTTTGGCTTCTGTACGGAATTGGCTGAGAAGAAAGCAGCGTTGTCGCTGCCCTTACGCATGGTCAGCGAGATAAAGCCTTCTTCGGCCATTTCAAATTCACGACGATCCGTAATCAGCACTTCCGTGGGGATCTTGGCCTGTAACTGCCCTAACGCTTCGTAAGTATGTACCGGCAAGTTCTCAACCGACCCGCCGCTTTGCGGCCCAATGATGTTAGGACACCACCGGTACTTGGCGAAGCTATCCGTTAAACGCTCAGCAAGTAAGTACGCTGTATTACCCCATAGGTAATGGCTGTGATCCGCGCTTACATCTTCACGATAGTTGAATGTCTTGATTGGATTTTCAACGGGATCGTAGGGCATCCGCAGCAAGAAGCGTGGCGCGGTTAAACCAAGATAACGTGAGTCCTCTGATTCACGCAGGCTGCGCCAGCGAGCATATTTAGGCCCCTCGAAAATCGCTTTAAAGTCTTTGATATTGGGCAGCTCCTCAAAGCTATCAATACCAAAAAAGCTAGGATCCACTGAAGACAAGAAAGGAGCATGCGCCATTGCCCCAACGGCTGCCGTATACTGAAGCAACTTCATGTCGGGTGTTGAAGGGGCAAAGTCATAGTGCCCAATAATGCCCGCTACCGGTTCACCACCAAACTGGCCATAACCCGAGTTATAAACATGATGATAAAGGCCGCTTTGGGTTATTTCAGGCGCAAACTCAAAATCATCAAGCAGCTCTTCTTTGGTAGCATGAAGAAGATCAAGTTTAATGTTTTCGCGGAAATCCGTGCGATCAACTAACAATTTCAAACCACGCCAAGCAGACTCCATCTTTTGAAAACTATCTTCATGGAGTATTTCATCAACTTGATGACTGATTTTACGATCCAACTCGACAATCATGCTGTCGACCAGACCTTTATTAACATTAGGCGCCGCTGTATCACTATTGAGTAATTCAGTGATAAAGGCAGCGACTCCCTGCTTTGCCACATCGTAACCTTCATCGGCGGGCGCCATCCGTGTTTGCGCCATCACTTGATCAAGTAGTGATACTTCCGCTTCTGTTTCAACTGCTGCCGCTGTTTGCTTGGCCGTTTTACTCATTGCGTTGTCCCACGTTCGTTATCCAGGAATGAAAAAGCGCTTTAATAATCAGTGACATCAGTCACTTTTATTATCAGCTTCAATCAGCTCCAACTCATTCAGCAGTTGCTGGCGTGCTTCATCATTCTCTAAAAGCTTCTGTAGACGATCACGAAACGCCGGAACGTTACCTAACGGCCCTTTTAGCGCCACCAGCGCCTCACGCAGCTCCACTAACTTGCGCAGTTCCGGCACCTGCTTTGCAATGGCATCTGGAGAGAAGTCAGAAAGCGATTTAAATTCCAGATTAACGGCCATATCATTTGGCTCATTGCTTTCTTCCAGGCGGTTAGGCACAGAAGCCTGTAACCCTAAATTCGCCTCGCGCATTACCGATTGGAAATTATTCTTGTCTATCGAGACTGCTTGACGCTCTTCAATAGGCGCATCCTCTTCGCCGCCTTTGAAATCGCCCACAACTAACAGTTTAAGAGGAAGCTCTGTTTCGGCCTGCTGATCACCTGTAGCGGGCACGTACTTAATATTAATGCGCTCTTTTGGCGCGACCGTCCCTTGTTTTGCCATAGTGTCACCTTTAATAAATAGAGCAATTCAATTAGAAATGGTTATCAAGATCGAAAGGAAGAAAACTAATGGAGAGGAAGGGATGTGGCTAGTTGAAACAAACTGGTTAGAAAGCAAATCGCCTTGTCAGCGCAGAACAAAAACACTAACTTAGCCAGCATTTAGGAGACTTTAAGGGATGTTCGACACATTTTTAGCAAAAACAAAAAAGAAAATTTTAATTTGTAAGAAATGTCTTACAAAAACTATAGCGAATGTCTTAAGGAAAAAGACCGAAATCACGCACAAAGCTAACCACAAAATTAAATGATTTAACTGCCTTAAGAGAGCATAAGTTAACTTTATGTGAGCTCTAAACCGCCATTAACAGCATATTTAAGTTACTTATCTAAAATTTTCAAACACAAACCGTTACATTAAAAAGAAAAATAATGGCTTTTTGGTATGGGCTAGCAATTATTTGCCAAGCTAGCAATAACTTGCTCAACATTTGGCAAGCCATTGCCTAATTATAATTAATAAAAACCCAAAGTATAATATAAGCTTTTGAAATTATTATAAATAAACCTCAATGGCATGCTAAATGCCCTTTACTTGACGTCTTATCGACATTCATCACTATTAACGTCAAGGAGCAGACCATGCCAACACCATGTTATATCAGCATCGAAGGCCAAACTCAGGGTAACATCACCTCAGGTGCCTTCACTCCTGATTCTGTCGGCAATATTTACGTCGAAGGTCATGAAGATGAAATGCTGGTTCAAGAATTCAAGCATATTGTAACCGTACCGACTGACCCACAGTCCGGTCAGCCGTCTGGTCAGCGTGCGCACAAGCCATTTGTGTTTACGGTGGCACTGAATAAATCCGTTCCGCTGATGTACAACGCACTCGCTTCAGGTGAAATGCTGCCGAACGTTGCATTGAAGTGGTACCGCACCTCTGTGGAGGGTAAACAAGAGCACTTCTTTACCACGACACTGACGGATGCCACGATTGTTGATATCAACCTGCGCATGCCGCACGCCCAGGATATCAACAAGTCAGAATTCACCCAGCTGATGGATGTTTCTCTGGCTTATCGTAAAATTGACTGGGAACACACCGTCGCGGGCACCTCTGGCTCTGACGATTGGCGCGCACCGATCGAAGGCTAAGCCTTTGTATGACGCTCGCATTAAAAAACCCCTTCCAGTTGGAAGGGGTTTTTTTTGGTCATTACAAGGCTATCTAGACAAAGCGCCCAAGGCCTACGGCGCTGCGCAGCTTATCCATAGTCATGGCCGCTTCTTCGCGCGCGCGCAAAGCACCTTTTTGCAAGACACTTTCGATATAAGCGGGGTCTTCCATCAGCGCCGTATAGCGCTCGCGTGGCTCAGCCAGGTGTGCATTGAGATATTCAAACACCTGATTTTTGGCATCCCCCCAGCCAATACCCGCGGCATACTGTTCGCGCAGGGCGGCCGTTTCGCTTTCATTGGCAAACGCTGAATAAACCTGGAACAGCGTGCAGGTTTCCGGATCTTTAGGTTCGCCGGGCTCAAGCGAGTTGGTCTTGATTTTACGCACTAGCTTTTGAAGCTTTTTTTCAGGCGAAAACAGCGGGATCGTATTGTTATAGCTTTTGGACATCTTGCGTCCATCCAGCCCCTTCAACACCTCGCCTGTCTCACTTACCACAGCTTCGGGTAGCGTAAAGTACTGCCCTTTATAAAGGTGGTTGAACCGCCCAGCCATATCACGCGCCATTTCGATGTGCTGAATCTGGTCGCGCCCTACCGGCACCTTGTTGGCGTTGAACATCAAAATATCGGCAGCCATCAATACCGGGTAGCCAAACAGGCCCATGGTGACGCCTTTATCAGCATCCTGGTCGCCCGCCTCCTCGTTCTCAGCCACGGCGGCCTTATAGGCATGGGCACGGTTCATCAGCCCCTTGGCGCAGACACAGGAAAGCATCCAGGAGAGCTCTTGAACTTCAATCAAGTCAGACTGGCGGTAAAAGATTGCGTTGTCAGTATCCAGCCCAAGCGCCAGCCAGGTCGCGGCAATTTCCAGGCGTGACTCTTGTACGCGTTTCGGGTCCTGGCATTTAATCAGGGCGTGATAATCCGCCAGAAAATAAAACGACTGCACGTTGGGGTCCTGGCTTGCTTCGATAGCCGGTTTAATCGCACCAACGTAGTTGCCTAAGTGCGGTGTACCGGAGGTTGTAATACCGGTTAGGACACGGGTTTTGGCAGTTTGACTCATGGTGTTTAAGCTCTTGGGCAAATAGCCCTATCATAACGCGCTGATTTACGCGTGGCGAATAGCATTAGCGTAAGCCCGCCAACTGCCATTGAGGTTCAGCGTCAGTCTTATGAAACCTAAGCTGCGTGACGCTTGAGTCATAAGGCGCTTGCTCGCGGCGCCTGGCGGTAATACTCACTCGATCATTGCTGAGTTTTTTAATATCGATTGCGATATCTTCGGCCAGCAGGTCATGTTTGGCGGTATCACCACCCACCGCTAAATGGCTGAGAAATGTCTTAAACACGCCCCTATCTAATAACACATCTTGTTCTTCTGGCTGGAGTCGATATATCTCGCCGGTTCCCAGCGCTTGGGCGCCTGTTGTTATACTGTTTAAGAAAGCGTCCCGTTTGTCTACATGCTGACTATCCGCCAAGGAAGTCAGCAGGCCTTCATCGACCATTTGTGCCTGCACTGAGGCACGAAAATTACCTGCCAAACGCTCATCAATGAGTGCTGACTGCATGCTGGCGACACCGAGTAACAGTGCCGCGGAAAGCATCGCCATTACGACGACTAATGCAGCCCCTTGTTGGTGCTTCATAGGCTAATGCCGGCTGGGTTAATTACCTGGCTTCGCTGCATTACGTGCCATATAAAGGGTGCTTGTTCTGAATCTGCAAACCGCAAGGTTATACGGTACAACCCCGCTACGCCCTGAACATCTTGTTCAAAAAGATTAACGGCATGGCAATCACGGCTGCCTTTATAAAGTCCCTCAATCAATGGCTGGCCATTTCGGCGTAGCGCACAGGTGTTATCGTTAACTAACGATTGGCTAATCTCATAGCGGCTTCCTGCTCCGTGACGAACGTCTCGCGTTAGTGCCTCGGCAGCAAAGATAACGGCTTCCTGTTGACGACTGATCGTCTCCACACGAGTAAAGGTGGTCACCGTGGTTAATAAAAGCTGCCCAGCGCCTAGAATAATAATCGCCCCGATGACCATGGCGACCATGACCTCAACTAGCGTAAAGCCCGCTTGGCGTTTATAGACCACTACGCCCCCTCACTTAACGGTAGTGTAAATACGTAATCAAGGGGCTCTTGCGCCTCTTGTGAAGGCCAGGCGTTAACCACAATGGAGACGGTAAAGTGACAGCTTCCATCAACCACGGTGCGCTCAACGTCACCTGTGGAACCTTCAAGTGGCGCATTCAGGCCTTCAAACCACTGGGCCCGCCAAGCGCTTCTCAGGCTAGCAAGATCAATGCGGCGGCAATTCTGTATTGTTGCAAGCCGTCCCCAGGCGCTCTCCTGAATATCGACAGCTGCCAGGCTCGCGGCCGAATATTGATAGCCGGTCGAGGCACTTTGCAGCGAGGTTAATTGCATTGCCGCAACTCCCATAAGCCCAAACGCTAAAAGCGCCAAGGCAATCAGTGCCTCAACCAGCGTGAACCCGCGTTGACGCTGCATTTACCAGCAATCCTTGGGGAAGCGTTCTCCTCGGCTATTGAGCGTAATAGCCGTTTCGCAACCATCGTCTTGAAGCGTAGAAGCGCTTAGCAGATAGCCATCCTCCGCCTCCGCTGAAAGTGCCAGAGTATAGTGCTTGCCGGGAGATTGAGAGGGAATGTCACATTCATGATAGGTATATGTGCGGGAGTTGCAGCGTTCCAGCTCAGCGGCTGCCTGCATCAACCCCGCATGCGCATCGGTACGCAGGGAGGCTTGGAGGTGACGGGTATAGATAGGATAGGCCATGGCCGCAATGAGGCTGATAATGCCCATTACCACCACAAGCTCAATAAGCGTAAAACCGCGCTGGCACTTTGGCTTGCCACCAGCGCGTAAAGCATAGAGATAAAACGTCAAATAATGCTCCTGCTCAGGCCACCGCATACACTTTCAGTATGTCGGAAACCGATGCGCAGTGCATTAGCTGCTGACGATTACCTGCTCACGAAGCTCTTTAGGCATGGAGAACGTAATATTCTCTTCCCGGCCAAGCAGCTCTTCAGGCATGGCAGCGCCTAGGGATTGCAGCTTGGCGATAACCCCTTTGACCAGCACTTCCGGAGCGCTTGCGCCAGCTGTAACGCCGATACGACCAACGCTTTCAAGCCAGGCGGCATCAATCTGATCGGCATTATCGATCAGATATGCTGGAGTCCCCATGCGCTCGGAAAGCTCACGCAGGCGGTTGGAGTTTGAGCTATTGGGACTTCCTACAACGAGTACCAAGTCACTGTCGGCGGCAAGCTCGCGCACTGCGTCCTGGCGGTTTTGCGTGGCGTAGCAAATATCGTCCTTACGCGGACCGCTGATCTCGGGAAACTTGTCGCGCAAAGCGTCGATGACCTTGGCCGTATCGTCCATCGAAAGCGTCGTTTGCGTCACGAAGGCCAGCTTGGAAGGGTCGTTGACGACCAGATTGGCAACGTCCTGTTCATCTTCCACCAAATAGATATGCCCGCCGTGAGCCGTATCGTAACGTCCCATGGTGCCTTCTACTTCCGGATGGCCCGCATGCCCGATCAGCACGCACTCATGGCCACGCTTGGCGTAGCGCAGCACTTCCAAATGCACCTTTGTAACTAACGGACAGGTAGCATCAAATACTTTCAGCCCACGCCGGTCGGCATCGGTTTGAACGGCCTGAGAAACACCGTGGGCCGAAAAAATCACGATCACGTCATCCGGCACTTCGTCGAGTTCTTCCACGAAGACAGCCCCACGCTCGCGCAGCGTTTCCACCACAAAGCGGTTATGCACCACTTCATGACGGACATAAATGGGCGGCCCGAACACGTCGAGGGCTCGATTGACGATATCGATCGCGCGATCCACGCCGGCACAAAAACCACGCGGATTGGCCAATTTGATCTGTATGGGCTGTGCTTGCGTCGATTGCATAATAGCGCCTTGATGCGTAAACGCATCGCTAGTGAATAATAAACTAGTGCGTAGTGACGGGCTTAACGTCGAGAATCTCGACTTCAAACGTTAATGTACGCCCTGCCAGCGGATGGTTAAAGTCCACCTCTACGCGATCACCTTCAATGGTTTTGACCACACCAGGCAATTCCGTTCCCGCTTTATCGGCAAACGACATGACCATCCCCAGTTCAGGCTCTTCATCACCGAAATCGGCCCGCTTCAGCGTCTGAATATTCTGTGGATTGTGCTGACCAAACGCATGCTCGGGAGTTATTTGAAACGTCCCGCTTTGGCCCGCCGCCATGCCTTTAATGGGATGCTCAAAGCCTGGCGGCAGATTGCCATCGCCAAACTGGCAGACAGCCGGTGCCTTCTCTTTCGTTGAATCCACCACCGTGCCGTCTTCAAGCTTCAAGGTGAAGTGCAGCGTCACTTCCATCCCATCATCAATTAGGTAATCGCTCATTACTCTGCTCGCTATTGGGTGACACCGCGGCCGTAGACCTCGTGGGTGAGACCGCGGGTTGATTAAACCACTCTTCGATCAGGTCACAGTCTGATGAGCTTTCTTACGACGTCGCTCACCCATAACTGATTCCCAGATTAATCCGATGGCGCCTAAGACAATACCAATATCCGCCACGTTGAACGCTGGGTAGTACCAGCCGGCCACATGAAACGATAGAAAGTCGACCACGTAGCCATGCACCAGACGGTCATACAGATTACCCAGCGCCCCACCAATGATCAGCGGCAGTGAAATGGCCAGCAGCTTTTCATCCGCCCTGACCCGTGAAAGCCAGATGGTCAGGCCCACGCTTGCCCCTATGGCAATAATGGCGAAAAACCAACGCTGCCAGCCCGGGTGAGTGCCTAGAAAGCTGAACGCCGCCCCGGTGTTATGTATTAACGTCAGATTGAAAAACGGCAGCACTTCCACCGGCTGCAGATACCCCAGCTGACTGCTGGCAATCGCCTTGGTGGCCAGATCCAGCACAATCACAGCGACGGCCAGCCACAACCAGCGCAACGGCTGCCGCATGGGCGGCCGAGTGCTTGTGGAGGCGACAGGTTCAGGCTTAGGCATAGCGACGCACCTCACCCGGGCCATCCGGCAGGTTAAGGATCGAGCGCTCACAGAGCGTAGGGTGTTCAGGATGCGTACCCACGTCTGGGCGACGCTCCCAGCTACGTTCGCACTTATCAAACGTGCTGGCCACAACTGCTACCTTGAGCCCGTCAAGCTCGCTATAGGCGGATGCATCGGCATCCGCAAGCGGCTTGAGGGTCGCTTCCGAAGTAATCAGCACAAAGCGCAGCTCATCGCCCAGGCGTGACAGCAATACATTGAGTTCATCGCTGACATACAGGGTAACTTCGCTATCCAGCGAGCCTTTGATGGCGCCCTCGCTGCGCGCTTCTTCCAAGCGCTTATTCACCGCCTGTTTGACCTCAAGCACAGCTTCCCAGTACTCGCGGCCCATCTCGGCGTCGGCATCAAGGGGAGTCAGGCCGGTATAGTAGGTTTCCAGCAGTACGCTATCGCCACGCTTGCCTGGGATATGCTCGTAGATCTCTTCGGCGGTGAAGGAGAGGATCGGTGCAACCCAGCGAGATAACGCCTCGATGACGTGATAAAGCGCACTCTGACAGCTGCGTCGTGCCAGCGAATCGGGCTGAGTGGTGTACTGACGATCCTTGATGATATCTAGGTAAAAACCGCCCAAATCGCGCGAACAGAAAGTGTGCACCTGCTGGTACACGTCCAGGAAGCGGTACTCTTCATACGCTTTCTGAATGCGCTCCTGCAGCTGCAATGCACGATCGACGACCCAGCGATCCAGAGCGATCATATCGTCAAAGGCCACCATATCGCGCGCCGGGTCAAAACCGGTCAGGTTACCCAGCAGAAAGCGCGATGTGTTGCGAATACGCCGATACACGTCCGCCGTACGCTTGAGGATCTCATCCGACACGGCCATTTCATTGGAGTAATCGGTCGAGGCCACCCACAGACGCAGAATATCCGCGCCCAGCTTGTCCATCACCGACTGCGGCGCGACGACGTTGCCCAGCGACTTGGACTGCTTACGGCCTTGCGAATCAACGGTAAAACCGTGGGTCAGCAGCTGACGATACGGTGCATGGCCGTCGATTGCCGAGCCGGTCAGCAGCGACGAGTGGAACCAGCCGCGGTGCTGGTCAGAACCTTCCAGATACAGATCAGCCCGCGGACCGCTTTCATGGCCATGGGGGTGAGAGCCGCGCAGCACATGGCGGTGCGTGGTGCCTGAGTCAAACCAGACATCCAGCGTATCGGTGATCTTGTCGTACTCGGCGGCTTCAGCACCCAGCAGCTCGGCGGCGTCCAGGCTGAACCAGGCATCGATGCCCTGCTCCTGCACACGCTTGGCGACTTCTTCCATCAGCTCGATGGTGCGCGGATGCAGCTCGCCAGTTTGCTTATGCAGGAAGAACGGAATCGGCACACCCCAGTTACGCTGACGCGAGATACACCAGTCCGGGCGGTTGGCGATCATGCTGTGCAGACGCGCCTGGCCCCAGGCGGGGGTGAACTGAGTTGCTTCGATACCTTCCAGCGCACGCTCACGCAGGGTTTTACCGTCTTTCCCCTGAATATCCATGCCCACGAACCACTGGGCCGTCGCGCGGTAGATGACCGGCGTTTTGTGGCGCCAGCAGTGCATGTAGCTGTGCACGATGGGCTTGTGGGCCATCAGCGCACCCACTTCTTCAAGCTTGGCGACGATGTTGGGGTTGGCTTTCCAGATCATCTGGCCGCCAAAGAACGGCAGATCATCAACGTACACGCCGTTGCCCTGTACCGGGTTGAGCATGTCGTCAAAGCTCATGTCGTGGGCGCGGCAGGTATTGAAGTCATCCAGGCCGTACGAAGGCGCAGAGTGAACGATACCGGTACTGCCCACTTCCGATTCGACATAATCAGCCAGGTAAACAGGTGACAGGCGATCGTAGAACGGATGGCGGAAGTTGATCAGATCAAGCTTCTCGCCTTGAGTGGTGGCAATGACCTCGCCTTGTAAACCAAAGCGCTCAAGACAGCTCTCCACCAGCTCTTCGGCAAGCAGCAGCAGGCGCTCGCCGGTATCCACCAGCGCGTAGGTAAATTCGGGGTGAACGTTGAGCGCCTGGTTGGCAGGAATCGTCCAAGGCGTGGTGGTCCAGATCACGACTGCCGCCGGCTTGGGCAGCTCGCTCAGGCTAAACGCAGCGGCAAGCTTGTCGGCATCTTCCACCGGGAAGGCAACATCGATCGCATCTGACTTCTTGTCCTGATACTCGACTTCCGCCTCCGCCAGGGCCGAGCCGCAGTCAAAGCACCAGTTGACCGGCTTCAGGCCTTTGAAGACGTAGCCCGCTTCAACCATGTCGGCTAATGCGCGAATCTCCCCCGCTTCATTGGCGTAGTCCATGGTGCGGTAAGGATGATTCCAGTCGCCAATGATCCCCAGGCGCACGAAGTCAGCTAGCTGCGTTTCAACCTGAGCACCGGCGTATTCACGGCACAGCTCACGGGCTTTTTCAGGCGCCAGGTGTTTGCCGTGCGTGGTTTCTACCTTGTGCTCGATCGGCAGACCATGGCAGTCCCAGCCCGGCACGTAAGGGGCGTCAAAGCCCGCCAGGTTTTTCGACTTAACGATAATATCTTTTAAAATTTTATTAACGGCGTGACCAATATGGATACTGCCGTTGGCGTAGGGAGGGCCATCGTGCAGTACAAACAGCGGTGCACCTGCACGCGCTTCGCGCAGGCGCTGGTACAGATTCATATCCTGCCAGCGTGAAACACGCCCCGGCTCCTGCTTGGGCAGCATGCCACGCATGGGAAAGTCGGTTTCAGGCAAGTTTAGCGTGTGCTTATAGTCCATGGTTCGGTCAGCCGTTGTTAGTATCGGCAGCGTCATCCGCCGAAGAAGGATCAGAAGAATTTGTCTTGGAAGCCGTTGTCTTGGAAACCGTTGTCTTGGAAACCGTTGTCTTGGAAACCACTGTATTTGAAATCATGGCCTCACGCCCAAGCGGGGCCGAGGCCAGCGGCAGCGCGGTAGTACGGTCAGTGACTGCCGTCGCAAAGTAGCGATGCGCTTGACCCTGATCGTGCTCAATTTGCGCTTTTAGCGCATCAAAGTTGTCGAATTTCACTTCCCCACGAAGCCGCGCACAGGGAAATACTGTCATGCGCTTGTCGTAAAGATCACCATCAAAATCAAATAGGTGCACTTCCAGAGTGGGCCGTTTGGAACCCACCGTGGGTCGAAAACCTACGTTGGCGACCCCATAATGGCGCTGGCCGTTTTCAAGCGTCACCCCAACGGCATACACGCCGCGCAGAGTTAATGGCTGAGGCAACAAGGGCAGATTCGCCGTGGGTACGCCGATAGTGCGGCCCAGCTGTTGGTCACGCACCACACGCCCTTCAAGCGAGTAAGCCCGGCCCAGCAGGCTTGCCGCCACGGCGAAGTTACCGCTGGCAAGCAAGGTACGCACCCGGGAGCTTGAAACACGCTCATTCTCGACCGTAAAGGTTCGGGTATGCTCCACTCCAAAGCCGCGCTCTTCGCCTACCGCCGCCAACAGCGCGAAATCGCCCTGCCGGTCGCAGCCAAAACGAAAGTCATCGCCGACCACCAGATGCTTAACATTCAGCCCTTTGATCAACACCTGATCAATAAATTCACGCCCGGTCAGACTTCTAAGCGCGTTATTGAAAGGCAGGCACAATACCTGCTCAGCGCCGTACTGGCCTAATAGACGCACCTTTTCACGCAGGCGCGTCAAGCGTGGCGGGGCCTGGTCGCCGGCAAAATACTCACGCGGCTGGGGCTCAAACACGACCACCGTTAACGGCACGTTCAGGCGTGCGGCATGTTCACGGCACTGCTGCAAAATCGCCTGATGGCCACGATGCACGCCGTCAAAATTACCAATGGTAGCGACGCAGCCACGTTGTGCCGCCGCCAGATTGTGCAGTCCTCGAATGACGCGCATGGCACCTCAGCCGTTAATAATTTGCCGCTCCCAGGCCTTATCAGGCTTAGGCGAGGCATAAAAACCTCTGATTATAGCGAACCTACGCTAATATATGTCTAACTCTCTACGTTTCAACGTATCGATTTAGCTTTGCATCTTAAAATGCCGCGGCCGCAAACCAAACGCCGCCAGCCAGACAAAGTAAAGCGAACCGCCCAATCCGACCAGGCCACTCACCCAGGCAACCCGCTGCCACAGGCTAAACCCAAGCCATTCCTGCCACCCAGGCGACACTACATAGAGGGCGACCGCCATTAATGCGCTGCCCCCCAGCAGCTGCACCGCATAACGCCCCCAGCCCGGCTGAAACACCAACACACCCTGTTTGTGCAACAAGTACCCCAGCAGACCAGCATTCAAAAATGCCGAAAGCGCGGTGGCTAACGCCAGGCCGGCATGGGCCAGCGGCCAGATCAAAATAAGGTTGAACACCATATTAGCGACCATGGCGATGATACCCACCTTCACCGGCGTTTTGGTGTCCTGGCGGGCAAAAAAACCAGGCGCCAATACCTTGATCAACATAAAGGCTACCAGGCCAAAGGCATAGGCGCGCAGGCTCATCGCCGCCATTTGAATATCGTTATCGGTCATTGCGCCATAGTGAAACAGCGTAATCAACAGAGGTTCCGCCAAGACGGCCAGCGCCAGCGCAGCGGGCAGGCCTAACAGCAGCACCACACGAATCGCCCAGTCGAGCATGGCGGCAAAATGCTCCTTGGACTGCGAGGCATGGCGCTTGGAAAGCGCAGGCAAAATGACCGTGCCAATCGCCACGCCAAACACACCCAACGGCAGCTCGACCAGGCGATCAGAGTAATAAAGCCAGGAGACGCTACCCGCGGCAAGCAGCGAAGCCAATACGGTATCCAGCAATAAGTTGATTTGCGATACCGATACCCCGAACAGCGCGGGGGCCATCAGCTTTAAAATACGCTTAACGCCGTCGTGGGCAAAATTTGGCCAGGGCGTGGGCATGAGTCCTAAGCGCATTAAAAACGGCACCTGGAAAACCAACTGGGCAGCCCCGGCAATCAGCACACCCCAGGCCAGGGCCATGGCGGGTTCTTCCATTAGCGGCATTAAAAATAGCGCCGCCCCAATCAGTGAAAGATTGAGCAAAACCGGGGTAAACGCAGGCACCGCAAAGCGGTTCCAGGTATTGAGTACGCTGCCTGAAAATGCCGTGAGCGAAATAAGCAGCAAATACGGGAACGTCAGCCGCAGCATATCGGCCGTCAGCGCGTGCTTGTCAGGGTCGCTACCAAAACCTGGGGCAAATACCCAGATCAGCCAAGGCGCGCACAGCATCGCAATTGCGGTGATCAGGGCCAGCAACGCCGTTAAACTACCCGCCACCGCGTTTAAAAGCTCGCGGATCTCCTGCTTACTGCGCTGGGTCGAGTATTCGGAAAGCACCGGCACAAAGGCCTGGTTAAAGGCGCCTTCGGCAAACAGACGGCGTAGAAAGTTAGGAATCTTGAAAGCCACAAAAAACGCGTCCGCGCCATCGCCCGCCCCGAGCAGGGTCGCGACCACCACATCGCGCACCAATCCCAATACGCGCGAAAGCATGGTCATGGCACTCACCACCAGCCCTGAGCGCATTAGCCCACGGCGTGGCGGCACATCCAGCGTGGTAGAGGTTTCGTTAGGGGGCGTGCTTTGGGTCATTTTTTTGATCCATGGGCGCTGGCAACCAATACCCATCAAGGGGCGCTAGGCTTCGTATGAAAACTGCTTACGCTCGATCATGCTGCGTTAAAAATCGGCTCAAAATACTCATTTACACCCTGTAAACTCCGTTTTTTCGCCGATTTTTGCCTTGCCTGATCTTCGCTCACCGACTTTTCATACAAAGCCAGGATAAAACCATCAGACACAAAAAAACCGGCCGCAGCCGGTTTTTTTTATGGCGCCTGCCGGCTTACGCCGCCAGAGCCTTAATACGCTTGTTCAAACGGCTTTTCAGGCGCGCTGCTTTCTTCTTGGAAAGCACGTCCTTATCAGCGATACGGTCAACGACCGGCTGCATTGCCTTGAACTCTTCCATCGCCTTAGCGTGGTCGCCAGTGCCAATCGCTTTGATCACACGCTTGATATAGGTGCGGACCATGCTGCGCTGGCTGGCTTTCAGGACGCGACGAGTCTCGGCCTGGCGGGCGCGCTTGCGTGCTTGCTTGCTGTTCGCCACAGGTATCTCCTTGGAGAATAAAGGTTGCCGCTAATTCGGCAACGGATTAACTATGTATGCGCCGCTGATGTGCTCACTATTAAAGGTGCCCACCACACGACTTCCTTAACAACCAATTGATTTGACGAGCAATTAAGCTAAGTCAAAGTGTGTGACCGGCAGTCAATCTGGCTGCCCGCCCACGGGTCTTGTCTGAGAGGATGGCGTAGTCTATCACGCGTAAAGCGCCCTTGCTAGCGCGTTATAAAACACCCTTCAAGCCTTTTTAGGGCAACGGCTGGCCCGTCGGGGCAAGTATTTTACGCAAAAAGTGCTGCGTACGCGGGTCTTTAGGTGCGGTGAACAATTCCTCGGGCGGGGCTTGCTCAATGATCTGCCCTTCATCCATAAAAATCACCCTATCCGCCACGTCTCGGGCAAACTGCATTTCGTGGGTCACGATAATCATGGTCTGCTGTTCAGTGGCAAGCTGCTTCATCAAGCTCAGCACTTCATCTACCCATTGCGGGTCTAGTGAAGAGGTGGGCTCATCAAATAAAATCACATCGGCGTTGGCGGCCATTGCCCGGCCAATGCCAACGCGCTGCTGCTGGCCGCCGGAAAGTGCCGCCGGATAAGCATCGGCCTTATCGGCCAGGCCAATACGCTTGAGAATCTCTCTTGCTCGCGCATGGGCTTTTTCCTTGGGCAGTTTATCCACGACGATCATGCCCTCACTGATGTTCTGAAGCGCCGTTTTATTGGCGAACAGGCCATAGTTCTGAAACACAAACGCCGTCCGTCTACGCAGCTTTAAAATGTCGGCGCGGCTGGCCTTCTGCACATCCACCCGCAGATCATCAACGGTGATGCGCCCCGAGTCCGGGCGCTCCAAAAAATTGATGCAGCGTAAAAGGGTTGATTTGCCTGTGCCTGAAGGGCCGATAATCACAATGATCTCACCCCGTTCGAGGGTTAAATCAATATCGGCAAACACGCTCTGCTTACCAAAACGCTTGGTGACGGCTTCAAGCGAAATCATCGTTGATACGCCCTATTCAGATAAATTTCCAAGCGGCGCTGGCCCCATGAGAGTATTTCCACCACCACCCAGTAAATAACCGCCACGAGCAAAAAGGCTTCCAGGTATAAGAAGCTGCTGGCGGCCTCTTTTTGGGTTGCCCCCATTAGCTCCGTGACGCCCAGCGTAAAGGCCAGCGACGTCGCCTTGATGATGTCAATGAAGTAGTTCATTAACGTTGGCGTGGCCACACGGGTAGCCTGCGGCAAAATAATGCGCCGCATTAGCTGTGGCTGGGTCATGCCGATTGATAGCGCCGCTTCGGTTTGACTGCGGTCAATCCCCACGATAGCGGCACGAATCGACTCGGCCATGTAAGCCGAGAAGTGCAGCGTCAGCCCCATGATGGCAGCCGTTACCCCGTTAATTGATACCAACGCTTCAACCAGCTGAGGCAAGCCGTAATAAAACAGGAACAGCTGCACTAACAGCGGCGTGCCTCGAAAAAACGAAATAAACAGCAGCGCAAAGCCGTTTAAAAGCGGCACGCGAGTCACCCGAATCACGGCCAGTAAACAGGCGAGTACCAGCGCCAGCAGCATGGCGATAGTCGCCATTTGAAGGGTAAGCGGCAAGTAGCTTAGAAGGACCGGTAACAGCCCCCACATATATTCCAGGTTTAGCATGTCAGCATCGCTTATAAGCAAACGGCCGTGGATTACCCACGGCCGACGTTACTACAGGGTAGCGTTTATTCCGGCTGCTGCGTGATATCGGCATCAAACCACTTTTCCGATAGCTCGCGTAACGTGCCGTTCTCACGCAGCTCGGTTAACGCTGCATCGACCCGATCACGCTGAGCATTGCCTTGTTCATTGTTACGAAACGGCAGCGCATTCTCGATGACCGTGAAGGGCTTGCCCGCAAGCGCCAGAGGCAATCCGCGCTCTTTAATCACCTGGGTGGCGCTTACGCGATCCATAATAAACGCGTTGATACGCCCCAGCGCCACGTCCTGTTCGACATTTGACTCGTAGGTGCGGATATCAATCTCAGCCGCATTGGGCAGCTCGCGCAGCAACTGCTCATAGTTAGAGCCGAGGTTAACCGCCACCGTTTTACCGGAAAGATCTTCTACGCCCTCAATGGACTCGTTACCCGCCCGAACCACCACCTGGGCGCCGTCATACACATAGGGCTCGGTAAATACGTATTTGGCTTCACGCTCGGGGGTGATCGTAATCTGGTTGGCAATCGTATCGATACGTCCGGAATCCAGCATGCCGGCTAACCCGGAGAAGCTCGCCGTCACGAACTCAACGTCGTCTCCAGTGATTTCGCCTACCGCGTTCATGACATCGACCTCAAAGCCTTTGAGCTCGTCGCGTTCAACAAAGGTAAACGGAAAATAACCGCCGGACATACCCACCTTCAGCGTATCGGCCTGAGCCTGCACAGCAGCAAAACCGCTGGCCAGACTTAATGAAAGTACCGCGACTAATGCGTTTAAACGGCGTGTTCGAGTCATCTGTTGGCATCCTCATCGGCAAAGATCATTTGCCCTGGTGATAGGGGGTAGGCTGGGCAGGCTTTGATAAGCAGCGGATCAGCTATGCATGCATCATAGACACAAAAAAGAATATTAAAAATAGTTTTTATGCATCATAGCTATTAGAGATTTCATAAAAGCGCGCCGCGCTATTGTTGGCACATAGGAATAGCTGTGGACAAAAAGGAATAGCGACCTTGATAGCCAAGTGTAGACGCAGATGAATGAACCCGTTGCCCCACTAATAAACGGATTTTTAACCGCCAGTGATATTTTTGAAGGTTTTACGTGAGGCTGGCTGACGTTCTTCATCAAGTATCGATCCGCCAAGCGCGGCAAATTCTTCACTCAACTCGACCAGTTTGCCCAGCTGTACCTTATCGAAGCCGCGTTTGCGCTTGGGCTTTTCAACAATCAGGCTTACTCCGCCTAATACGTTAGTCTCCTCTAAAAACACCTCGTCGGCGGGCATATCCCCCGGCGGGTAGGCGTTGGCTATACGTATAGGGTTTTGCGGAGTGACACCTGAGGCTATATATAACTGAAGCGACGCATCATAACGCGCCTCCCATGCTTGCAGCAGCGCATGGATTTTTTGGTTAAGGGTTACGTCAGGCTGATCAAAAATGACAAACAGGGAATACGATGCAATAGGCGGCAGCGTGGGAGGAGAAGAAGGAGGAGCGGTATCTAGCTCTGCAGAGGGCGTAGGTTTAGCCACTGCCGCGCTTTCGTTTACTGGCACAGAGCTTGGCTTAGCGCGTGGCGAAACTGCCGACTGTCTAGCACGTTTACCCGCAACGGTTAGCCAAAAGCTATCCCGTCCGGCAGCTAACCCCAGCGCCTCTTTCTTACAGAACAAGAAATAGCCGACGATCACTAACGTATTAAAGCTTAACCAACCTGCCGCAATGGCCAGGGTTAATGCCAGCGTACGTGGATCCATATTAATTCCTGCTAGATGCGCCAGTTGCGGCTACGAAAAGAGGCCGCTGAAAGTATTTAAAGAGGTATCTATTATTGACTAGTCTTCAATAAGTTCAACACCTGCTTGCTACGCCTTTAGTGGGGCCTTCTTTGAGAACGAGCCTGCGCACGTCTGTATAAGCAATAATTAAATTAACATTTCGCGTTATTAATTATTCCTCGCCTTGCCCTTCATTAACGTTCGTGGCGACTTCATCGTTGACAGGAAAATCATCACGTTGAAGGAGCAAACGAATGAAATGCACCGCATGCCAGCAAGGTAATCTTGTTCCCAGTTTTATAGATGCACTTTTTAGATCTCACACGTGCGACAGCTGCCGTGGTAACTGGATATTGATAGAGGATTACATTAGCTGGAAAGAGCGTCACCCTGAACATGTGTTTGATGATGAGCATATTGAAAACATCGATGCTGAAGATACGGTCGGCGCGATGCTCTGCCCGATGACGGGTAGCATCATGAGCAAGTTTCGAATCACTAAAGACCATGCCCACCGAATTGACTACAGTGCAAAAGTAGGCGGCGTTTGGCTTAATCAGGGCGAATGGGAAATGCTGGTCGCTGAAGGTCTGGCTGGCAATTTAAATGCCATCTTGACCGACCAGTGGCAACAGCGTATTCGCCAGGAAAAAACCAGCGAGACATTTGAAAATTTATATCGCAGTAAATTTGGCGATGCAGAATATCAAAAAGCTCAGGAGGTTCGCGAGTGGCTACACAATCATTCTCTACGAGCCGATCTGCGCGCTTTTTTGATGGCCGAAAATCCCTACTCCGCTATTAATTAAGATTTTTCAGATAAGCAATATCCATCACAAGATGAGGAATACCTTAGTATTATTGAGGTATTCCTGCCCAATGGCTACTACATCACAGAACCGATGACCACGGACTTGTAGTAGATGCGCTTCTCATGATGGTTCAATATTCACCGGCCTGAGCGCCAAGAGCTACAAACGCCCCGGCAAGCTGTTGGTATCATCCAGGCGAGGCTCCTGATCCAGTAGCTTAGTGCGCCACGCTGGAATCTCTTGCTCGTCAACATCCAGGCGCTTCAACCACTGGTCGGCCGCCCAACCGGTCAAACGCAGCTCACCGTGACGCGAGCCACCGTGTAAATCTCCGACCGTTTCGCAACGGATACCTTTGAGCAGATGGTTCAGCAGCACGTAGGGGGTTGGTTTAGGGTCTTCAGCATCACCAGCAATTAAGCATAAGCCCCCGATTGGATAACCACACTAGCGCCTAAATCATACAAGGCAAAATGGCTGCTAGGCAGCTGCGCTTGCAGGGAATCCAGCCCACCGGCCGATTGCAAACGTTCTTGATTGAGTAGCGTCAGCCAACTGACGGTTTTGATCTTGGCTTGTTTGAACTCAGGTCGTTTAGCCAATAGGCTTGCCGTACCCACATCCAAGCCAGGCATGCGGTCAGCCATAAAAGCCTCAGTCGGTTCGTTCTCACTCCGGTTTGTCACGGAAAGGTTGAAGGCATGTCCCGCATAACCCTGCTCTGGGTTTAGCAACCGTGCAAAATCCAAGAACAAACGCAGAAAGCTTAGCGGATGCTGCTCTTGATAGATCAACGGAATGGAGAACTCCAATACGCTAAGGTCACGCCCAATTTTGGCTTCCCAAGCAGCTCGCCCAGATAATCTAAAGTACCAAGCACTCGCATCATTGGATTGCTTGCCACTCGTGTAGTAAAAGCTCAGCGGATAATTCTCATCCATGCGAGAGAGCATGTCACGTAACGACCTGGCCTCCGTATAGGGAGTTAACGGACTGCCTTCTGGCGGCTCCTCGCGCCAGAGCCAGGTAAGGTGGGGCTCGGCCAGACGTTTAAACGCATCGAAGCATTGGCATAGCGCCTCGCGTACCGCAGGCGTATGCGCCCCTTTGAAATAGAGCGTGCCCCGTAAGCACAGCATGGCCCCAATATAGTCCTCGGGGCCACCTTTCATCAAAAGATTGCCAGGTATCTCCAGTAATTGGGGCTGCTTAGCTAATTCTTCAGCCAGATCAAATGATGGTTCCACTGGATTTTCCTCTGGATCAATCTACTTCTTGTGTACCCCCCATAGTTCCTGGTTATAAGACGTAGCCACCATCACTATGCTCGGATTTTTTTGACCACCCTCAATATTCCCATCACAAGACACCAAGTGAATGTCGGAATAAATACCCATCTTGCGATAAATAAAAACGATCCGGTGAAAAGCTTAACTATCTCAAAGTACCTATAATGGCAGTCAGTTTGGTTGTAGTAGATGCAGTACTCTTGATTGAAATTGTGGCTTACGCCAGCGCTGGTCACAAAAGCTGAAAAGGCTACGCTTATAAGCAGAGCAAATACCGCATAGATCACTATTCCACGGGGCTTCTCCATCTTAGTCCCACCATGGCTGTGTATTGTAGAAGTGCTTGACGCGCTCACCGTAATCTCTGGTTAACTCAGCACCGAGAAAGACGTAAATACTGGCAATTTTCTCAACGGTTGGATCAACTATCCTATCTTCAATGCGCTTGAGGATTTCAGCGCCAATATGAATATTAGCCCGCCGATTGCCACGAATATCATCCTCCGTTTAACCTAGCTCCTCAATTAAGGGTTGCCAACGAGCATAGTGGATGTTCATTGGCCGAAACGACTTTGGAGGAGCTATGTAAGCGGTAAATCCATCATACCAGCCCCTCGTTGTCTCCATGTGGGCAATAGCCATTAGCAGATTCTCATCTACACCAACGTCTATAGCGACCTCATGATACATATACTCTCTCCCTCTGACTTCACTCAGAAAGTCCACCTCACGCAGTAATTCTTCTGATTTTGCATTTGGGTTGTCAGCAATCTCAAATATCGCGGGTGTATCGTTGACAACGCTCTCCCACCTATCCTCTGCCATATTAACGACTGCTGGTTCCTGCTCATCTCTCAAAACTTGCTCATTAGCGCTATCGTCGCCATTAACAACGGATTGTGGCGATAACAGAGCAGAAGTCGCATGGTTTGGTTCTTTTCCCAGCGCATCGGTTCGGCTAGCATGGGATTCCACCTTATGATTAATCCTGGATCCCATACCTTCGTCATCCGTGGTAAATGTCTCCACTGGAGACGCGCCACCGATAGCAACATCACCCAATAATGACCGTTCCTGAGCCGGTGATAACGGTATTGCCATGGGCGCCGGCGCTACTGAGAACGGCGGCGGGCTTGCCATTGATGAATACCGTGGAGGAAACGGTCCCGGTGATGGGGCTTCCACAGGCCGACTTGTCGCCGAGGCGTGCCGCGGACAATCCGTCGTGAAACACGTTGGGGGAGCCCTCGACCAGTGGGTTGGTTCCGTGCCCGGGTATCGGGCACGCGGTGTCGTCGGTCACACGTGCTGCTGGCTTTCCACTCATGGTCGAACTCCTTGAAAAAGCGTATTTTCGGCTCTCATACCCGCTACGTCATCGAAGGCCGCCTCAGCCTTCATTCTGGCGTGTCTTGCCCCATTGCCCAACTCCTTCGGCAATCAGACTTAACTGGCGCACCACCAAGGCCCCGGTTTCCTCGTCGCCGCCGGTGAGCTGACGGCGCTTGAACTCGCGTTTGATATCTTCCCAACGCTTTCGCTCATCATCGTTCAACGTGTTACGCAGCTCCTTGAGCTTCAGAAGGTTCTCTTCAGCTCCCTGAGTGAGCAGCTGTGCCTCACCCACGTAATGGTCGTCGATGATATCTTCCAGCTCTTCATCGCTGAGAATAGGCGATATCTTTTCCGCCAGGCGATTCATGTTCCGGTAGCTGCCTTGAAGACGGAAAGGCGGCTCCGTACGGTACTCGTCAGCCTGAGCGCTGGAGGCGATGTACTGTTGATTGACGCGTAGAACCACCTCGCGAACTTTGAACATGTTCTTCAGCACGGCCACGATTTCTTCGCGTTCGGCCCCACTGTAATCGTGTTCAAAATCGGTGCTGGGAACATTGCGCCCGGCGGCCACATCGGCAAAGCGATAGAAGTCGTCAAGCCCCCGCGTTGCCAGCGGCGCCAGCACCGTATTGGCGCTCATCGAGTTCTCGATATAGGAGAGCGCGAACACCTCCTCCATGCCACTCAGTACATCCCCCAGGTTATACACATCCGCCCGGTTGGAGAGCATGTCAGGCACCTTGAAGACATCCCCGCTTTCCGTATACGGGTTGCCCGCCATGGCAATACAGAACCGCTTGCCGCGCATGTCGTAGGTTTTGGTGCGGCCGTTCCAGATTCCGTCAATGCGTCGGCTGCCGTCGCACAACGAGATAAATTTCTGCAGAAACTCAGGGTGCGTGTGCTGAATGTCATCCAGATAGAGCATGACGTTATTGCCCATCTCGAACGCCAGGTTGAGCTTGACGAGCTCGGCACGGGCGGTGGAGTGTGTGGCGGACTCCGGATCCAGCGACGTCACATCGTGCCCAAGGCTTGGGCAGTTGATCTTCATGAAGATCAGCCCGAGACGGTTGGCGACATACTCCATCAGGGTGGTTTTACCGTAGCCCGGTGGCGAAATCATCATCAACAGGCCGCTGTTATCGGTGCGTCGGGAGTCGCCCACCGTGCCCATCTGCTTGGCAAGGTTATCGCCAATGATCGGCAGGTAGCTCTGGGTAATCAGCTTGTTGCGCACGAATGAGTTGAGCGGCTTGGGCGCGTACTCTTCAAGCCTCAAGCGCTCGCGCTGCTCCTGCAGGATACGCTGACGCCGCTCTTGAAGCGCCGACCAGTCACGCACGACCACCTGTTGATGATGACGTAGACGCTCCTGAAAATCGTCCAGCTGCAGCGTAAGCTGCTGCTGTTCAAGGCGCTCGTGCTGCCCCAACAGCCCCTCGACACTAAAGGCCAGTTCGACACTATGCGGCGTGGTTTTCAACCGCTCGGCCGTATTGAGCATGGCGATGGCTTCCGGCAGGTAGTGAAGCAAACCCTCCTGCCCCGCCTGTTTGGCATGCGCCTGCAGCCAGTGTGACGTGATGGTCCAGCGCGCACCAGGCTGCCCCATGACAACGGCCAATGCCTCTTGAAAGTGCCCGTAGTACCCTTGACGCTGCATGGTGGTGATAAAGCTCTCCACCAGATTGGCCGCGTATTGGGTCACAGGAAAGCTATCGCTCTCTTCGGCTAACTGGCGCACCAGAAACTCGGTAGCGCTACCAAGCTGGCTAGGCGAGCTAGCAAGCTGATGCGTCTTCATGAAGGCTTCTAGTTGCGGCTCGACCTCCTGCATCAAGGCGCGGATCAGGTCTTCGTTACTCATGATCCGACAGAGAATGCCCGCAGATAGACAGCGTGCGCGCAGGTTGCGAGTAGCATTCTCGTCGCTTGAGCGATCGGCCCAGAAAAGCATGCCAAGCGCCCTGGGCAATGGCCCGAACCCAAGCTGCCCTGCGCTTTGGCGCGCCGGCCACAGGGTTCGCACGATCAACGCCGCATCATGATCATGAATCCCCTTCTCGTACCCTTCCCGATAGCGCGGAGAAGCGAAGTTGGCAATTTGACGCTGCAGCTCCGTGATATCTTCTACATTGACTGTCGCACCACCTGACGATGACATCTCCTGCATGAACAGGTAAGCGAGGTACTCGGCACGGTAGACGGCACGACTTTCCGAAGGCAGCGACATGCTCCAGTAGTCTTGCAGCTCGGTCAGGCGCGAATCATCCAACGATTCGTAATATTGGGTCCCCGTCAGATGAAGCATGATGCTCTCGTTACGGGGTACCAGCGTCAGGTCAAGGTTCTGCTGATTGACGCTGAAGCGGTGACGAGGCCCCAGGCGGATCACATTGCCACCTGACTCATAGATGTCGGCGCGGTCGCGCACGCTGCGCATTGCCGCATCCTGAGAGGCGCGCAGGCGGCCTGAAATATCATCCGCTTCCAGGTTGGCTCCGAAGCTGCGCAGCTCATCCACCATGCTGCGCACCTTGGCAACCATGGCATCCGCGGCAAAGAAGCTGTGCAATTCTTCCAGCGTTTCGAAGCGTTCGGTGCGACGCGTAACGTTGGATAAAATCCGCTGGCTGGCATCGGTCAGAGTAGAAACGCGACGCTGACGCTCGTCTTGAAGCTGCTGACGGCGTCCTTCAATACTTTCATGAGCGCTTTCGCGCTGCTCAAGAATGGTGGTTAAAAACTCGTCAAACTCACCAAACTGGCTCTCCAGCTCCTGCAACTGATCCAGCATGCGGGTCATCAGTTGATCACAGTCGTCGGGCTCGCCCAGGGCGCCTACGCCATTGGCAAGGCTCTGTTCGAACAGACGAATCTGTGCGGCAAACTGCGCCTGGGCCTCGGCACTGCCCTGTTCGCGCAGGCGGATTTCCGCCTCGGAACGCTGCTGATTGATGGAGGCATAAATGCTCGAAATATTTTCGGTAATGCGCGTCTGCTCAATGGCATCGCCGCCTGACATGGAAGACAGCAACCCCTGAATCATATCCAGCCCGGCGGTCAGCTCACGATAACGCGCGACATATTCCGCCAGCTGCTGGCGGGTTTCTGCCTCCCCCACCTGCGCCTTAAGCTCCGCCAGGGTTTCCCGATAGCCATCCAGCGCTTCAGGTTGCGCCAGAAAGGAGAAGGTCTGCTGCGTCAGCGACTCTTCCGCCGTATCAAGCGCCTGCTCGAGTGTCTTGAGACGCGCTTCATCGAGATAGCGGCGCTCGCGAAGCGCCATTAACCGCCCACGATGATCGCGCAACCGTTTCAGATAGGTCACGAAAACATCGGGCGCTTTCCAGCTACTGGGCTTCAGCTCACGCAACAATTCAGTTTGCTGCTTTTCTACCTCATCCAACGCCTGAGCCGTTTGGGCGCGTATCGCCTGAACCTTTTCATATTCGTCGAGCATCAGCTCAGCGGTATGCTTAAGCTGTTCCAGCGCGGCGTGAATGGTGCTGAAATCAGGTTCGCCAATCCAGTAAAACTGATTCAAGGTGCGATCGACACGGCGGATGATGGCGTTGAAATGCCGCTCGGTCGCCTGCTGTTCGCTGGCCAGTTGCACAATACTGTTCAGCTCGGCGATGCCGCGCACCAGTTCGGGATTACCGATTCGGCCAAGCGGGGTATCGTTACGCACCGCGTCCTGAGCGTGAAAACGCTCCGACATGAAAGGCGTGTCCCATACCTGAATGGGATGCACCAGCGTCGGCTCATCTTCGGCATAAAAAATCGCCAGATGCCCATTTTCAAGCAGCGCCGCGCCGTGCCCGACCATGGGTGTGTCTACCTGTTTCTGGATCAGGTTATAGCGATAAAGCACCACATGCCCGGTATGCGGCGCATAAAAGAGGTAAAGAACATCTTCACCATTCGGCGAGCGCACCATACGTTTGAAGCGCAAATCTTCTTCTGGCACCTCGTAGGTGCTCAGCTCGCCTGTATTCAGATAGCACCCGGACGGGAATATCAGGCCATGATTCTCCGGCAGCTCAATGACTGATCCTGCCATGGCATCAATACGCTTGACGTGCTGCTCGGCGCGGTTAAAGAGATAGTAACGCCACTGTTTTTCATTGAAAGGCTGTATGCGGACTAGCAGCACCGCCCCCAAGTCAGCGTACTCGAAGGAGGCATCATCCAGGGACTGCGAATCTGACGCCACAGGATCAGTAAAGATACCTTCGCCACTGCTGGTGTTATTTTCGATCTTGAAGGTAATATTGCCGCGCAGGTTATCGACAAATACCGTATCAAGAATATTCAGATGGGGTGCGCGCCCTTGTTCTTGCAGGTCACGGCCAGCCTCCTGCCAGGCAAAAGCGAACCGCTCTGGAAACACCAGATCGCGCTCTCCGCGATTATCGATATAGCGGCTTACCTCACCCTGAGCCGTCAGCTCCCACCGAAAAACCCGAACGTCACTGAGCTTTTCGCCAATCTGAAAAGCGATCAGCAGCTTGTTGTTGAGCGTTACCAGCTGCACCAGCGTGGCATGGCTGTAGTACTGCTGTAGTTCCCGAAAGTCTCGAGTGAATTGCTCATCGGTTAAGAAGCTGTTCGTGAGAGACGCTTCTGTCAGCTCTAATCCGCCTTCATCGTCCTTAAGATGGTAAAGCGCAAAAATATCTTTAGCATCCAAGGCTTTACGCAGCCCCAGCTGAACATTGAATCCAAACAGAATTTGATCGCCAATGCGCACCATGTCGCGAGCGATAGCGTTATTTTCAGTACGCACCCGGGCACGGCCTAACAGCGCCATGCTGCTGCTTCCAAAAACGCCTGCGCGTGCTTCGTTCAACTGACCGACGGATGTATTTAGCTCACTGCCCTGAGTTCGCAGGCGGCGTTGAATGGTCTCGAATGCCGTGCTTTCTCTGACGATATTCTCGACCGACGACGGCTCCTTCGACATAGCGTCCTTCGACATAGCGTCCTTCGACATAGTGTTCATCCTGAAAAAAGTGCTCAAGCGAAATAGCAAAGACCGCAGCGTGATGGCACATGCGGTCTTGGGAAGGCTAAGGGGTAGTCGGCTTTATCATGCCAAGCAAGGCGGCCTTTGATGAGCCGCCTCTTTTATCAGGCCGATTCCGAGGACTTGCTCGACCCCATGGCACGGCTGGCAAGGCCTGCCAGCGTGGCTTGAAGCGCCGGGGACTTGTCGAGCACCCCCTGCACCGTCTTGCCATAGCCAAGGCCGGTGGCAAATTTCTCGAAGATATCGCCGTCGCCACCAATCAGTTCGAACTTGGCATTGTGTAGCGCCGCTGACATCACTTTGCCGTTCTCCAGCATGCCCGTACGCTGCGCCTCGATCTGTGCCATCACTTCTTTCTCGTGCACCTCGAGGTTCATGCGGAATTCTTCAAAGTGGCGCGCCTCTTCCGACATGTTGTCGTAAGCACGCAGTTTCTCGACCAGGCCATTCGCTTCGGCCTTGGCCATCGCTTCGCGGGCCTGGGCTTTTGCAGTACCCAGCTTCTCTTCACCCGTTGCTTCCGCTTCAAGGCGCTGCTCAAGCACGCGCACTTCCGCCATGCCTGCATCTTCATCGGCTTTTGCAGTCGCGGTTTTCACTTCGGCCAAAGCCATGCCTTCGCTACGCTGGGCGTGAGCGCGGGCTTCAAGCACTTGGGCTTCGGCCAAACCATCTGCTGCCAGCAACGCCTGCTGACCACGTGCCTGCTTCTCTTCGGCTGCCGCACGTTTCTCGGCGGAATCCAGCTCCGCCTGGGCACGGATGATGGTCTCTTCGGCTTCAAGCTTGGAGCGCTCGAATGCCGCTTCAGCCGCACGTACTTCCTTAAGTTTGCTCTCCTCGGCAACCGCCTGCGCCGCCGTCAGGCTAGTGACTTTCTTACGCTCAGCTTCGGCGCGGTTGCGCACATCGTGGATATTTTCTTCTTCTTCAGCCACGTTGCGCTCAACGGCGATACGCTGGCTGGTGATATCGGCAATTTCCTTGCGCTCTTCTTCCAGCGCTTTTTCCATGCCGATACGCTCAATTTCTACTGCGCGCTCGCGGTTAACATCTTCAAGCTCTCTGGCCTGACGAATCCGCACCTCCTCGATTTGTACGGCACGCTCGCGCGCCTTGGCGGCCATTTCAATCTGACGCTGCTTGTTCTCTTCGGCAATGGCCAGCTCTTCGTCAGTCTTGATACGCGCCGCTTCACTCTTGGAACGCTCCTGGTGAAGCACCTGCTCGGCTTCCGATTCCTCACGTGAACGCAGGCTTTCAATTTCACGACGCTGGCGTGCTTCCGCATCGGCCTGGGTACGCTCAAGCTCTAGCGCTGCCTCACGAGCCGAGACATTTTTGCGCTGAATTTCGAGTTCCTGATCACGCTCCAACCGGTTGGTTTCAACATTGTGCTTCGCCGTAATTTCGGTGATGCACTTGATACCTTCAGAATCCAGAATGTTATGCGGGTCAAGCGAGCTTTTAGGCGTCTGTTCCAGATAGTCGATCGCGACATCTTCAAGCACATAGCCGTTCAGATCCTGACCAATGGTTTCGACGATGGCATCACGGAACTGCTGGCGCTCATCAAACAGCTGCATGAAGTCCATCTTCTTACCGACGGTCTTTAACGCTTCGCTGAATTTAGCATTGAACAGTTCATTCACTGCATCGCGGTCAGATGCCCGGTTCACGCCCACCGACTTGGCTACCCGCAGCACATCTTCGGCAGTGGCGTTCACCCGCAGATAAAACGCCACGCTGATATCGGCACGCAGGTTATCGCGGCAAATCAAACCCTCTTTACCGGTACGGTTTAGCTCAAGGGTAATCACGGAAATCTTCATGGTTTCCGCGCGGTGAATAACCGGCAGCACCATCGCGCCGGTGAAATACACCTTAGGTGTCGTCGAGAGGTCATTGACGATCAGCGTCTCGCCCTGATCGATCTTGCGATAGAACGTCTTGATCAGTGACAGACTCGCTATGATGAGGATAATAATAGCGCCAATGCCGAATAACAGCGGCATAACCCACGATAAGTCCATTTTCTTCTCCTATATCCAGGCAGTTAATCGGCTAAGCCGGTTTTAAAGTCGTTCTCAGGCATTACCCAGTAAGCGTCTTCATCAGCGAGATAGTGAATCAGAATGGCGCGGTCGCCGCGCACTAAGGGCTTATCACTGCGAATCTGTAATATCAGATGGTCACCTTCGATATAGGCATCGGCTCGGCCCCGCGCTCTATCAACACTGCCAGAACGCACCGTACACAGCGTGCCGGTTAAGCGCTCTTCAGTAGGCAAATGCAAGGCAGGTTTAAATAGAGGGCGTAAAGGGCGAACCACAAAAGAGGTAACGAAGATACCCACGGCAAAACTAACTAGCAGTAAGACAGCGTGAAACAGCCAGAGTAATAAGCCAGGGTTAAGGCGCGTGCCAACCAGAAGTTCACAAAAATAACTAAATAACCAGCCGCCTAAAGCGACGAGCGTAATCACTAACGGCAGTGGTACGCCCTGAAGACCCAGCGTTGCCAGCAAACCGCCGACCCCCATGGCGCCATCACCGCTTAGATCTCCTTCCGGCACATCGCTATCGACCATGCCGGATAGCGAAATAAACCAATAAATAACGGCAACGCTTAACAGCACGGTAAAAATGACGGTTGGAAAACTGGTGATAATAGAAAAAAATAAAGGCATGTGCCTGAGATTCCTTAAACAGGGCGTAAGCGCCACCACTAAGCGATGCCGCTCTCATAAATCCTTTTTCGTCTCCGTAGGGGCAGTGCAAAACGGGTACGATATTGCACTGTTCAACAAGGCAATCAACCAGACAACAAGCGCTGGACGCCCCTAGAATCGACCAGATGAAACTACAGGAATGCTTCTCGAAATCAACAAACCAGGGGGCATTTGAGATATTGCTTACAAACGCTATAGCGAATGTCTTACAAAAAGAGGGGCTTAGCTAAAAGCGATGGAGTCTTTCTTCGGCTAACCGCCTGGGCGCTACCGAGTAAATAAAAAAACGGCTGAACTAATTAAAACAAGCAGGCCAATACAACTCGTCCATATTTCATCCTGAAAGGGGTCCCTTCTTGAATAGCGCTGGCGCCTACTTGGGTAGTAACCCAGCGTTATGCATTTTACAAAAGGCCAGCCGATCCAGTAGCCAGCCTTAAATAAAAGATTGCCGACAACATGGCCAAAAAACCAACCTAGGCTTCGGGAAAAACCTTCAAAAAAATCGTCAAGCATTATTAGCCCTCCCCATGGGCGCTCTGGCTTTGCGAATCGTCACTAACGGCGGCTGCAGAAAATACGATCTCACGATAGAGAATTGCCATGGCAATTGCTGAAAAGACAGATATGAAAAAGTTTGCAACCACTCTTAAGGGAAAAAGATAAAGCCCGCCCAGAAGCAACTCGGCAATACTCCAGCCAATGCCGGGAAGCAGTGCGAGCAGTACGAAAGCGCTTCTTTGATGCTGACTAGACAGCTGCCAGGCAAGCTTAAAGGTTATTTTTTGATTAAGGGCGATGCCCGGCAATACCAGCGCAAAGCGGCTATAAAAATAGCCGGCAGCCAGCAGCATTAACCACGGCCCGCCAACGGGCACAAAAGCTAATAGCGACACCGGGATTAACAGCGCATAAAGCCCCAGTACATGAAGAAAAAAGCGTGTTTCTCTTCGCCCCCAAAAGAACCCCCAGCCAAAACGTCTCGCCTGGTCCCGTAATACGGTGTGGCAAATAACAGTGACCAATAGCGTATAGCTAACTATCGCCACCCCCTCTGCCAACCACTCCAATGTGAGATAAAGCATCAGCGGCCGGGGCTGTAGAATGCCGACTCCAAGCAGAGCAAGCTCCGCGATAAGCGCGAGTAAAAAGGCAGCGGCCAGAGCACTAAACGTAGAACGCTTGATGTTAAGCAACGCAGAAAAGGATTCATTCAAAATACGGATTATCATTACATTTTATCGCTTTGTGGGCGTTAACCGTGCGCTCTTAACTTCTGGACGTCAGTAAGCTAGAGCCTATATCAAAAAAGTGGCAAATAAGGCGGCTAACCGCAGCATGAGTCTGCTGATTTATTACTACGATGTTCATTGACATCTTTGCCAGCTGATAACAATTAGCCAATCATTTCAAAACACATCGACTTTTTCGCCCAAAATGCTAATTATATTTCGCAAAATTAACAAGGGAAACGCATGAATATAACAAAATCTATTTTCGCGGTTTTTTTAGCCTCATTGTTAAGCGGCTGCGTCACATTGACCGCACCACCAAGAGACGAAAACACCATCTTCGAAGACCCGTCACCCACTAATGACGCCCACTTCCTTTATAAAGCTGTATCCGTTGGAACCATAGAAGGCTTTCCTGGCACAAGCATTGTGACCTTAAGATTTAAGCTGGCACCCAACTATGACAATAAGCAATTTAAAAAAGCGCTACTGCAGAGCTTGGGTAAACGCGCCACTAACCACATCTTCTCAAGCGGAGTTTTGCTGACCACACTGAGGTTTCTTCATCCAGGAGACCCTCATGATCCAAGAACTCAACTCCATGCAGGCGTTTTGGCTCGGGCATCTGTATCACGCCTCGGTGCGCGAGATTC
>NZ_JABUZA010000021.1 GCF_014897985.1 Halomonas colorata
GCAAGCTGCAGGAAGTTGAGCGTAATAAACAGGCTGCTTAGAGGCAGCCATTTGGACAACTGGGTTGAAAATCACCGCTATGCAGCGCTGAGCATTGATGCCGTACTCAACGGGCTGCGGCCACCCGAGCAAGCTATTAGCCTTAAATTGCAAGATGTTACCGATCCTGAAAAGAGCGTTGAGTTTTATTCCAGTGGCGATGAAAACCCTAACGATATCGTGCTTTCACGTACGGTCGAACGAGATGTGTATGGACGAAGATGGCAGCTTCGGTTCGAAGCCCATCCACCGTTTATCCGTGAGCTTAATCAGCTCTCTCCGCTTCTGGTATTAAGTATCGGGGTGTTGTTTTCCATGCTTATGGCGGCCCTGATGGGCGCCCTCAACATCAGTCGTAAACGACGACGCAGCATTATCGCTGAACAGGCAAAACTTGCGGCAATTGTCGAGAGTTCGGCCGACGGCATCATTGGAATGGACCGTAATGGCAAAGTCACCAGCTGGAATAAAGGGGCTGAAGAATTATTTGGCTACAGCACCAAAGAGACTTTGGGACAGCGTATTGGCCATCTGATTATGCCTGAACAAAAATTAGCTGAGGAGGAAAACGTACTTGCTTGCATTCAGGCTGGAAAGTCGACATCAGCCTTTGAAACACAGCGACAGCACAAAAACGGAACGCTCATTTCAGTTTCAGTCACCATGTCACCTATTTTCAATTCAGAAGGTCGTGTTATCGGAGGGGCAAAAACTGTTAGAGATATTTCAGAAAGAGTCGCCGCTGATGCACAGATTCATAAGCTGAATAGCAGCCTAGAGGCCCAGGTAGCACAACGTACATCTGAACTGCTTCAGCTCAACGTGCTATTAGGCAGCGTACTGAGCTCAGCTTCAGAGGTGGCAATTATTGCCACGGACTTGCTTGGTGTCATTAAAGTTTTTAATACCGGTGCTGAGCGCATATTAGGCTACGAAGCAGCTGATGTGATTGATCAGCACAATTTGATTGATTTCCATACAGAGGCAGAAATGGCACTTCGTGCCAATGAATTGGCATCCCAGTATGGATGCACGGTGAACGGATTTTGCGTATTAGTACATGAGGCTGAACGGCACGGCGCCGACACGCGCGAATGGACTTACTGTTGTAAAGGCGGCGTTCCTTTACCGGTTTCGGTCTCTATTACCGCTATGTATGACGATCATGGAGACATCAACGGTTATCTCAGCATCGCTGTAGATTTGACGACACAAAAAGCGTCCGAAAGTGCAGTCTCATCGGCGCGTGACCAACTGCTTATGGCCGCCGATGCGGCGGAATTGGGGATTTGGTCTTGGGACATGGCCGATAATTCACTCAGCTGGAATGCACGTATGTTCCAACTCTATGGGCTATCGTCGAACGAGGTACCTTCAGACTTAAGCTATCAACACTGGCATGAGCGCATCCATCCAGACGATATGGATATGGCCGACAGCAAGCTACAGAGCCTGCTAGAAAAAGGGGAGGCGTATAATCCTGTTTTTCGGGTGATACGCCCTGATGGCACCCTGTGCACGGTGCAGGCAGGTGCACAGGTCGAGCGCGATGAGCACGGTACACCAATAAGAGTGACAGGTATCAACCGTGATATAACTGCCCAGCTTGAGTTGCAAACACGCCTGCAGCATGCGAAGGAACAAGCGGATGCCGCTAGCGCAGCCAAATCATCATTTGTAGCGAATATGAGCCATGAAATTCGCACCCCTATGAATGCAGTGTTGGGAATGCTTCAGCTTGTTCAGAACACCGAGCTGAATACCCGCCAGCTTGACTACATCAGCAAAGCCGAGTCGGCGGCAAAGTCGCTACTGGGATTACTCAACGATATTCTCGACTACTCAAAGATCGACGCTGGAAAGCTGCAGCTGGATATACATGTTGTTGATCTTGAAAACCTGATGCGTGACTTAGCCATTATTCTTGCGGGTAATCTTTCAGGAAAAGACGTTGAGGTCATGTTCGATATCGACCCTCAATTGCCCAGCGCATTATATGGTGATGGACTGCGCTTACAGCAAGTGTTAGTCAACCTAGCGGGCAATGCGCTGAAGTTTACGCAACACGGTCATGTAGTTGTCAAGGTCGGACAACGGCACCGGCAGTCAGAGGAGGTGCGCTTACGCGTTGAAGTGATTGACAGCGGAATTGGCATTAGCCCTGAACATCTCAAGCGTATCTTCGATGGCTTTACCCAAGCTGAGGCGTCTATCAGCAGACGTTTTGGCGGCACGGGGTTGGGCCTGGTGATATCGCAGCGGCTTATCGAATTAATGGGAGGAGAGCTACAGGTCAGCAGCCAAGTCGGGATAGGCAGTTGCTTTTGGTTTGATATCAATATGCGCATTGCTCAAGAACCGCCGTTAGGCACCTTGCTACCGGGAGCAGACCACGCTAAGCATCTGCTGGTTGTTGATGATAATGAAGTGGCCGGTGAGCTGTTAGTACGCATGACTCAGTCTATGGGGTGGCAGGTGGATCTTGTCCGCGATGGCCGACAAGCCGTGGATCGCGTTCAGCAAATGCAGCGTGGCGGCAATGACTATGACATCATACTGATGGATTGGCGTATGCCTGAACTGGATGGCTTAAGCGCAGCACGCAAAATACATCAGCAAAGTCTGCAAAAAAAACCGCCCATCATTATGATCACTGCTTGCGGCCAGGAAGTACTATCTGATTCACAGCAGTTGGGTGATGCTCCCTTTGTCGACGTTCTTAGCAAGCCTGTCACCCCCCAACAATTGATTAATTCGATCAACAATGCGCTTATATCGCCAAGTATGCCGCAGCCCACTGCCTCCAACATGCGGTCATTGCTTCCAAAGCGCTTAGAAGGACTGCGCTTTTTGGTTGTTGAGGACAATATGTTAAATCGCGAGGTCGCCTTTGAGCTATTAACCCAAGAAGGTGCTGAAGTAACTCTCGCAGAGGGAGGGCTTGAGGGTGTGACGTTAGCCACCAAGTCTGCCCCCGCTTTTGATGCGGTATTAATGGATATCCAAATGCCTGATATTGACGGATTGGAAGCTACCCGTCTAATTCGCGCTGACGGCGACCAAGGTGGTGTAAAGATCATTGCCATGACGGCCAATGCGTCGGAGCAAGACAAGCAAGCATGTTACGCTGCGGGTATGGATGATCATCTCAGCAAGCCGGTTGACCTCGAGCGACTGATTGCCACGCTATTAAGCCATACAACACAGGAAGTGGCCGGTGCAGAAGTACCGCCACCTCCAACCGAATCGATTAATACTATTGTCGAGCCGGAATCTTCGATCAGTCGTCGCTTTGGCGGTAACTACAAGCTGATTCGTACTATGTTGGGAAAATTCGCGGACGAGCAAACCAAGCAGCTTGGGCGCCTGAAAGAAGCCTTTGAGCAGGGCGATAGGGTAGGCGCTATCAGCTTATTGCATGCTATCAAGGGCAGTTCCGCAACGATGGGCGCCACGGCGTTTGCAGATCGCGTAGGAGCCCTGGAGCAAGATTTACGAAATACCGAGTCCAGCAAACAATCGCAAGGACTGAACCAGAATGATGTCGATACTGATCATCTATTTACGCTGTTACAGGCCAGTGACGGTATGTTGAGGGCGATGTTTGACCTTCCGGTAATGGCATCCACGGCATTTGTACCAGTGAATGAAGACAGTGCAGACTTATCCATTGAGCAGTGGCATGAAGCACTGCGAGCTATATTGCAGCTTTTAGAGGTAGGCAGCCTGCAAGCGATCGAAAAGAGTGAATCGCTTCAGGGACTCACTCCACAGGCTATGCGGAGTGAGTACGATGCTTTTCTTGATCTGGTAAGATCTCTGGATTTTGCGGCAGCGCTACTCGCAGGTCATGACCTGCTGCATTCAAACTGAGGGACGATTAGTGCAACAGTGGCAAGCCGTTTCAAAAAACAAGCCTAAATTACTGCTGGTCGATGACCAGCGCATTAATATTATGGTGTTGTATGAGCTGTTTCGTGAGGAGTGTGAGGTATTCATGGCCACGGATGGGGCTCAAGCCCTAGATATGTGCCAAACGATAGCACCGGATTTGATTCTGCTTGACGTTTATATGGACGGCCTGGATGGCCATGAGGTCTGTCGTAGACTCAAAGCCGACCCTGGAACACGCGATATCGCCATTATTTTTGTAACGGCTCTAGGCGCGGTAGAGGATGAAGTGTTGGGTCTCGAACTTGGAGCGGTTGATTTTATCGTCAAGCCGATCAACCCCGTTATTGTCAAAGCACGGGTCAATACGCACCTAACGCTCAAGCGGCAAAGTGACATCTTGCGCTCGTTTGCATTGATCGATGGCTTAACAGGTGTCGCTAACAGGCGCATGTTTGACGAACAGCTAAATCGAGATTGGCGCCAGTGCCTGAGGGAGCAATATACGCTGTCGGTGATCATGATTGATGTCGACTATTTTAAGCGTTACAACGATCTTTATGGACACTTGAAGGGCGATAATTGCTTGCAGCAGGTAGCTGAAGCTCTAATCGGTGTATCCTTCCGGCCGTATGATTTGATAGCGCGTTATGGTGGTGAAGAGTTTGCGTGCCTGTTGCCTAAAACAGATTTGGCGGGGGCTTTACATGTTGCAGAGCGTATTGAGGCAAGCGTGCAAGCATTAAAGCTTGAACATATGGGCTCGGAGGTAGCGCAGCATGTGACTGTGGCATCGGTTATCCCAGACAGCAGCATGGAGCAACAAGCGCTGTTGGCGGAAGCGGATAAGCAATTGTACAAAGCGAAGCAGGCTGGTCGAGCTCGTGTCAGTTATGGCGCATTAGCAAGCTCGTCATAATGGTTATAAAAGACCCGCCAGAGAATAGTGATCCGACACTAATAGAGTAAAAGTATATTGCGTGATAATGAACACCATATTTAACATAATATATATTATGCGAACACCTGAAAGATCTTTGTGAAGCGCACAGAACCCGCAGCCTACTTGAGACTCACTGGTTTAAGCAAGCAACGTCTCTAATTCAATATAATCAGCAAGATAATAGATTTTATCAGGTGTAGCGCTTAATCAATTTTTATCCATGCTATGAAACATCTACGCTCTAAGCTATATGTTTTAAGCAGCTATTAAGCGTCCATCCTCAGTATCTAGGTTGAAGGCCGCCTCTAACCCCTGAATTGGGTCAGGTACATAGACATTAAAAAGCAGCCTGCTTGAGCAAGGCTGCTTTCCAAGGACATATGTCCAAGCACTAAAGGCTGTGTATCAGTGCTTATTCATCAGCTGGTGCGTAGGAGCCGTCTTCGCGGTGCACTTCTTTACCTGACAGCGCGGGAGTAAATACGCAGGCAACGGTCATGCCTTTTTCTTTACCGCGCAGTAGGTGCTCGTCATGCTGATCCAGCAGGTAGATATCGCCTGCTTTAATGGGCCAAATTTTGCCATCGGCCAGGGTTTCTACTTCACCTTCGCCTTCATAGCAAAAAACCGCTTCATAGTGATGTTTGTACTGAATATGGGTTTCAGTACCTGGAAAAATGCGCGTGATGTGAAAAGAAAAACCCGCGTTGTCTTCAGCAAGTACTAGACGCGTGCTGTCCCAGTTGCCGTTTTCAGCGGTTACCAGACGATCAGTTTTGCGCGCTTCTTCTAGATTACGAACAATCATAATTTACTCCATCCCTGAACGGCTGGCAGTACCAGCCGCTGAGTTTTTCGTTAGGGTGATACGTAAGACTGCGTCAAATTACCTATTAATAACCGTTTTGACAGCCGCTTCCAGGATATCCAGCGCTTCAAGCAGGTCTTCATCGGTAATGGTTAACGGGCAAAGACATTTAACGACTTCGCCGCCCTGGCCACTCGTTTCAATAATCAAGCCGTTTTCAAACGCTTCGCTGGTGATTTTATCGGCAAGATCACCTGAGACAACGTCGATACCGCGCATCAAGCCGCGTCCGCGCTCGGTAGCTGGCATACCGTTTTCCGATAACAGAGTTGCCAGCTTCTGGAAACGCTCTTCTACAATACGCGCTTTGCGCTGAATATCGCGCTCAAACGTATCGTTAGACCAATATTTTTTAAGCGCTGCGGTCGCCGTTACCATGGCAAGGTTAAAGCCACGGAAGGTGCCGTTATATTGACCCGGTTTCCACATATCGAGCTCTGGGCGTATCAATACATGGGCAAATGGCAAACCAAACCCTGAGAGAGACTTAGAATTAGTCACGATGTCAGGCTTGATACCCGCATGTTCAAAACTGAAAAACTTCCCAGTACGGCCACAGCCGGCCTGGATATCATCCACGATCAATAGGATATCGTGTTCGCGGCAAATGCTTTCAAGGCGTTTCAACCAGTCCAGACCTGCCACGTTAATACCGCCCTCGCCTTGCACGGTTTCAACAATGACGCCTGCCGGGATATCCAGTCCACCTGATTGGTCACAGAGTAATTTTTCAAAATAATCAAGCGTATCGGCATGCTCACCCATGTAACCATCGAAAGGTAAAAAGCTTGCGCCCTGAGTAGGAATACCGCCGGTTGCTTCACGGAATTTACGGTTACCTGTCGTTGCCAATGCACCCATGGTCACACCGTGGAAACCATTGGTGAAAGTCACAATATTGTGACGGCCTTTGGCAACACGTGCCAGACGAATAGCTGCTTCAACGGCGTTCGTGCCCGTTGGGCCTGGCAGATGAACTTTATAATCCAGCCCGCGCGGTTTAAAAATGAGTTCTTCTAATGTTTCGAGATATTCCCGTTTTGCTGCCGTCCACATATCCAGGCCATGAACAATGCCGTCGCTGGATAGGTAATCAATCATGGCTTGCTTGAGATGCGGGTTGTTATGGCCGTAATTAAGCGTTCCGGCACCCGCCAAAAAGTCGATATATTCACGACCGTTTTCGTCGGTTAAACGAGCATTTTGCGCTTTGGTAAACACAACAGGAAATGAACGTGAATAGGTACGAACATTAGATTCCATACGTTCAAGTGTTTGAGTCTTCATTAGCGACCTCCTTGTGATCATTAAGCTGGCAAGAGTGTGACGAGATAATGCAGCGATAGTGCAGATTAGATGTGATCAGCCTGAAATGGGCCGATGCGAACCAGGTTCTCCGGATCATGTTCTCCACCCAGCTGTTCGGTAGAGAAATATTCTCTGCTATTAAGCGGCGCATGCCAGCGAGCTGCTAAGCGGCGAAACAAGCCCCAGGATGCCAGGTTGTCAGGCGTAATCGTGGTTTCAAGATGATGAACGTTAGTGAGTTCAGGGCGTGACAGGATGGCTTCAACCAAGCGGCGAGCAAGTCCGGTGCCGCGGGCCTTTTCACCTACTGCCACCTGCCACAGAAAATAAGTGTCTGGGGCGTTATCTTTTACGTAACCAGAAACAAACCCGACAATTTCGCCCTCTTCGTTAGTGGCAACGGCGCATGTATCACGGAATTGCGTCGCAAGTAATAAGTAAGCGTAAGCAGAATTGACGTCCAGAGGAGGACACGCTTTCACTAATTCATATACTCCCCAACCATCTTCGGCATTCGGCTTACGGATAAACAGCGGTGTTTCAGAAAAACCAACCACTGCATCGGCTACCGTGGGGCGTGCAAGCTCAGATGACGATGTAAAAGGCTGTATTGGCGTATTCATAGTTATGCTTCGCTGTAGCGAATTTGATGCCCATTATAACAACTGATTATTAACAATTCAAAAATCATATTATCCACCGCCCTATTTTCCATAATTTTTGATTATAGTTGGCTCATTTAAGCCGCTCTTGGTGCCCTAAGTGGTGGTCTGCGTAATGAGACAATATGAGTTTAGTCTGACTTTGCAAAAGGTGAGGCATAAAAAAAGCGAGCCTGATGCTGGCTCGCTTTTTTAAACACTTCTTTTTGAAAAGTTAGAAAAAAAGGGGGGTCAATGTCGAGTCACTGTTCTCATGGTGACAAATTCTTCGGCCCCGGTCGGGTGGATGCCAATAGTTAAGTCAAAGTCACGCTTGGTAAGACCTGCTCTAACAGCAATGGCAATACCCTGCATAATTTCCCCCGCTTCATCTCCTACCATATGGACACCGACGACTCGATCGGTCTCATCATCCACAATGAGTTTCATAAGCGTGCGTTCCTGACTTCCCGAGAGGGTATGTTTCAGCGCTCGAAACTCAGTGGAATAAACCCGAATCTTGGCCAGTTTTTGCCGTGCTCCCTCTTCACTGAGCCCTACTGTGCCGATATTAGGATGACAAAAGACAGCAGTAGGTACCGTAGCGTAATCAAGAGGAGTTGGCTGCTTATCTTTAAAATGGTAATCAACCAGTTGCATGGCTTCAGCAAGAGCGACAGGCGTTAATTCAGGGCCGGCAGTTAAGTCGCCTAGCGCTAAAATAGATGGCACTAACGTTTCATAGCGCTCATTGACGGGAATTTTTCCGTCTCCATCCAAACAAATTCCCAGCTCTTCCGTGCCCAGCCCTTGAACGTTGGCTACACGCCCCGTGGCTGCCAGTACCGCATCCACCTCTAACACTTCACCGGTGGTCAGGTGGACGTTATAGCTGGATCCCGTGGCCTCGATACGCTCGATATTGGCATTAAAATGAAGGTTGACCCCCTTTTTGTCCATTTCGTTACGGGTGAACTCGCGCACCTCGTGGTCAAACTGCTTTAAAAATAGATCACCACGATAGATTAGATGGGTTTCGCTACCTAAGCCGTTAAAGATACTTGCAAATTCAACCGCGATATACCCACCGCCCAACACCAGGAAACGTTTTGGAAATTTTTCTAAATCAAACACCTGGTTTGAGTCCAGCGCATGCTCGTTACCTGGAAAATCGGGCACCCATGGCCAACCGCCTGTCGCCAGCAAAATTTTATTCGCCGTGATATGAGTAACGCCATTTTCATCTTTCAATGCCGCCGTATGGCCGTCAACCAGCTGTGCGCGGGCATTGAAAAGTGTGACGTCTGCTCCTTCAAGCATGCGCTGATAAATTCCGTTTAAGCGCTTAATTTCACTAGTTTTATTATCTCTTAACGTGGCCCAGTCAAACGTAGCAGGTTCTGAAAGGCTCCAGCCAAATCCTGCGGCGTCGTCGAAGCTGTCGTGAAAATGGGCCGCATAGGCATAAAGCTTCTTGGGGACACAGCCTACATTGACGCAGGTGCCGCCTAGATAGCGGTCTTCTACGATAGCGACCTTAGCGCCTGTCGCAGCTGCGGTACGGGCAGCACGCACGCCGCCTGATCCTGCACCGATCACTAGCAGGTCATACTCATATTCAGAATCGGCTACCATTATCTGCTCCTAATAAGTTTTTATACGCATTAAACGCTTAGCTGCGCCCGCTTATTGACCTTCGTCGCAGGGAAGGTTAAAACCTTCTCCACTTACTTGCATTTCGCCTTAACCTGACGATGTAATGAAACGGAGATTCAATGTCTGATTCTATTTCGACGCTTCTCGACAATAATCGTGCCTGGGCTGAACGCATGTGCGAAGAGGATCCCGAGTATTTTAAGCGCCTTTCAGATCAGCAAAATCCTGATTATTTGTGGATAGGCTGCTCTGATAGCCGGGTTCCCGCTAATCAGATTATTGCACTCCCCCCCGGTGAAGTCTTCGTTCACCGTAATGTTGCCAACCTTTTGCATCATACTGATATGAACGCGCTTTCTGTCGTTCAGTATGCCGTTGATGTACTCAAAGTAAGTCATATTATGATTGTCGGTCACTACGGCTGCGGCGGAATTAGAGCGGCAGTAACAGGCGGCGAGTGCGGTGTGGTTGATTACTGGCTACATTCGGTGCGTGAGCAATACAACCAGCATCGAAACACACTTGGACATCTTCCCCTGGATGATCAAATAGACCGTATGTGCGAACTCAACGTTAAAGCACAGGTTAACAGCTTATGCCGTACTAAAATTTTGCAGCGGGCCTGGCAGCGTGGCCAGTCCATTTCCGTGCACGGCTGGGTCTATGGTTTAAGCGATGGTCGTGTAAAAGACCTTAAATGTACGGTCACTGGCTTAGATCAGGTAGAAACGCTTTACCGTATCGATCGCATACAGTCTGGCGATTAAGCACCAGGCGACTATGGCTAAGCAGCACTTATAGCTAAGTAGTACTGTATTTAAGTAAGTACTATGGCTCAGCAGCATAGTCGCCTTTATTTGACTGTATTTGAGCGGTTACCCACCAATAGGGCAAACCACCCCAGTGCCCTTCAAACCACAATAGCCGTTCGGATTTTTATCGAGATATTGCTGATGGTACGTTTCTGCAAAATAAAACGTATCCAGCGGTTCGATGTCCGTGGTGATTGCTCCCCGGCCTACTTTACTCAAAGCACTTTGATAAGCTTCTGCGCTCTGCATCGCTGCGGTTAGCTGCTCATCGGTGGTCGTATAAATCACCGAGCGATACTGTGAGCCAATATCATTGCCCTGACGATTTCCCTGAGTGGGATCGTGCTGCTCCCAAAACACCTGAAGCAAGGTTTCAATGGCCACTTTGCTTGGGTCATAGATCACGCGGACAACCTCAGCATGCCCAGTTCGCCCGGAACAAACTTCCTGGTAAGTGGGATGCTGGATAGTACCGCCCGCATAGCCTGCAGCTGTAACGTAAACACCGGGCTGCTTCCAGAAAAGACGCTCAACACCCCAGAAACACCCCATCCCCAGTACGATTTCTTCATGGTTTTCAGGATAAGGCGCATGTAGTGAGTGACCATTGATAGTATGGTGCTCACTGGTTTCGACGGGCGTTGTACGTTCTGTTTCTGCGCCTTTACCATCGTTTAATTGCGTCATGTCAGTCTCTCTATTGCTGCTTATAAATTACAGGGTTGCCTTGGCGGGAGAAGGTGTAAATCAAATCCACCGCCTGATTAGCACCTGACACAGCCTGTACATATAGATTACGCCATAGCGTATAACGTAACGTTAGTTCGGCAATCGGTGAGAAAATTCCCACCCCATAGCTAATACGCAGATCATCGGATAGTTGACCACTCAAGGCTACCTGACTGTCATCCCCTACACCGGTCGTATCCAGTGCCAGGTCATCGATACCAAACGCTTCACCAATGGAGCCAACAGCTCCACCCGTGCGGCCCAGTGACATGCCAATCAAGGCTGTGGTCAGGGCACTGTCCATACCGCCGCTGGAATCTGATGCTCGACCTCTTAATAGATACGAGAGGGCCTGGTTTTCAGGCATTGAAGGCTCCGAGAAAATCGTCACGTTGGGTTCTTCAGCGCTACCCGTTACGCGTAGTCCTGCAATGACATCGTCTGCGGTCACGTCCGGATTACGGATAGCTTCGAAATCAAGAGATGGCAGCGACGGCGGGCCGCTAAACAGTAGCTGGCCGCGTCGGATCAATAGGTCCTGGCCAAAGGCCTGGAAACGGCCATCAACGAGATTTACATCGCCAAACAGCTGAAGCCCGCCGCTGTCTTGGCGGATTTCCAGCGTGCCACCCAAGCCTGATTCAAGCCCATAGGCCGAAATTAGCATGTCTCTGCCCAGCGTCAAGGTGATCAGAACATCTAGCTCCATACCCGCTTGAGCTAACTCATCGGCGGCACTTGGCCCGCCATTTTCAGCCACGCGCCGCGCTTCTTCTTCAGCTTCGCGATCCTCGCGCTCGGTAATAATGATTTCATCCGAGCTGGGTTCAATCGCAGAGGAGGACTTTGAGCCAATCTCGAGCCGCGCCCAGGGTAAGTCGACATTACCCCGCACCTGGAGTAGTTCTGGCGTAATGCGTACTCGAATATCCGGTGCGGCCTCTAATCGGCCAAACTGGGGCAATACCAACAGTAACGGCTCTTGCGTGGCGTTCAAGTCGATCCCAATCCGCCAGTCGTCCGCGCCGGGCCAATAGGCGTCCCCGGTAATGTTCAGTCGGCCACGCTCGGCCGCCACGAAGCCATTAATATCCCCTTGCTCACCATCAAACGAGAGGGCTAACTCGCCATCGCGTACATCAACAGGAATATCGGGGCCGTGAACGCGCAACCCACGTAGTGCCAACGTGCCCTGCAAATCCGGCTGGCTGGTGGTGCCGCCAATCTGCACTCGGCCGTTTAGTTCACCCTCAAGACTATCCATGCTCACGACCATAGGACGATAAGGGGCAAGAGAGAGATTGTTGGCTAGCAGCTCGCCATCTAACGTGCCTCGTCCAAGCGGGTCATTGAGCGACAGGTTAAGCCTTAAATCGCCCGCTTCAGAGAACGATAGGACTATGTTGGTATCCGCCTGTGCCTGGTTCGCCTGAAGGTTTGCATCCAGATTAATAACCGGCAGTTGAACAGGCTGCCCATAATCGTTGATCGCGGTAATCGCAAGCTCACTAAGCACTTGAACATCGGCCTGCCAGCGTGCGCCTCCTTGGCGCCAATCAACGACCATGTCCGCCGTTGTATCCCCCTCGAACGACCACTCTTCAGGTAAGAAAGGTTCGAGCATCTCCATAGGCACTTCGCGTACGGTTAATACCGCACGCCCCTGGTCGGGGGAAGCATTGATCGGTTCCTGAGAGCAGACCAGACCGCCCTCTTCACGCCGTAAGCAGAAAGGCGACAGGCGTGCCTGCCCATTAGCCAGGTTGTAACTCAAATCAAGCGGCGCCTCCAGACGAATATTGCCCGCTTCTGAGTCAATTTCCAGAGGAGTTAGCCGGCCTTGATACTGCTGACCCTGTTGATTGAATCGCCCGTCCAGCGCTAATAGGGCTCGGCTAAGGGGGCTATCAGGCTGTCCCTGCACATTCACTTCCAGACGGTGTTGAGACAGCCGCCCTGTCAAATTCAGGTCGGCAGAGGATAGCCGTTGGCCGCCTGCAAGAATTTCCTGCAGGCCAAGCTGAATATCTAGCCTTGGGTCTTCAAGCCCCTGCACATTGGCATTCATCGATAGCCGTTCTACGCGGTTATCCGCAAAGCGCAGGTCGCGCCCCGATAGATCGGCAAGCAGCGCTGGCTGCTCGAAGCTACCGCTTGCCTGTAGATTGCCGGTTAAAGTACCCGCCAAGTCAGGCGATAAGGTACTTAACTCCCGCAGGTCTATGTCGGCATTTAATGACATTGTCTGCTCGCTAAGCTGCCCTGACGCTTGAAGGCGGTTATTCCCCTGAGTGAATAACAGCTCGTGGATATCCACTTCTAAATTGCTGTTAGCGTCAAGCGCTGCCTGCAGCGTTAATGGGTAATCGCGCAGCTCACCTTCAATGTCGATATCCGCAATGCTAACGGACCACAGATCACCTAGCTGGCGCACGTTCAGATCAATATCGCCGGTTAAATTGCCGTCCATCTGATCAACAAAGTGGGCCGGATCAAATCGATCAAGGCGTATGCGGGTATCAATGGTTAGAGGAGCCAGCCAATCGATGCGCCCTTCACTACGCAGCGTGCTTTCCTCGACTTGTAGCGCTAAAGGGGCCCAGCGGAAATGGCTAAAGTCGCCATCGCCGTTAAGCGTTATCTGGGTAGGCGGCAACTGTGGCCCTTGTGCCTGAAGGCTGACCTCGGCACGGTAGGCTTCCAGGCTACCCGCAACCGTCAGGTCAACCGCTTCCACCACGTAGGGTTCATTGGTGTTTTCGCCCTCCGTCTGTGGCTCCTCCGTTAGCGGCCATTGTAAGCGCTCGCTTTGTAAGCGAACCTGAAAGGGTAAATCCGGTGCCAAGGCATCTATTTGCGCATTAAGAGAGGCAGCTACCACGCCTGCAGCATTCAGCTCAGCCTGCAGGTTATTGAGTGGCCCGGAGAGGTCGAGCACAAGCGTTTCGCCACTTAACGCGGGGAATAACTCGGGCAAAAACAGCTCAGCATTTAACTGCGCTTCTAACGGATAATTGCCCGTCAGGTTAGCGTTACCCACAAGCGTTGCCTGAACATCGTCAGTCACTACTTCGAAGGTGTCGATTGCCACTTGGCTTTCCTGGGTGCTGCCCGCTAGCTGTAGCCGCTCAATAGAGTATTCGAAGGCACCTTCAAAATTTACATCGGTGACGGTCAGGTCGCTAACCTCTACATCAACCGGCAGTACTATCTCAGGTAAGGTAATCGGCTCGCGCGCGGCTAAACGCTCGTTGACAGGAACTGCTTGTGACGCATCTTCTTGGGGCTGGGTAATGGAAATAGCACCATCAATCCCTTCAGCGGTTAACGGCGTCTGCGTATCCTGAGTGAGCTGTACGCCAGGCGATGGCGGTAAATAAACGCTTAGCTGATCGAGGCGAGTCGGTGCTAACGCCACCTGACTTTGTTCAGCGGTGGCCGAGGATTCAAACGATACCCAGTTGATATGCGTTCCATCCGCAAGCTGAACATCGACATTGTCTAGACGGACAGAACGCAGCTCAATGGGAAAAGGCAAATGCAGCCTGAAGGGATCACCCGAATCCTGGGGCGGCTCTTCAGGTGTATCGCTGGCGCTTAAACGAATGTCTGCCCCATCAACCTGCAGGGTATCCAGACACAGTCGCCCTGAAAGCACGCAGTCATCGGCCCAGGCAAGCTCCAGGTCATCAATGACTACCCTGATATTGCCTAGCTCAAGGTGAAAGCCTTGTAGCGTGAATTGATCGAGAAGCGCGCCATCCTGATGTTCAAATGAAAAATAGCCGCGCTGTTCCCCCTGAGAAAACAGTACCCCTGTTCCCCAGGGAGATAACGCTGTACCCAGCAGTACTGCGATTAAACCAAACAGCCAGAGTGGCAGCACGATAACCAGACGTACCAAGCTCCATATCAATAGCCACACACGATGGCGTGGTGAGTATTGATGGCGCGGCGTGGCGGTAGAAGATTCAACCTGAGACAAAGCGTGCTCCTAGAATTCCGGGCCGATGGAGAAATGCAGACGAAACGCATCTTCATGATCGAAGGGATGTGCTACGTCCAGGCGAATAGGCCCCACGGGCGATATCCAGCGGACGCCTACCCCGGCTCCGGTTTTTAAATCATTCGGCCCCCAGTTATCGAAAGCATCGCCGGTATCGATAAATGTAGCTCCCCACCAGTTTTCTCTAACACGGCGCTGGTACTCAAGGCTTGAGGTAATCATCTGTTGGCCGCCGCGTAGCCGACCATCGGCATTACGTGGAGAAAGGCTTTCATAAGAGTAGCCGCGCACGCTGCGATCACCGCCTGCAAAGAAACGCAGTGACGGTGGCAGTTTGGAAAAATCGTCGGTTTCAATCGCACCAATACTCAAGCGGGCAGAAAAGCGGTTGTCGTTGTTGATGGTGCGTATCCACTCCGTATCGCCTGTTACACGCGTAAACTTGGCGTCCGAGCCCCAGATTCTGTCCGAATATTCGACTGAAAGCTGCTGACGGTCGCCCCAGAGAGGAAACCGCTGCGGGCGGGTACGCGTACGCGACCATTGAATACCTGGGTAAAAGAGCCACACCTCATCGGCCTCACCGCCTTGGGTAAAGTCTTCATAGGTAGTCCGGAAATACAGCGTTTGTACCCAATCGTTTTCAAATTGCCAACGGCGAGCCACTTCAACAGAGCCTTCCAGCGACTGAGTGTCGCTATCGTCGATATTACGGATCCCGTACTGCAACCGGTAACTATCGCGCAGTGGATCTTCAAGCGGAATGTTGTATACCCCAGTGAAACGTTGCTCGGGCGCGGAGAGATAAAGGTCGTGATCAAGGCTGTGGCCTAAGCTGTTAATCCACGGCTGATGCCAGCTAAAACGCAAGCGTGGACCTACATCGGTTGCATAGCCGATACCCACTTCAAACTGATGGCGATCGGCAGGCTCAACGCTTACATCAATGGGTAGCGTAGTATTGTCACGCTTATTGATGTTCAGTACGCTTAACAAAGCTGCGCTGCTGATCAGTGGCCGCTGAGGTTGAGAGGCAGTGGCCTCGCTAAACCAGGGATCACCGCCCCCTGGAGGGGTAATAGTAAGTTCTTGGGCCGTTTCCAAGCGTGGGCGTACGGTAACGGACTTAAACCAACCGGTTTCTCCAAGGCGCTGATTATAAGTGGCCAATGATTCTGCCAGGTAGGGATCATTTTCTTCAAAGGTTTGCATCTGCTGCAAACGGTCGGGATCGATATGGCTACCGGTAATATTTACCCTGCCAAACCGGTAACGGGTTCCGCTATCGAAATCCATATAAAGTCGGGCACTTTGCAGATAAGGGCGCACTTCCATACGTCGATCTGTAAAGCCCCAGTCAAAATAACCGCGCTCAATGGCAAGCCCTGCAAATTGGGTCCGTAAACGATCCCAGGGGGCATGACGCAACGGATCACCCTCGCTTAAGGGAAAATTATCCAAGGCTTCTTGAAAAGGCGGGTCGTCTTGAGCATCGCCTTCGATATTGATCGATAGCACTTCAATTTCAACACGCGGGCCAGGCTCAATCGTTAGCCTGATAGGTGGCGTAAGTTCAATGGTAATATCCGGCTCATAGTAACCAAAGACACGCAGGGCTTCTTGCGTGCGGCTACGTATCTCGGCTTCCAGGCGCACATCGGTATATTGCTCAGCGTCAATATTCTCCAGATATGCACTCACGTTTGCCTCAACATCGCCATCGATGCCACTGATGTCGGCAGTGAGCGCCCATGCGGGCATCACACTCGCCGCGCATAGCGGTAATATGATAAAACAAGCCACCTGAGTGGCGGAACGCCATCGCCGTTGTCTTCCCATACATAAAATCCCTAATAAATCAGCGACTCAGAGCTGTTTTGTTACGTAACCTATTACCGAAGCATTTCTATTTGAGCACTAAACGCTAATTGAGCTTGGCGAATCTGGCGTATATCGCTTTCAAGAGCCGCTAAACGTTGACTCCACTGTTGTTCAAATGCTGCCATCTCTTCATTATTAGCCGAGGCTGACTCTAACTGTAGCGTATTTAGCTCAGTTTCTAGCATATTAAAGCGCTCATTCATGGCCTCATTCTGGGCATCCAGCCGCTCGTCTAACGTTTGGCTCAACTGGTTGGACTGCTCTTCAATTGAGGTTAGCTGTTGCGTTGTGATCTGCTCCAGATAATTGACTTCTTCAACAAGATTCTGTCGCCCCGTCGTGCCCGCCTGCTCAAGCGCATCTAGCGAGCTACTCAGCGCCGCTAATTGACTGTCGCGTAAGGCAGCCTGCTCCTGATATTGACTAAGGCGCTGTGAAAAGGTTGCCATAGTTTCACTGGAAGCTTGATCCTCATTATCAGTAAGCACGCCGTAAAGCTCTTCTCGAGTATTCGTCAAGGCTATAGAAAGCTGCTCTTGCTCTTGAAAAAGTGTCGACATCTGAGCTTGTACAAAGGTTATCGTATCTTGTACGTCAGTGTCACCCGACTCCAGCCGAGCATGAACATTAGATACCTCACCACTCACCCGATGAAGCTCGGATTGAAGACGCTCACGTTCTAACCACAGCCCAACCGAGGCGGCGGCGAGTAAAGCAAACAGCAGGAATATCCCAAGCCATAATGGCCACACAGCCGGGCCTTTACGGTGGCGTAAATGCTGGACCGTTAAGCTTTGGTCCACATCGGGAACAATTCGCTGAGAAGGCGTCGAATTGGGCATGGCGTTTCCTCAAAAAGACGTAGGGTCGGCGCGACGACCAATACCACGGTACTTTAACCCGCAGCTGGCAACAAATGTAGGGTCGTAAATATTTCGCCCGTCTAACACTAACTTAGCACTAAGTAACGCGGCCAACCGATGCCAGTCTGGGTTCCAGTAGGGCTTCCACTCGGTCACAAGCATTAATGCATCGGCGCCTTCGCAGGCTTCATAAGGGTCCTGGTCGAACGTATGCAGGTCTTCCCGATAGCCGACTTCCTGATGCAGGGCCGCCGTCGCCGCTGGGTCATGTAGCCTTACCTTAACGCCCTGTGCCCAGAGTGCTTCCAGAAGTGTCAATACGGGGGCGTGATCAATACGTGCCGTTCCGGGTTTAAATGCCGCCCCCCAAATAGCCACCGTTTTACCCTCAAGCTGGCCCTCAAAGTGGCTCCAAAGCTTGCGAAACAGGGTCTCTTTTTTCTGCTCGTTGATATCCATGACTTGTTCAAGCAGAGCAGAATAACGTCCGCTTTTGGATTGGACGTCTGCCAAGCGCATTAAATCGCGAGAGAAGTTAGGGCCGCCAAAGCCACAACCGGGGTATAAATATTCAAAACCAATGCGCGTATCGGCGCCCATGCCCTGACGTACATGTTCGACATCAACGCCTAACGTGTCTGCCAAACCGGCGATTTCATTCATATAGCTAATACGCGTGGCCAGCATGCCATTAATGGCCAGCTTAGTAAGTTCGGCTGCCCGGCGCGGCATAGGTTGAAACACTTCTTGGCGTCGATTAAAAGCACGCAAAAGCTCGCGTATTACATGTTCGCCCTGTGCGTCATCGCAACCCAGTAGCCAACGCGTTGGCCGAGTAAAGGAAGCCCAGGCGCGACCTTCTTCTAGCGTGTCAGGTAAGGCAACGCTGCTATGCTGGTCTTGCATTAAATCGTGTAAACGCTCCGTTTCACCCACCGGGAACGTTGAGTTATTGACTAGAACGGCGCCTTGCTGAACGTTGAGGTCTGGCTGCTGAAGTAGCGTGCTGGCCGCATTACGCTGGCTTGGGGAAAGTGCAAGCCAGATAACATCGGCGGGAGACGCCTGCGCTATATTATCAATAAGTTCCAGCGTACCATCGGTCAGGCCTTGCTCAATATGCGGCATTAATTCAGGTTCACGACGAAGCCAGTCAACTTGAGAAAGCACCGTCCAAGGGGCGCTTTCGTGGGGTAGCCACTGAACCTGATGGCCTACCCAGGCTAACGCAGCAGCAGCGGTCACAGCACTTAACTCGCTGCCATAAAGTAATACTCGCATTTACCAGACTCCTTGCGCGACGGAAAAGCGAGAAAGTATCGCCATGAAATTCATACAATGGTCCTTTTCATGCGTTCTGACCCAGGAGTGGTTAGAATGCCCATAATACTGAACGATTGAGTGGATACCACTCACCACTTGACGTCAACACCCAGGCTGGATGGAAAAAGTAATCATCCATTGCTGATTGAATATGGGAGCCAAACACATGCAAGCGACACCTCAGGATAGCACTGCTGGCCACTATCAAGGCAACGTCGATGCAGCGGAAGTTGCTAAATTTGAAGCACTTGCTAGCCGCTGGTGGGATCCTAAAAGCGAATTTAAACCGCTGCATGATATTAATCCACTGCGCCTGAACTTCATTGACGCTCGCGCGGGCCTTGCGGGCAAAAAGATACTGGATGTTGGCTGTGGCGGCGGCATCTTAAGTGAGTCCATGGCGCATCGCGGTGCCGATGTAACGGGTATCGACCTTGGCGAAGCACCGCTTGGCGTGGCCAGACTGCATGCTGAAGAGAGCGGCGTCTCTGTGGACTATCAACATATTAGCGTTGAAGCATTAGCGGCCCAGAAGCCGGGCCATTTTGATGTAGTGACCTGTATGGAAATGCTGGAGCACGTGCCCGACCCTGCCTCGGTTATCCGTGCGTGCTGTGCCTTGGTGCGCCCGGGTGGCTATGTATTTTTCTCCACGCTAAACCGTACGCCCAAGTCTTACGCCTTTGCGATTTTAGGCGCGGAATATGTTTTGAAGCTGCTGCCGCGTGGAACCCATGACTATGCCAAATTTATTCGCCCCTCAGAAATGGCCGCCTGGTCGCGTCAGGTTGGGTTAGAAGTGCGTGAGCAAACGGGATTGACTTATAACCCTCTCACTCGCCGCTACCGCTTGGTGTCTGATGACGTCTCGGTTAACTATATGATGTATTGCCGCAAAGTGAGCCAATAGATGTCGACCACTGCACCACTAGCCATTCTGTTTGATCTTGATGGCACGTTAGTCGATACCGCGCCCGACTTGGCACAGGCAACCAACGTATTGCGCGAGCATCACGGGCTGGCGCCGCTGCCCTATGAACAGATTCGCAGACAGGTTTCTAACGGAGGAAGCGCGCTGGTGACGCTGGCGCTGGGGCTTAAACTTGGGGCTCCTGAACACGATACGGCGCGTCAGTTTCTGCTGGATACCTATGAGCAAGCCGTGGCGGTACAGAGCCAGGTATTTGATCCGCTGAATCAATGGTTGATTGAATGGCATGGCAACCAGCGGCTATGGGGCATTGTTACCAACAAACCACGCCGCTATACCGAGCCGCTATTAGCCGCCTTGGCACTAGAGCCGGGTGCACTGCTGTGCGCGGATGATCTAAGTGTCAAAAAACCTGATCCTGAACCCTTATGGGAGGCAGCACGCCGTTTGGGAGTTGCACCTAATCAGTGCTGGTATGTCGGCGATCATGTGCGGGATATGCAGGCCGCAAAAGCCGCCGGCATGACGGCCGTTGCGGTGGGCTACGGATACATTAGCGAAGAAGATGACTATCGTCAGTGGCCAGCGGATCTTTGGTTTGAAAAGTGCTCAACGCTAGTCGAAGCATTAAACGCATTCAACATCACGTCCTAAGAAGGCAAACGTAAGAAGGCCAACATCTGTTTAACCGCTGGGCTCATAAGATTTATGCGCGTGGCGGTTGAGCATCAAATTTCTGCCCGCTAATACCAGTACTCGCCGGCCCCATTAGCCATAAATAGGTAGGCATGATGTCTTCAGGGGTACGTAAGGTGTCGGGGTCTTCACCTGGATAGGCGCTTTGGCGCATTTGCGTACGTGTGGCTCCAGGGTTCAGCGTGTTGATACGTATATTAGCCTGACTTTCGAACTCATCGGCTATCACTTCCACAAACCCTTCTGTCGCAAACTTAGAAACCGAGTAGGCTCCCCAGTAGGCACGCCCTTTTCGCCCTACGCTTGATGATGTGAAAATAACCGAGGCATCCTGTGACTGCTGAAGCAGGGGTAACAGTGCCTGGGTCATCCAGATTGGTCCGTTAATGTTGACCTGCATGACCTGCTCCCATAACTCTGGGTCATACTGTTCAAACGGTGTAATACGACCTAGGAGCCCCGCGTTATGCAGCAGCCCATCCAAACGGCCAAATTCCTTATCGAGCGTGCTTGCCATATCGTGAAAGTCATCAAGCGTAGCACCTTCGAAATTAAGCGGAAAAATAGCCGGCTGTGGCCCCCCCGCCGCTTCTATTTCGTCATAAACCCGCTCTAACTTTTCGATGGTGCGACCCAGTAAAATCACGGTTGCCCCATGGCGTGCATAGCTTAACGCTGCCGTACGGCCAATCCCATCACCGGCCCCGGTTACCAGTATGATGCGGTTCTCAAGCAAATCAGGCGATGCTTGATAGTCGATTTTGCAGCTCATGATACGTCCTAACCAACTTAAAATGCGTTGTTACCCAGCCGACTGACGAAGAAAATCACTCGCCAATCCTGCTGCACTACTTTGCGGGTAATCATCACGCACTTGCTCTAACAGCTCGCGACTACGTTCTGCCTCGCCCTGACGCGCTTTTACCAAGCCAAGTTTATACAGTGCATCAGGCACTTTGCTACTGCTACTGAAGTCTGAGATGACACGGCTAAAGGACGCATCAGCGTCGCTTAGCTGGCCTTCGGCGGCATAGAGCTCACCCAGCCAATAATAGCCGTTAGACGCCAGACTGCTGTCAGCATGAGTGGTGACGAAGCCTTCAAAGGCTTTAATTGCTTCGTCAAAGCGACGTGCCTGAACGTGAGCAAACGCCGCCTGATAGTCCGATTGGGCATCTTCGCTGACGTTACGCGCAGAAGGCGCATTGACCACTTCCTGCGCCGCTTCCGGCTCTACCTGAGGAGTCGCCTGCTCAATTTGAGTCGGGCCGCTGTTCATCAGGCGATCTTCGATATCCAGATACTGCTGCTGGGATTGACGCTTCAATTGCTCAAGCTGGTGACGCAGCTCTTCAATCTGCCCACGCAGCTGCTGGATTTCCTGCTGGTGCTCTTCTACTTGATTAAACAGTACAAGATTACCGCCGGCAGATTCCTGACGCTGGGTCTGCTGATAGAAGCCGCTTGAGCTACCGGAAGAAAGATCTTGAACGAGCGGCTGTTGGGCAACCGCCGCGAGTGGCAATACGGACAGCGGGAGCACTAAGGCTCCCGCACCGCACAGCCTCTCAAAATAGCGTTTGAGACTGTGATTCATGACAACTCCGTAGATAACATCGGCGTGCCCTAAGGCACGCCAACGGAATCAGTAATTAAATACAACGCGACGGTTCTGGGAGTAAGCGCTTTCGCTTTGGCCGCTAGCTGCAGGACGCTCTTCACCATAGCTCACAACGCTCATTTGCGAGTTGGAAACGCCCTGAATGTTCAGGAAACGCTGAACGGCACGGGCACGACGCTCACCTAGCGCCATGTTGTATTCACGGGTACCGCGCTCATCGGTATGACCATGTAATACAACTTGTGCATTCGGGTTGGCACGCAGATAACGCGCATGGGCCATTACGGCAGACTCGTATTCGCTTTTGATAGTGTCGCGGTCGTAATCGAAGTAAATGGTACGTACTTCAGGGATACGAGAATCAGCTTGCTGACCAGCACCTGAGCCAGAACCCGTAGTAGAACCATACTGACCACCTGTACCAGCGCCCGAGGTGCCTGCACCCATGCTGCTGCCATCTTGGCTTCCGTAAGAATCACCATCTTGGGTTCCGCCGGTGCTGGAACAGCCAGCGATAACTACGATAGATAACGCGACTGCCAATGAGCGAACCAACGGTTTAAGTTGCATAATCAGACTCCTTGCCTGAAAGAAATTAACACTATCAATCATTAGTTTAAAAACGGCGACCATGCAGGATCCCGCACATCGCCTTGTGCTGCAGGAAGCCGGAATGACGACCGCCCATCGGCAGAAACGGCACTCAGCACCCCGTTGTTACCCTGTTGGGTAGCGAAGATTACCATGGTCCCGTTCGGCGCAACACTAGGAGATTCATCTCTTGTTGAATCACTTAGTACCACAAGCCGTCCGCCGTCTAAATCCTGACGAGCCACCTGATATCCACGGCTGGAACGGTGGACCAAAAAGATTTGATCGCCATCGGGAGAATAGCGTGCTCGAGCGTTGTAGTTGCCGGTAAACGTTAGGCGTTTTGTCTCACCGCTGCCTAGTGAATACTGGTAAATCTGCGGGCCACCACTGCGATCAGAGGTGAACAGCAGGCTACGACCATCGGGCGACCAAGCGGGCTCGGTATCGATGCTGTTGCTGTTGGTAAGACGTTCCACTGAGCGATTGCCAATATCCATGATGTAAATCTCAGGCTGGCCATCTTTGGATAAGGACATCGCAATACGACGGCCATCCGGCGACCACGTCGGCGCGCCGTTGATACCATCAAACGATGTTGCCATTACACGCTGGCCGGTGGCGACATCCTGAATATAAATCGCTGGACGCTCAGTTTCAAAGGAAACATAGGCAAGTTTGCGGCCGTCCGGCGACCAGGAAGGTGACATGATAGGCTGATCAGAGGTTAATACCTGCTGGCTATTACGCCCGTCTGCATCGGCTACGTAGAGCCCGAACTGCATATTGTCGCCGAGCCCTTGAGCCGTCACGTAAGCAATGCTGGTAGAGAAGGCGCCGCGAATATCGGTAATCGCTTCAAATATCTGATCGCTGATGTAGTGAGCCGCACCGCGCAGGTCATTGGCATTTGCCGTAACGGTTTCACCAATCATACGGCGCTGGCCGCTGATATCCATCAGGTCAAACTGAAGCTGATAGCCACTGCCTGCCTGCTCCGCACGACCTACCACTAAATAGCGCACATCAAGCGAACGCCAGGTACCGAATTCAACGTCATCGGCTTGGCTGGGCTTTTCAAACATGGCGCTACGCTCTAGCGGTTCAAACAGACCGCTACGCTCCAAATCGTCCTGAATAATCTGAGCGATATCTTCGGACATCCCCTCATTGCCGGCAAAAGGCACCACGCCAATAGGCAAGGCCTGATCGCTGCCTCGCGTAATTTCAATGGTTAAGTTTGCGTTTGCATTTGCGATACTGCTAATTAACAGCAGTGCGCAGAATAACCACACTTTGCTCAGTATTTGCATCAGCGAACATCTCCCGGGGTAAATCGCAGATTAATTTGACGTAAGTTTCGTTGCTGATCCGCAGGTAAATCTCTCAACTCACCAAACGGTGCAGCCTGTTCAACCGCTTGTATAGCAGACCGATCAAAAGCACTGTCACCACTCGATGTCGCAATCGACGCTGCAAGCAGCTCCCCTGATGGGCCCAAACGTATTTGCAGCGTAGCACTCAATGAATCGCTTGCTCCAGGCGGAATCAGCCATGCCTGTTCGACAGCGCGGCGTACAATATTGATGAAGCTATTGGCAGCCTGTTGTGCTTGTTGCGCATTTGCCGCGGCCTCCGCTTCACCGGCTAGCTGACGCTGCATGGCGGCTTCTGCCGCTTCCGCTGCCTGGCGCTGACGTTCAGCTTCTTCACGTGCACGCCTCTCTTCGGCTTCCCGCTCGCGTTGAGCTTCCGCCTCACGTTCGCGCTGTGCTTCAGCTTCGCGTTGACGCGCGGCTTCTGCTTCAGCGGCGGCTTTGGCCTCTGCTTCAGCGGCGGCTTTGGCCTCTGCTTCAGCGGCGGCTTTGGCCTCTGCTTCAGCAGCGGCTTTGGCCTCTGCTTCAGCAGCGGCTTTGGCTTCTGCTTCGGCAGCGGCTTGTGCTTCTGCTTCGGCAGCGGCTTGTGCTTCTGCTTCGGCAGCGGCTTGTGCTTCTGCCTCGGCAGCGGCTTGTGCTTCTGCCTCGGCCTCTGCCTGTTCACGAGCCTGCTGGGCTTCAGCTTCGCGGGCCTGCGCTTGTGCCGCCTGCTCCTGAGCTAGGCGTTCGGCTTCCTCAGCGCGTCGCTGAGCTTCAGCTTCGGCAGCCTCTTGCGCTTGCTCTAATGCTTGCGCCTGCGCTTCGGCTTCACGACGAGCGGCTTCTTCAGCCGCTTGCTGTTCGGCCGCCTGGTTATCCGGCTCCGGCTCAGCTGCCTCGGGCTCGCTTACGCCAGGCTCGGCCGTTGGCTCCGTTGCGCTATTCATCGCGGCTTGCTGCTCGGTTGCTTGCTGAGCCTGGTCGGTAAACGTTTCTGTACTGACCAGCGTTGCTTGCACGATGGAGGAAGAGTCCGGTTCTGCCGTTGAACTGGGCCAATTAATGAAACTAAAAACAATAATAGCCAAATGCACGCCCACTGCGAGTACGGCTGGTAACGTATAGCCAACATCCTGCGGGTCGCGCGGCGTATCAGCGGTCACTTGCGTCTTGCCCTTACCCATCTTGCGGCGGCTCTGAAAGCAATCCTACATTTTCAACGCCGGAACGCTGTAGCGTGCTCATTAGCAAAACGATCTGGCCATACTGCACGTTACGGTCACCACGCACCATGACAGGCGTGCCCGGGCGACGTTGTAGAATCGCCCCGACGCGTTCCGACATCTGCTCAAGTGAAACTGAGGTTGAGTCTTCACCCAGGGTAATGAAATACCCGCCTTCGCGATCAACCGAGATAATGATGGGATCACTATCCTGGGTATCAATCGGCTGCGATGAGACCTGCGGCAGATCGACCTGAACGCCTTGAGTCAGCATAGGGGCGGTAATCATAAAAATGACCAGCAGCACCAACATAACGTCGATAAAGGGGACAACGTTAATCTCCCCCATCGGTTTATTCTTGCCGCTACGGTTGAAAGGACCTTGCATGGCGAACTCCCTTAACTGGCGCTAGGCTTGCCGTCACGGCCTTGCAGGTTACGATGCAAGATGGCGTGAAATTCTTCGGCGAAGTCTTCATATTTACCGAGTAAGCGAGACGCATTGTTGGAAAGACGGTTATAGAAAATAACCGCAGGAATCGCGGCGAAAAGCCCCATGGCAGTGGCAATCAAGGCCTCGGCAATCCAGGGCGCAACAGTTGCCAGGGTTGCTTGCTGCGTCATGGAAAGGGATTGGAAAGAACCCATGATGCCCCATACGGTGCCGAAGAGGCCGATATAGGGGCTTGCTGATGCGACCGTGGCGAGAAATACCAGGTGCTGCGTTAAGCGATCCTCTTCACGAGACCACGCCACGCGCATACTACGCTGTACGCCTTCAAGCACCGTATCGGCGTTGCGGGTTTTAGGCATCAGGCGATTGAATTCACGAAAACCCGCCTGAAAGATATGCTCAGCGCCGTGGCGCGGATCATCAGCAGGAATTTCCCGGTATAGCTCATTCAAGTCGACACCTGACCAGAACGATTCTTCGAACTGGTTATACTCCTGCTTAGCTCGGCGCAAGGCGATACTGCGCTGAAAGATGACTACCCAAGACAGGATTGACCCCACCACCAGTAGTAGCATCACCAGCTGTACAACAACGCTGGCATTCATTATAAGGTGCGGGATGGACATGGTGTTATCGTTCACAGGTGCCCTCATCAATCAATTAAGCCGGTAATACCCGACAAAGTAGTGGTTTCCAGGTTACGAAACCGTGGTTGCTGTTTGTAGACCTGTTTTAAATGCAGCGGGCCACGCTTTGGGCCGCATGCGTTCTGCACTTAGGCAGGCTATCTCGACTGTCGCACTGCAAAGGAGTTCCTCTCCCCGCATTACACGTTGCTCAAACGTTACCCGGCAGCGGCCTATTTCGGTGATATGTGCTGTGACGTCTACCACGTCATCGAGACGCGCCGGTTTCGCATAGTGACAGGCTAAGCGATATACCACTAGCTGCGTACCTTCGTCTAGTAACGTTTGCTGATCAAGGCCTTGCTCACGTAGCCATTCGCTGCGCGCGCGCTCCATAAACTTCAGATAGTTAACGTAGTAGACAATGCCACCGGCGTCAGTATCTTCCATATAAACACGTACGGGCAGCGAGCGCGAAATACTCATGGACGACGCTCCCCTTCCATATCCACAGAATGCTCGTTGGGAACGCGGTTAAAATGCAGCCAAGCCTGACGAGTGACGGTACGCCCGCGGGGCGTGCGCATCATTAGGCCTTGCTGGATAAGGTAGGGCTCGATAACGTCTTCGATGGTATTACGTTCCTCACCTATGGCCGCGGAGAGTGAGTCAACACCTACTGGACCGCCCTCGAACTTATCAATCATCGCAAGCAACAGGCGCCTGTCCATGTGATCCAGGCCATAGTGATCCACATTGAGCATATTCAGCGCAGCATCTGCCAAGGAAACATCCACCGTGCCGTTACCTTTCATTTCTGCATAGTCGCGCACCCGGCGCAGCAAGCGGTTGGCGATACGCGGCGTGCCCCGAGAGCGGCGGGCAATTTCGATAGCTCCCTCAGCGCTGGTTTCCACCCCCAGCAAGCGCGCTGAGCGGGTGACGATTTCGGTCAGCTCTTCGAGATTATAAAATTCCAGCCGTTGAACAATGCCAAATCGATCGCGTAACGGTGATGTCAAAAGCCCTGCCCGGGTTGTTGCACCCACCAGCGTGAAGCGAGGCAAGTCCAGTTTGATCGACCGAGCCGCCGGGCCTTCGCCAATCATGATATCGAGCTGAAAATCCTCCATGGCCGGATAGAGCACTTCTTCAATCGCAGGAGATAGGCGGTGGATCTCATCAATAAACAGCACGTCACCGGGCTCAAGGTTGGTCAGCATGGCTGCCAAATCTCCTGCCCGCTCGAGCACGGGCCCTGAGGTTGACTTGAGTCCGACGCCCATTTCGGTAGCGATAATATTAGCAAGCGTCGTTTTACCCAGCCCTGGCGGGCCAAATACCAGGGTATGGTCGAGACTCTCTTCGCGAAGCCGGGCCGCGCCAATAAATATTTCAAGCTGCTCGCGAACCCTCGGCTGGCCGATATAGTCATCAAGTCGCTTGGGACGAATGGCATAATCAATTCGCCCTTCTCCCTGCTCTGGTTCAGCCGCTATCAACCGGTCATGTTCTAACATAGATGCTCTTCTTGAATACTGTCTTAAATACCTGGCAATCTGCTTGCTCTGGGTTACTGCAAAACGACGGGGTAGCTCAGCCGTTCATTCGCTGTGTTAATGCCGCCTTGATCAAGGCTTCTGTCGATTGCTTGGGGTCAAGGTCTGCCAGCATTTTGCTGGCTTCGGTTAGCTTGTAACCTAGGCTTACGAGTGCGGACTCAGCGTCGGCCAAGCTATTGCGGGTAGGTCGCCCGTTGGTAGCTTCGAGGGGAAGTGGCGAATCAGAGCCATGCTCCCACTCGGGGAAACGATCGCGCATTTCAATAATAAGCCGTTCGGCCGTTTTCTTACCGACACCAGGCAGCTTGGTCAGCGCCTTGCTGTCATCATCTCGAACACAGCGCATAAACGCGTCTTCATCCATGCCGGATAAAATCGCCAAGGCCAGTTTAGGGCCAACGCCGTTAACCTTGATGAGGGCTCGAAACAGCGCCCGCTCATGCTCACGCGCAAACCCGTAAAGCAGATGGGCATCGTCACGAATAGTTAAGTGGGTATAAAGCGATGTTTTCTCACCTAAACCCGGTAGCGAGACGAGCGTATTCATTGAGGTCTCAAGCTCGTACCCCACGCCCTGGACATCAATTACGATCCAAGGCGGTTGTTTTTCCAGCAGATAGCCACTCAGACGTCCGATCATAAATACGCTCGCGATAGTAAAAACAGGCGTTTACTATAATGCTACTCTGTACAAGTGACCAGTAGTGGTTAAAGCCGCCAACGCCCGGTTGAGGCACGCCGGCTTCGCCCACTAGAAACGCTGGGAAGCCCATTACCCGTATAGGAGTGGGTTAACGCAATAGCTAATGCATCAGCAGCATCGGCTTGCGGCGTGGCGGAAAGTTTTAATAGTGCAGTAACCATATGTTGCACCTGCAGTTTATCCGCACCGCCATGTCCCGTTACGGCTTCTTTAATGCGCCGCGCCGCATATTCCGCCACGCTCAACCCGTGGTTTGCCATACACACCAAGGCAGCGCCCCGGGCCTGGCCAAGCTTAAGCGCCGAATCAACATTTTTAGCCAAGAATACGCGTTCAATGGCGGTGTCCGTCGGTTTGTATAAACCCACCACTTCGCTTAGCCCCGCATATATTTGCGCCAAACGCTGCTCCAGCGGCCCGTCTGATGTGCGAATGCATCCGCTGGCCACATAGGTGGGCTTCACCCCGACCAGATCAATGACACCGTAACCGGTAATTCGGGAACCAGGATCGATACCCAGAATGCGCACCGGTAACGAAGTGCGTGTTTCGTCCATATACGTTTACTCGTGCGATGCAGCAAAGCCCTAGGCGACAAAAGTGCTGATGCAAAAACACCGACGCCAGAGCGTCGGTGTTTTTGTCAGCTTGCGATCGAAAGCCTGTCTCTCAAAGAGCTCTGTTTCAAGAACTATCTCAAGGGCTATCGATTTACTCGCCAGCCGCTTCAGGCTTGGCTTTTTGACGTAAGCGGATATTGAGATCTTTTAGCTGATCAGGGCTAACCTCACCCGGCGCGTCGGTCATCAAGCAGGCCGCGCTTTGCGTTTTCGGGAAAGCGATAACTTCACGGATAGTCTTGGCACCAACCATCAGCATGACCAGGCGATCCAAACCGAATGCCAGACCGCCATGGGGCGGCGCGCCGTACTGAAGCGCGTCCAGCAGGAAGCCAAACTTCTCTTGTGCTTCCTCTTCACCGATGCCCAGAATTTCAAACACGGTGCTCTGCATGGTTTGATTATGGATACGAATAGAACCACCGCCAAGCTCGGTACCGTTCAACACCATATCGTAAGCCCGCGATAGCGCTTTAGCCGGGTCGGCCTTGAGCTCTTCCGGCGAGCAGGAAGGCGCAGTGAACGGATGGTGTAACGGGCTTAAACGACCGTTATCATCGGCTTCGAACATCGGGAAGTCGACCACCCAAAGCGGTGCCCAAGCCTGGGTGTAGAGATCCAGGTCCGCACCCAATTTGACGCGCAGCGCGCCAATGGCTTCGTTGACGATGCGCGTTTTGTCGGCACCGAAGAAGATGATATCGCCATCTTCTGCGCCAAGACGGTCAAGCAGCTCCTCAACGATATTTTCCATGAACTTGACGATAGGCGACTGAAGCCCTTCAAGCCCTTTAGCACGCTCGTTGACCTTGATCCAGGCAAGCCCTTTCGCGCCGTAGATACCCACGAACTTGGTATATTCGTCGATTTCCTTACGCGAAAGCTTGGCGCCGCCCGGTACTTTAAGCGCGGCCACTCGGCCATCTTCAGCACTGGCGGGGCCTGAGAATACCTTGAAGTCGACCTGTTTCATCAGATCGTCAACGTCGGTTAGCTCAAGGGGGATACGTAGATCCGGCTTGTCTGAACCAAAGCGGTCCATGGCTTCTTGCCAGGTCATGCGCGGAAATTCGGGAAGCTCAACGCTCAGCACTTCCTGGAAGAGCTGACGAATCATGGCTTCGGTAATGCCCATGATGTCATCTTCTTCGACAAACGACGCTTCGATATCAATCTGAGTGAATTCAGGCTGACGGTCGGCGCGCAGGTCTTCGTCACGGAAGCACTTGGCAATTTGATAGTAACGGTCAAAACCCGCCACCATTAATAGCTGCTTGAAAAGCTGCGGTGACTGAGGCAGTGCAAAGAAGCTGCCCGCATGGGTACGGCTAGGTACCAGGTAGTCACGGGCGCCTTCGGGCGTTGCGCGCGTAAGGATTGGCGTTTCGATATCCAAAAAGCCCTGGTTTTCCAGGAACGCACGAACGTTATGCGAAATACGCGAACGCAGACGCAGTTTCTCGATCATGTCTGGGCGACGCAGATCGATATAGCGATGCTTTAGGCGAACTTCTTCACCTACCTTGCCATGCTCGTCAAGCTGGAACGGAGGCGTGGCAGCGGTGTTCAGTACTTCAACATCTTTGGCCAGCACCTCAATCATGCCGGTAGGCATGTTGGGGTTCTGGGTGCCTTCCGGGCGCAGTCTGACACGACCCGTAATACGCAGCACATATTCGCCGCGGGCACGATCGGCAGTTGCAAACGCTTCGGCAGTATCCGGGTCTACCACAAACTGAGCGATACCATCGCGGTCACGCATATCGAGGAAAATAACCCCACCGTGGTCGCGACGACGATGTACCCATCCGCAAACGGTGACCGTTTGATCTACCAATGTCTCGTTTAGCTGGCCGCAATAATGGCTGCGCATGTCAAATCCTGTTCTGTTTCGTGGCAAATAAAGTGTCGCGGGCCAGGCTGGCCCAGGCAACCGCAGTTAGGCCGCAGTGCCTGTAGACTTGGAAGTAGTGTCGCTTTTAGCGCTGTCTTTACCCGCCGTGCCTTTGGCATCGGCGACTAAGTTCTTTTTACTTCCCGTTTTAAAATCGGTTTCATACCAACCACCGCCCGCCAGGCGGAAACCTGCTGCGGATACGAGCCGCTCAAGGTCATTACGATTGCACGCAGGACACTCTTTTAACGGGTCCGCGCTGATTTTCTGTAATTTTTCCATGCGATGGCCGCAGGCCTTGCACTCATATTCATAGATAGGCATGTTGATGACTCCTGAAAAGCTCAACGACGACAGGATATTGGCGAATATAAACACAGCCAGCTGCGAATATTTGGCCTGCCGAGATAAAATCCAAGGCTGCGGTTGATAAAGCGACAATATTATACCCTTTTGTGCCCCCTGCCGAGCAAGGTTAACTAGCCCTCGACACTCACTGGAGAGAATAAAATGCCTAACGCAGTAATGTTAGATGCGCAAAGTCTTGGACCCCAGATCGATTTAAGCGCTATCCGTGGCGCGGTTACGCATCTTGAAGTATTTGATCAAAGCACCACTCAGCAGGCAAAAGAGCGCCTGGCCAATGCTGAAATCGCGCTGGTAAATAAGGTAGTGCTAGATGCTGAAACCTTAAAACAGCTGCCGTCACTGCGCTTGATTTGTGTGATGGCCACTGGGCTTAACAATATCGACCTTGACGCGGCTAAAGCACAAAATATCAGCGTTAAGAATGTAACGGCATATGGCACGGCCAGTGTGTCCCAGCATACGCTAATGTTAATGCTGGCCCTGGCTAACCGGCTTCCAAAATATCAGCAGGAGGTAGCAAATGGCGGCTGGCAGCGCAGCGACTTTTTCTGCCTTCAGGACCACCCCACTCTGCAGCTGGCAGGCAAACGCCTGGTGATGATTGGCCAGGGCGAACTGGGTACGGAAGTCGCACGGTTGGCAGAAGCGTTTGGCATGCAGGTAAGCTTTGCAGCACGCCCTGGCAATGAGGCAAATGATTCCCGCCCTTCACTGGATGATTTACTGCCCGAGGCGGATATTATCAGCCTACACTGCCCACTAAATGCCGATACGCAGCACCTGATTGATCAAAAGCGCTTAGCAGCCGCGAAGCCGTCACTGTTACTGGTTAACTGCGCTCGTGGCGGTATTATCGATGAAGTGGCCGCCCTTGAAGCGTTACGCCAAGGCAGCATTGGAGGATTAGCCGTGGATGTGCTGCCCGCAGAGCCGCCAAAAGAGGGGCATCCACTACTGGACGCGCTAGAAGAGCCTCTTAACCTGATTGTGACGCCGCATAACGCATGGATAACGCCGGAAGCGCGACAAAATATTATCGCGCTTACGGCGGTGAACATTACTCATTGGAAGCGTGGCGAGTAATCGTGAAATGGTTAATTAATGCATTGAGAAGTGCTCAGGCACTGAACTAGCGTCCACTGCCTCGCATTCAATATGGGTTACCCGCGCTTGCGCGGGCCCCTTCCAAAGCCACTCACTAAGCGCTTTAACCTTTTCGCTATCGCCACACATGAGCACCTCAACCCGACCGTCGGCCAGGTTTTTGGCATGGCCGGTTATCTTGGACTGCAACGCCTGTTCCTGGGTGGCGTAGCGATAGCCAACACCTTGTACTTTTCCTGAAACAAACGCGCGCAGGCAACAGGCTTTCATCACCGTTCACCGGTATCTTGTACGTGGTCTTTGTGGACATGGTCTTTGTGGACATGGTCTTTGTGAACATGGTCTTTGTGAACGTGGTCTTTAGGCTCTAGCGGCTCAACACCCAGCAGCTCGTGCTTAACCAGCACCGCACTATTGCGCGGAATCAGCTTTCTGCCCCGACGCAGTAAAAGAGAACGCGTAAACGCAGCACCGAATAATAAAATAAGCGACGAGTAATAAACCCATAGCAATACCATTACGACTGAGCCGGCGGCTCCATAGGTCGACGCCGTCGCGGTATACGCTAGATAAATCGCGATTAGCGTGCGGCCAATGGTAAATAAAACGGCAGTAACCACGGCGCCAATAAATACATCCTGCCATCCCAAGACCACATCAGGTAACACTTTGAAAATGGTCGCAAAGAGTAACGTCACTACCGCTAAAGAGATCAGTGATTCCACAATAGTGGTCAGATAACCGGCTAGTGGAAAAATATCGTTTGCGGCTTGCAGCATACCGCGTACCACAACGCCTAGAACCAACGAAACCAGCAAAATAAAACCGATTGAAAGAACCACAGTGAGCGATAGAAGCCTGGTTTTGACGAATATAAACATGCTATTGCTGGTAGGTTTCGCCGTCACCCCCCAGATAGTGTTTAGCGAAAACTGCATTTGTGCAAACACCGTGGTAGCACCGACTAAAAGCGCACCAAACCCCAATAGCGTTGGCAGTAAACCCGATTCTTCAATCCGCGACTGGGCTACGGCACCCTCAATTGCTGACGCTACATCCGTTCCTAAAGAGCCTTGCAACTGGGCGACAATTTGCCCTTGAGCAGCATCTTCACCCAACACTATGCCGATGACCGTCACGGCAATAATAATCGTAGGGGCCAAAGAAAAAAGTGTATAAAAAGCCAATGAACCTGCGTAGCTAAACGCATTACGCTCAAGCCATAGGGCTACAGCATCCTGTACTACCTTCCACCAAAAGATGAGGGTGCTTTTAATCATATTCATTCCCTTGAGCAATTTAATAGTTACTTTATGCGTAATAGTTTATCAGCATAGCGAATGCTGGCGCAGTGCGCAGTATTGATCACATTGCACGCTATAATCTTGCCCTCCATAATGGTCTTCTTATCAACCAAACGTTCAAGGAAGCAACATGGCCCCTGCCGCAACAAGCTTTAAGCCTGCTTACGCCTTCGATTGTTTGGTATTTATTGGTCGTTTTCAGCCTCCCCATCTGGGCCATTTAGCGATTATTCGCGAAGCATTAAAGCAGGCACGTCAGGTTATTGTACTGGTTGGCTCTGCTTGGCAGGCGCGTTCGCTGCGTAATCCATGGAGCTTTGATGAGCGTCAAACAATGATCCGTTCAGGATTTGATGACGCCGATAATCAGCGCTTGGAAATAAGCCCCTTGCTTGATGCGCTGTATAACGACGATGTATGGGTAAGGGATGTTCAGAGAAAAGTACGTGACCTAGCGGCTCCGGCCAATGCACGGCTGCCGCGAATCGGCTTGATTGGGGCAAGCCGCGGTCAATCAAGCTATTACCTTTCGCTCTTTCCCCAGTGGGAATCGGTGAGTGTACCGCTGGTTGAAGGCATTTCCGCAAGCCAAATCCGTGAACGGCTGTTCCGATCGCCCGGCTCCACTGGCGATTACCTAACCACGGGGGCTTACCACGACCTGCCGCCTGGAGTAGTGAATAGCGTCAGTGAGTTTTGCCAGGGAGAGGCTTACTATCAGCTACTAGAAGAGCAGCAATTGCTCGATCAGTATCGCCAAGCCTGGGCGCAAGCCCCCTATCCGCCTATTTTCGTCACTGTTAATGCCGTTGTGGTGCAATCAGGCCATGTGCTTTTAGTGCGCCGCACAGCGGCACCCGGCAAAGGTCTTCTCGCCTTACCTGGAGGGTTTATCAATCCCCATGAGCGGTTGCTGGATGCCTGTATGCGTGAACTTAGGGAACGGCTGCGCCTTAAAGTCCCCGAGCCCGTGCTGAAAGGTTCGCTGCGCGGGCAGCGTCTGTTTGACGAGCCACACCGCAGCTGGCGTGGCCGCACGCTGGCTGAAGCCTTTTACTTTGCGCTACGCCCAGACCAACAGCTGCCCCGCTTAAAACCTGTTAAAGGCGGCGACCATGCGCGCTGGGTCGCCTTGGCGGATTTAGAACCGGATAGCCTGTTTGAAGATCACTTCTTTATTATTCAGAATTTTCTTGGCCTGCCTGCGGATTTTAGCGCTCGGCCCTAATTCAGGCCCTAGCCATTACGCCTGTAGAAAATCACGCGGTAGCTTCATCATCTGTCGCCAGAGCTTTTCGACGCCGGGCTTGTGAACAAGTGAGCAGCGATAAAGTCGGATCTCAAGCGGAATATCCCAGCTTTCATCGCCCGCTCTTACTAAACGGCCGCTCTTGAGCTCTTCACGTATACAGAAATCAGGAATCCAGGCAGCGCCAATGCCTTGAAGTACCATGCCCTTTAGCCCTTCTGCCATGGCTGTTTCATAAACTGTGCGCAATCTCATACGCAGCGGATCATTTTTCAGCAACATGCGCACACTTCGCCCCAAAAAAGCCCCTTGGGTATAAGCCAGATAGGGAATGGACGCATCACTGTGTAGCGAAAAGCAGGGCTTGCCCGTTTCATCCGGCAGTGAAACAGGCAGCATATTGACCTTGCCTATCGAAAATGACGGAAAAACTTCCGCATCCAGCTGCATGGTGGCAAAGGGGTCGTAATACGCCAGCATCAGGTCGCAGTTGCCTTCACGCAGCACATGAATAGCCTCCCCGACGTTCATGGCGACCAAGCGGGTGGGAAGCTCGCCCAGGCCTTTTTGAAGACGCGAGATCCAGGGAGGAAAAAAGCTGAGTGCCAATGAATGGGCCGCTACGATATCAAGCGCCTCATTGGCGATGGATAACCCCCGCAGATGGCTCAGAGACTCATTAAGTTGCTCAACTAGATTACGTGCGGTAACTAGGAATAACTGCCCTTCAGACGTGAGTCCTACCGGCGTAGTAGAACGATCAACAAGAGTAACGCCAATAGCCTGTTCCAACGCACGAATACGTCGGCTAAAGGCAGGTTGAGTGACATGCCGCTGACGTGCAGAAGCAGAAAAACTGCGTGTATTGGCCAGCGCGACAAAATCTTCTAACCATTTTGTTTCAAGATTCACCCAACACTCCTTTGCCCATCAAACATTTTGTAATTTGACCATTTACAGCGCCAACTACTGAACGGGTGACATTAGATAAGCCGCTCTTGAAACCACTTTTTTCCATAACGGACGCTGCTGTACTTCATCTATTGTGACACGCCGGCACTGGGCTAAATCCTGCTCCAGCATGGTGTGTACTTTCTCAGCAAATTCCGGGTTAGGAATAAAAGCAGTAATTTCGAAATTTAACCGAAACGAGCGGTTATCTAAGTTTACTGTACCCACGGTTGCTGCATCATTGTCGATAAGAATTACTTTTTGGTGTAAAAAACCTGGAAGATAACGGTATATTTTAACGCCTGCTTTTAACATATCCGGTAAAAATGCAAAGGCTGAGAGAAACACAAGTAGATGGTCTGGGCGCTCGGGAATCATAACGCGTACATCTATACCGCGCATGGCCGCAAGGCGTAGCGCATCCTGTACGCCCTGGTCAGGGACAAAATAGGGGCTGGTAACCCACAGCCGATGCGTGGCGCTATGAATTAACTGCTGAATTAACAGGCTTGCTGTGTCTTGCCTGTCTGCAGGCCCTGAAGGAACAATAACTACGTGCTGATCATGATCAGGGTGGCTTTCCGCCTGCCAGTTTAAACTGGCTACCTCGCCTGTTGCCCAGTGCCAATCTTCCCAGAAAGCTTCCTGCAAGCCTAATACACTGGGCCCTTCCAGCATTAAATGTGTATCGCGCCATGGCCCATGGCGTGGATGCTGGCCAAGGTACTCTATGCCGACATTGAACCCACCTAACCATCCACGCTTACCGTCTACAACGGCAACCTTACGGTGATTGCGGAAATTTAGCTGAAAGCGATGCTTAAAGCCTCTGGATGAACGAAAAGCGCTGACCTCTACTCCCTCAACGGATAAATCCTTAAGGTAACCTTCGCTCAGCTTACGGCTACCGATTTCATCGTAAAGAAAATACACCCGCACACCGCGGCGAGCAGCGTCAACAAGATGCTTCTGCAGGCGACGTCCCAGCGCATCGTCGCGGACAATAAAAAACTGCAGCAATAAGTAGTGCTCTGCCCTGTCGATCCCTTCAAACAGGCTGTCAAAGGTAGCATCACCATCAATCAGCAATGTGGCGTTATTGCCCCGTGTTAGCGGCATCATTGCTAACTGCTCAACGGCTTGAGTATCCGAGTTGGTAGGCGGCGCTAAAAAAGGTAACGCGCTTTCTTGATAGCGGGCCAATACACGCCTAAGAACGGTATCGCGTTCGCCACGGGCCATGACATAGCCATAAAAACGCGGACGCCCAAAAAACCAGTACGCCGGCAGCGCTACATAGGGAAAGGTAAGCAGAGAGATAATCCAGGCTACAGCGCCTTGCGATGTCCGACTCGACATTAACGCCATCACGGCCGATACAATCCCTAACAGGTGTATCAGCATAATGCCTGTCCCTAGCAGCCAAGAGGCCATACCCACTACTCCCTAAACGTAACGGTATATCTATCAAACGCGTTTTGGTTATTTGAGGTTTATGTACAAAAGCCCCGTATGAACGGGGCTCCTGTGAATTAATAACCAATCACAGCACAGACTGCGTTATGCGGTTTGAGCAATAATCTCCTTCCACTTGGCAGGCCCGGTCTGATGAACGGAGGTACCCAGGCTGTCTACAGCAACCGTTACGGGCATATCTTCGACTTCAAACTCGTAGATAGCTTCCATGCCTAAATCTTCAAATCCCACCACGCGGGATTTCTTGATAGCTTGGGCCACTAAGTACGCCGAACCACCTACTGCCATTAGATAAACCGCTTCGTTATCACGAATAGCGTTGATCGCTTCCAGGCCACGTTCAGCCTTACCTACCATGCCTAAAAGCCCTGTCTCTTCGAGCATGGTACGGGTGAACTTATCCATCCGGGTTGCCGTGGTCGGGCCAGCAGGACCCACAACTTCGTCACCAATCGGATCAACCGGGCCAACGTAGTAAATAAACCGACCTTTCATATCGACGGGCAGCGGCTCACCTTTAGCGATCATATCGACCATGCGCTTATGGGCAGCATCACGTCCTGTCAGCAGCTTGCCGTTAAGCAGAAGCGTGTCGCCCGGCTGCCAGGTTTTAACCTCTTCAGGCGTGACGGTATCCAGATTCACGCGCTTGACGTTAGCCCCCGCTTCACGGGTGATTTCCGGCCAATCTTCCAATTTAGGTGGCGTTAATGCTGCCGGGCCTGAACCGTCAAGCGTAAAATGCGCATGGCGAGTGGCGGCACAGTTGGGAATGATCGCGACCGGTTTATTCGCGGCGTGGGTGGGATAATCTTTTACCTTGATATCCAATACCGTGGTAAGCCCGCCCAAGCCCTGTGCACCAATGCCGCTTTTGTTGACCTTATCAAACAGCTCAAGACGCAGCTCTTCTGCCCGATTGCTCGGACCACGTGCCTGTAGATCCAGGATATCGATAGGATCCAGCAGCGCCTCTTTGGCGAGTAGCATGGCTTTCTCAGCCGTGCCGCCAATACCAATACCCAACATACCCGGCGGGCACCAGCCTGCGCCCATTTTGGGAAGCTGCTCCATGACCCAGTCAACGACGCTATCGGAGGGATTCAGCATGGCGAATTTGGACTTCGCCTCACTGCCACCGCCTTTTGCCGCGACGTGAATATCAACCTTATCACCAGGCACCAGCGTGTGGTGGATAATAGCGGGCGTATTATCTTTAGTGTTCTGACGCTTGCCGTCAGGATCCGCCAGTACAGACGCGCGCAGCACGTTATCCGGCAATAGGTAAGCCCGGCGAACGCCTTCATTGACCATGTCGTCCAGGCTCATATCCGCGTCCCAGGTAACGTTCATACCCACATGAACGAACACAGTCACGATTCCCGTGTCCTGGCAGATAGGCCGATGGCCGGTGGCGCACATTCTCGAATTAATCAAAATCTGCGCGATAGCATCTTTTGCGGCCGGGTTTTGTTCCCGTTTATAAGCCGCATCCATCGCGTCAATGAAATCTTTAGGATGATAGTAAGAGATATACTGAAGAGCATCGGCAACGCTTTGAATAACGTCGTCCTGGCGAATCACGGTCATGGAGTAACAGCTCCTTGGTTTTCGTCTTTTCTACGGCTTTTTTTAACATGCATGGGAATAGCCGCTTAAGCGTGCAAGGAGTATACCGTATTGACCCGCAAGCGGCAGCCTCTACCGTGCGTAATGACAGCTGCAATATATGTTTTGGTGAGATGTAAGCAGCCCTACAAGATAACGGTATAATTATTTATTTAACGTATGGCTGGCAGCTGGGGCAACGATACAAGCGCCGAGAACCGACCATCGTACGTTCAATAACATCGACACAGCGATGGCAAGAGAGCCCAGCACGATCAAATACCGCAAACCGCCACTGGCGGCGCGACTCACCTGAAGCAACGGCCTGCTCAATCCACGCCTGAGTATTAGTCACTCCGGCTAGCTGGTAAGCCTGGCGAGTAATATCCACGATCAACTCTGCCAGCTGCATTTGCTGGGCGCTGGTTAAATCGGCTGGCCGGTGTTTGGGGTGAAGTTGCGCGAAAAACAAAATTTCCGAGCGCAGATAGTTACCCAACCCAGCCACGAGACCTTGATCTAACAGCAGCGACCCTAGGCCACGCTTGTAGAATTGCTTCATGGTTAAACGCGCCAGCACATGTTCGGGCGTTACCTGCTGGCTTAACAGGTCAGGCCCTAAACGTGCCAGGAAAGGATGTGTTTCCAGCTCGCTTTCCTGCCATAGGGAAATATCCGATGCACTATACAGGCTGGCCACCCTGCCCTCGGTTTCCAGGCGTGCTCTTAAAGAACGCTTGGTGGTAGGTGGCTCATCGACGCGATGAAGTTTCCATACTCCGTACAGCTGATTATGGGAATACAGCACCTGCTGATTAGCAAAGCGGATCAGCATGGCTTTGCCCCGTGTATCCACGGCAGTCACTTGAGTACCTCTCAACAAATCAACCCGCTTGGCAAGTTCGGGAAAGGCAAACCAGGCATCATCAATCATCCGGCCGCCAATCTGCTTTTCAATCCGGTCGGCTGCCCGACGTATTTCCGGTCCTTCCGGCATAACCTACCCTAGAGCCAGCTGTTTTTCTTTCATTTGATGCACCTGGTCGCGCAGGCGCGCCGCCTCTTCGAACTCCAGGTTCTGGGCAGCTTCGAACATGGCATCCTCCAGCTTGCTGATAGCGGCTAGCAAATCATGCGGGCCCATATTGGCGATATCATACTGGCCTTCGCCCTCGGCCACCTTGCGCTCAGCGCCACGCTTACGGCTGTTCTTTTTACCTGGCGTTTGCGCAGCTTCAAGTATATCCGCTACGGAGCGGGTAACGGTTGTTGGCGTAATACCGTGCTTTTCATTATGCGCTTTCTGTTTAGCCCGACGACTCTCGGTCACATCAATGGCTTTACGCATTGAATCGGTAATACGATCCCCGTATAAAATAGCCTTGCCGTGAGCATTACGCGCAGCCCGACCGATAGTCTGAATCAGTGAGCGTTCAGCACGCAAAAAGCCTTCTTTATCCGCATCAAGAATGGCAACCAGCGACACCTCGGGGATATCAAGCCCCTCACGAAGCAGGTTAATCCCCACCAGTACATCGAATTTGCCTAAGCGGAGATCACGAATGATTTCCACCCGCTCAACCGTATCGATATCGGAGTGCAAATAACGGACACGCACACCATGCTCGTCAAAATATTCGGTTAAATCCTCGGCCATGCGCTTGGTCAGCGTGGTCACCAGTACGCGCTCGCCTACTGCGGTACGCAACCCAATCTCGGAGAGTAGATCATCCACCTGGGTGCTGGCGGGGCGTACTTCGATTTCAGGGTCCAGAAGCCCCGTCGGGCGTACTACCTGCTCGACAACCTGGCTTGCATGTTCAGCCTCATATTTACCCGGTGTCGCCGAGACAAAGATTGCCTGAGGTACAATCGACTCCCACTCTTCAAACTTCATGGGTCGGTTATCCAGCGCCGAGGGCAACCGAAAACCGTACTCCACCAGCGTCTCTTTACGCGAACGGTCGCCTTTATACATACCGCCTACTTGCGGCACGCTGACGTGAGACTCATCAATAAACAGCAGCGCATCGTCAGGCAGGTAGTCAAAAAACGTGGGCGGCGGCTCACCTGGCGCCCGGCCTGATAAATAGCGCGAGTAGTTCTCGATCCCGTTACAGTAACCCAGTTCAAGCATCATTTCGATATCGTAGAGCGTACGCTGCTCGAGGCGCTGCGCTTCTACCAGACGCTCGTGCTTGCGCATCCAGTCAAGGCGCTCTTTCAATTCAGCCTTGATCGAGTCGATTGCCCCCATAATGGTCTCGCGGGGGGTAACATAGTGCGATTTAGGATAAATCGTCATACGCGGCACCTGACCCCGTATATCCCCGGTTAACGGATCGAACAGGCGAATAGTGTCGATCTCGTTATCAAACAGCTCAACACGCACCGCTTCTTCATCAGAATCGGCCGGAAAGATATCAATTACATCGCCACGTACACGGTAGGTACCGCGCCGAAAATCCATATCGTTGCGGGTATATTGAAGCTCCGCCAAGCGGCGCAGAAAGGCTCGCTGATCGATTAACTCGCCCCGGGTAAAGTGCAGTCGCATCTTTAAATACTGGTCGGGATCACCCAACCCGTAAATTGCCGAAACGGATACCACAATGAGCGCGTCACGACGCTCAAGCAGCGCTTTAGTGGCCGAAAGGCGCATCTGCTCAATGTGATCATTGATAGAGGCATCTTTTTCGATAAACGTATCGGATGACGGCACATAGGCCTCAGGCTGATAGTAATCGTAATAAGATACGAAATACTCAACGGCGTTATCGGGAAAGAAGGCCTTGAACTCCCCATAAAGCTGCGCCGCTAGCGTTTTATTGGGCGCCATCACGATAGTCGGGCGCTGAAGTTGTTGCACTATGTTCGCCATAGTGAACGTTTTGCCCGACCCGGTTACCCCCAGTAGCGTTTGATGGGCAAGACCTGACTCCAGGCCGCCGACCAACTCTTTAATGGCGTTTGGCTGATCACCGGCAGGCTTAAATTTCGACTGCAACCGAAACTCTTTGCTCATCGTCGCTCCTAACTGGGAAATTAAACCGTTTGCGTGGTGATATCGATTGTTGACTGAGTCATCAGCCGCTGAATAGGACAGCGATGGCTGATATCCTCGAGCCTGGCCCGCTGCTCCGGGTCAGTAATACCATGCAGCGTTAGCACCACATTCAATTTGTACGTGCCTTTGGCTTCCTGGCTATCATCCCGCTGAACCGTTACGGTAATCGCTGTAAGCGGCCACTGCTTACGCTTGGCATACATTTGCACCGTAATCGCCTTACAGGTGCCCAGGGCGATATCAAAATAGTCGTGCGGGTCTGGCGCGCTGCCTTCACCACCGACCACTTCGGGAACATCGGCATATAAGGCTTCCAGGCTATCGACTTCAACTCGTTGCCGAAACGCGTGGTTACGCTGACTGATTACCGTAATAGGCGGATGCATCAGGATACTTTCACTCCTAGTTTCAACTTCTCGACGGCGTTGATTAGCGCCTCACGTTTAACGCGGCCATCCACGTCTGCCCCATGGCGACCGACTTCTGCACTATCGACACCATCCAGCATCATCAACGCCGTGGTAATCTTGTTGACCTGTTCGGCATCTTTTACGCCTTGAAATGTTAGTGATTGCTGTGCCATGACGTTATCTTCCTCATTTATTCCTATGCAAAACTGATACAGAAGAAAGAGTCTAGCACGCTAATGACACCTTGCAATTAGCGTCTTTTGCCCACAGATTGAGAGGCTTAGCGTCCTTACCACCCTTTTAACTATCAGCTACCTTCAAACCAGGAGTTTATATGGCAACGGTTATCCCCTCCACTACGATCACCGACAACGTGCGCCTGAGCCACCTGGCAGCACTGGATGTAAAAGGGGCAGATGCTGAAAAATTCCTACAGGGCCAAACAAGCGCTCAGGTGAGTTTAGCCGATGGCGAGTTTGCGCCACTTACCTGCTTTTGCACACCTAAAGGCAGAATGCTGGCTAATGGGCAGCTTCTTCGCCTCAATGCCGAGCACTTCAGATTGATACTCAGCACGTCGCTGGTCGCCTCGCTGGCGGCCCATTTAAACAAGTTCGCCGCGTTCTACCGCGCCGAACTGGTACATGACACTGAGGTTACATTTATTGGCGCCAGCGACAATGCAAGCTCGTTAGCAACTTCTCTGAATGTAACGCTTCCCGAGAAACCCTTCGCTCAGAGTGTAAGCAACCTTACAAGCGTTATCCGTGTGCCTGGGGAAATGCCCCGCTGGCTATTTTGTGTATCAGATGCGTCTTCTCTAAGCGTGGTCGACGATGAACCGCAAAAGGCGGCTTGGCAACTTGAAGATATCCGCAGCGGCATCGCCTGGCTGACAGAAGCTCAACAGGATCACTTTTTACCCCAGATGCTTAACTGGGAGGCACTAGGCGGGGTGAGTTTTAAGAAAGGCTGTTATACCGGTCAAGAAGTAGTTGCCCGAGCGCACTTTCGTGGACAAGTTAAAAAGCGCTTGGTTCACGCTGAGCTCAAGGCAAATACATTGCCGGACGTCGGCGCCAGCATTACCAACGAAGTAGATAAAGCCTTGGGCGAAGTTGTGACAAGCGTTAGAAAAGATAATGACAGCGTGGAATTACTCGCCGTCATGAGTACCAAAGCAGTGGAAGAAGCGATGTCGCTTTATTGGGAAGGTAGTACAGTTACCCTGCTGCCGTTACCTTACCCTCTTGAACGGCTTGACCCTGAACAGCAAGCGGCGGCAATCAAGAGCTGAACCAATATCAGTCGATGGCGAGTTTAAACAAGCGAGCGGCATTCGCAGTACTGCATGCCGCTATTTGCTGCTCAGTCTGACCACGCAGATCTGCCACAATGCGACACACCTGAGCCACGCGCTTGGGTTCATTACGCGCGCCCTGGTGGCCGCTTAACGGCATATCGGGGCTATCTGTTTCTAACACAAAACCATCGTCGGGCAGCGCAGCAACCATTCGCTGTAACCGCTGGGCGCGCTCATAGGTAACCGCACCGCCCAGGCCTAACACAAACCCCAGGTCTAAAAACTTGCGGGCCTGCTCAATAGAACCCGAAAAGGCGTGGATGAGCCCTGCCTGGGGAAGCGCCAGCTGGCGCAGACGCTTGCTAACCTTATCATTCGCCTGTACGCAGTGAACGACTACGGGAAGCTTATGCTGCTTGGCCAGATGCAGCTGATCATCAAACAGATCCCACTGTTTATCCCAGGTATCTTTAAAACGCGCATCAATACCGCATTCTCCGATCGCCGATACCCACGGGTTCGCACTTAGCATTCGCTCCAACGCATGAATATCGTCTTCTCGTCGATGCTGGTCCATACAATAGGGATGTAAGCCCAGGCATACGCTGACATCGCTGCGCGTGCCAAGGGCCAACACCTGCGACCAGCATTGCCGCGTGGTCCCGGGAACCACAAAGTGCTCGACCCCAGAAGCATGGGCAGCCGCAAAAACCGCGTCACGATCTTGATCAAAGACGCTGAAATCCATATGGCAGTGGGCATCAATAAGCATTGTCGGCGACTCCTTCTTTTGTAGAGATGGAGAGCGTGTAGAGATGGAGAGCGAGTTGCAGATAAGCGTGCGCAAGCCCTTCCCTGGGCTCACCGATATCAGATTTCATTGAGAGCCGCGGAATTAATGCTCGCGAGTAGGCTGGAAACGAATATCCGGCCAGCGCTCTTGGGTCATCTGTAAATTAACCCGCGTAGGTGCAATGTAGGTTAAGTAGCCACCGCCATCAATGGCAAGGTTGGCGCTGGCCTTACGCTTAAACTCTTCCAGCATTTTGGCATCTTCGCAGTATATCCACCGCGCCGTTTGCACATTAACCCCTTCGTACAAACAGTCGACCTTGTACTCTTCCTTCAGCCGGTGGGCAACCACATCAAACTGCAGTGTACCCACTGCGCCAAGAATCAGGTCATTGTTGTCCATGGGCATGAACACCTGCGTGGCGCCCTCTTCCGAGAGCTGCTGCAGACCTTTCTGAAGAGCCTTCATCTTCAAAGGATCTTTTAGGCGTACACGCTTGAAGAGCTCGGGGGCAAAGTGAGGAATACCGGTAAAGCGCATATCCTCACCGACCGTAAAGGTATCGCCGATCTGAATCGTGCCATGGTTATGCAAACCAATGATATCGCCGGGCCAGGCTTCCTCAACATGCGAGCGGTCAGATGCCATAAACGTCAGCGCATCGGCAATCTTGACGTCCTTGCCGATCCGCACGTGGCGCATCTTCATGTTTTTCTCGTACTTGCCGGAGCACACACGCAAAAAGGCGATGCGATCACGGTGATTAGGGTCCATGTTGGCCTGTATTTTAAATACAAACCCGGTAAAGCGTTCGTCCTGCGCAGTTACTTCACGTACGTCGGTGTCATGCGGCTGGGGAGCAGGTGCATACTCTACAAAGCCGTCCAACATTTCACGTACGCCAAAGTTACCCATGGCGGTACCGAAGTAAACCGGTGTGAGTTCGCCCCGACGGTAGGCTTCAAGGTCAAATTCATGCGAAGCACCGCGCACCAGCTCTACCTCCATACGCAGCTCTTCTGCCTGCTCTTCACCGAGTACAGCATCGACTTCTGGGCTATCCAGTCCTTCAATCCGCTTATCTTCGGGAATGCGGCTACCCTGGCCTTGCGTATAGAGGTGAATCACATCGTTATACAGGTGATATACGCCTTTAAAATGGCGCCCCATGCCCACCGGCCATGTCATCGGTGCACATTGAATATTAAGAACAGTCTCGACCTCATCCATGACTTCGATAGGATCACGAATATCACGGTCCATTTTATTGATAAAAGTGAGGATAGGCGTGGTACGAAGACGACATACTTCCATCAACTTAACGGTTCGATCCTCTACGCCCTTGGCGCCGTCAATCACCATCAAGGCGGAGTCAACGGCCGTTAAAGTACGATAGGTATCTTCAGAGAAGTCTTCGTGTCCTGGGGTATCAAGCAAGTTAACGATACGCCCGCCGTAGGGGAACTGCATAACGGAGGTCGTTACCGAGATCCCCCGCTCCTGCTCCATCTTCATCCAGTCAGAAGTCGCGTGGCGGTCGTTACGTTTACTCTTTACCGAGCCGGCCAGCTGGATGGCATTACCAAATAGCAGCATTTTTTCGGTAATCGTCGTCTTACCCGCATCCGGGTGCGAAATGATTGCAAAGGTGCGTCTAAGCCCCGCCTCGTAGGCTAACTGGGTATCTTTCATCTTGCCTCTATAGAAATTTGTACTCAGCTGCGTACTTACGCTTCGTAAGGAAGCCTTAAGCAACTCAAACTGAGGTTTGCATAATTGGGCGAGATTGTACCGTTAGGAGGGAGCAGGTGCCATGTTCATCACAAGGAAGTGTTAACGCAGGAACTAATAGTGCAGTTATACCCCGCCTAAGCGGGGCATAATAGATCGATTACTCGACAACGGGGCCTTCTTCCTCACCACCGCCTTCTTCCCACTCTTCAGTATTACCTGTAGGAGCGGCTGTACCCCGCGGCTCGCTATTGATTGTTTCCTGGCCGGCTGCATGACTATGAGCCTGGTTTTGGTTACCGGTTTCAACAACCGGGCCTTCGTCCTCACCACCGCCCTCTTGCCACTCTTCTTTATTGCCGGTAGAAGCGGCTAAACCACGCGGCTCACTATTGATCGCTTCATGGCCGGTTGCATGACTGCGCTCATGATCTTCAATATCAACGACCGGGCCTTCTTCTTCGCCACCGCCACTTTCCCACTCTTCTTTATTTCCAGTAGGAGCAGCTGCGCCCCGAGGCTGATTTTCCAATACTCCCTCGTGACCTGCTCCCTGGACAGTGCTAGTACTTGTAGTAGTACCTGTATCAGTGCTCGTGTCAGTCTGAGCAAACACCAGAGGGCTTGCGGTCAAACCTAACGCCACGCCTAAGATACTAATTTTTTTCAACGTTTCCTTGTTCATAGCGATTCCTTTTTTGGCTACATGTGCCTGGATAGCAAACAATTATTTAAAACCCACCCTACATATGTAGCAGTCGCATCACTTTTTGTAAAAGTTTTGTAAGACTTAGTTTTTAATCATTCGTTGCTCACAAGCAAAAAATAATGGGGGTGGGAGCGATTAGATTTAGCGTTCACCCAGCTGCCTCGGCTGGAAAACGATCCAGAAAAAACTATAAAAAAACGCCGAACAAGTCGGCGTTTGGCGTTTCAAAATAATCGTAAGCACTTAATAAGCGCTTATCCAATTAAGCATATGTGTTGATCATGGTGCCAATATTGCCATCTTTAGCCAGGCCAGGTTCAGAGCCCATATTAGCGGAAGCCATAATTTCAGTGACTTGCTGAGCTTGCATATCCAAAGCCTGTTTAAACAACTGCATTTGGGCCTGTTCTGCGGTTTGCGCTTGGTTCATATAAAGCGCTGTACTCACCGTATTGCTTATAGAAACATCCATAAACCTTACCCTTAAAAAACCAAACGTTGTCTTAGACTAGCAAAGATACAGGTTAGCCACAAAAAAACGATCGCTACCGCTACGCCTCATTATATCTAATCAAGATCCAAAACGATCTGCTCGAAATGGTGCCATATCAATTTCTGTAGGCTTGTCTTCCATCATATCAGCCAATAGCTGCCCTGTGGCCGGACCAAGGGTAAAACCTTGATGGCCATGACCAAACGCTAGCCATAACCCAGGGTGACGCGGTGCGGGACCAATGACAGGCTTCATATCCGGCAGGCAAGGCCGTGCGCCCTTCCAGGCAACCGTGTCGCGCCGCTCATCCAATGGAAAAATGCTCCGGGCTACTTTTTCTGCAGCGCCCAACTGCTGTTCATCGGCGGGCGATTCCATACGGTCTAATTCAGCGCCCGTGGTCAGGCGAACCCCTGCATTCATTGGCGCTAACAAATAACCAACTTCAGCATCCATCAACCAGTTATTTAATTTGGCGGGTGGCTTAGTGGCATAGTGCATATGGTAGCCACGCTTCACAAAAGTGGGGAAATGATAGCCAAGCCCTTTCATCCAATCGCCAGCCCAAGGCCCCAATGCTACTACCACCTCATCAGCTTCCAGCGTTTGCGCCTGGGTAACCACCCGCCAACGCTCGCCGACCTGCTCAATTTTTTGAATATCCGCCTGAAGAATTTCTCCACCATGTTTAGTCACATCGTCAGCGTAAGCGGCCACCAATGCGCCAGGATCCGACACGGTCCACGGATCTAGCCAGTGAATAGCACCTATAATATCGCTTCCCAGATTAGGCTCTTTACGCTCTATACCCGTGCGATCAAGTACATCAAACTGAACGCCGTAAAGCGCACGCGCCTCTTCAGCCTCTTCAATACGCTTGTCCAAGCGCGCTTGAGTACGGTAAATCTCCAGCCAGCCTTCTCGGCGCACTAAATGCTCAGCACCTGCCGCTTCAATCATTGGCCCGTGTGCTTTTAGGCATAGCTGAATTAGAGAAGCCCATTGCGGAACGATTTTTTTATACTGCCGGAATGATGAGTTATGCCAATAACTTAATAGCGGAGAGGCAGCATTCAACATACCGGCTGCACGATAACGGATATCCACGCGCCGATTAGGCAACACGCTTAAGATTGTTTTCATGTCACGTGGGAATGCGTAGGGGCGAACCGCCTCACGCTGAATAATACCTGCGTTACCAAACGAGGTTTCACGGCCAGGCTGACGGCGGTCTACCAGCGTTACCTGATGTCCGCGCTGCTGCAGATGCCATGCGATACTGACACCTACCATGCCTGCACCTAACACCACCGTTTGTCGCGTCATTTTATGCCCCTCGAAGTAGAATCCGTATTTACTATAAACAAAAACTAGAATTAATAAGCATTTGAAAAATATCACTAAACATCAGCCTTTTATATAGTCAAAAAATCTCTTTTAACTATCAAATACAGCAATTAAACCTGCTAAAGATTTTATAACAGATGAGTTCACTACCAGGCGCTGATACTGCAGGATAAAAGAAGATAGACAGGTCTCAGAAACTCATACGGGAGGGTCGAATGCAGGTATGCAGAGTAAAAAAAATGATGTATAGAAAAAAATTAGAAACGCAAAAAACCACAATTAAGTGGATAGAAGATAAAAAAACAAGGAGATCGACACAAGATATATAAGGAGAGAGGTTAATGGGGTGGATGATGGGGATCGAACCCACGACCACCGGAGCCACAATCCGGGGCTCTACCACTGAGCTACATCCACCACAACCTAAAACTGGGGGCCTTGCTTCTATCAACTGGGGTGGATGATGGGGATCGAACCCACGACCACCGGAGCCACAATCCGGGGCTCTACCACTGAGCTACATCCACCATTGATAGCACTACTTACAAGATCACCTAACCGGCTTTGACCATTTAAACGCTTTATTAATGGCACGCCCAGCAGGACTTGAACCCGCAACCTACGGCTTAGAAGGCCGTTGCTCTATCCGGTTGAGCTATGGGCGCACGTAAAGCATTCGAAACAAGCTGAATACCGATGAGCACTTGACCACAACCACGCTCGGAAAAGCAATGTACCACCTTTCACGTTAAGTGTGGTCGGGATGGAGGGATTCGAACCCCCGACATCCTGCTCCCAAAGCAGGCGCGCTACCAGACTGCGCTACATCCCGATTTATCACTCTTGACGCTTACCGCGCTGCCCGTCTCAAGCGAGGCATATATTACTATTTCTAGATTTAAAGTCAACACTTAATGCGATTGATTATGTAGATGCTTTGCCTTACCGCCCTGGCATGCGAAAATTACCTCTAGGCAAATGCTCAAGCAAAATCTGCTTTAGCGCTAAGTGTTTCAACCTCCACAGGGATCCTTGTCAATGACCGCCCAACTTATCGATGGAAAAGCCATCGCTGCTCATGTCCGCCAACGCGTTGCCGAGAAGATAGCAGCACGCAAGCTTGCTGGCGCTCGTGCACCAGGACTAGCCGTTGTTGTGGTCGGGGAAGACCCCGCGTCTCATGTCTATGTGAATACCAAGCATCGAGCCTGCAAGCAGGCTGGAATCCTATCGTTCCAGCACGCATTGCCAGCAGATACCACTCAGCAGGCATTGGAAAACCTTATCGACCAGCTTAATGCGGATCCACGTATTGATGGCATTCTGGTACAGCTTCCACTCCCAGCTCATCTGGATGCCGGGCCTATTTTAGAGCGTATTCTTCCAGGCAAAGATATTGATGGTTTCCATCCCTACAACTTGGGCAGGCTTGCCCAGCGGCTACCGGCCCTACGCCCTTGTACACCCAAAGGGATAATGACTCTGCTCGCGCAAAGCAATCTTAGCGTACGCGGGCTCAATGCCACGATTGTTGGGGCCTCGAATATTGTAGGTCGCCCCATGGCCCTTGAGCTTATATTGGCAGGTTGTACTACGACCATCTGCCATCGTTTTACGCGTGATTTAAAAGCGCATGTCAGCCGAGCGGATCTAGTCATCGTCGCGGTCGGTAAGCCCAGCATCGTAAAAGGCGAATGGATCAAAGAAGGCGCCATCGTGATTGATGTTGGCATTAATCGCCAGGAAGATGGCTCCCTGGTCGGTGATGTTGATTTTGCTGTAGCGGCCGAGCGGGCAAGCTTTATCACCCCCGTACCTGGCGGTGTTGGACCGATGACCGTTGCCACATTATTGGAAAACACCCTTGAAGCGGCTGAACGTCACGACGCTGAAGCCTAGGCTCACGATGTTTTAAATCCTCGATCGTTAATATCCGGCCGTTAATACTAGGTCTTTACTGCTGAATCTTTAATTTTTAACGTATGGACGATGGAGTCTACTCTATGAAGCGTATTGGTATTATTGGCGCGATGGCGCAGGAAATTAACGTTCTTGTCGAACAGCTCGACAACGCCGAACGCTATGAACACGCTGGATTTGTATTCCATACGGGTACACGCCACGGGCTGGAAATCGTGATTTTGCTATCGGGTATTGGCAAGGTAAATGCGGCAGTAGGTACGGCTATTTTACTAGAGCGCCATCAGCCGGATGCCATTATCAATACCGGCTCAGCGGGCGGCTTTGCAAGCGATCTCAAGATTGGCGATGTGATTATTTCAGATGAGGTACGCCACCACGATGTAGACGCCGTAGTGTTTGGCTATGAAATTGGCCAGGTACCCGGCATGCCAGCGGCTTACCTGGCAGATAAGCTATTACGCGATATCGCCCGACAAGCCATTGCTACGGTTGGTGAAGTTAACGTTCGTGAAGGGCTGATTGCAACAGGCGATGCCTTTATGGCGGACCCTGCCCGCGTCGCAGCGACCCGAGCGCAATTTCCTTCTATGCTAGCCGTGGAAATGGAAGCCGCCGCCATTGCGCAGACCTGTCATCTCTACCAATGCCCGTTTGTAGTCATCCGCGCGCTATCCGATATTCCAGGTAACGACGATAACCACCTATCCTTCGAGGAGTTCCTGGACGTGGCGGCCGCACACTCATCGCGCATGGTGGAAGAGATGCTTTTAGGGCTGGCAAGCGCCAATCAATAAAGCACTCTGCCCTACCACAAACAAACGGAGCCCACTGGCTCCGTTTGTTTTTTATACAGCGAAAGGTTACGCCTTGATTGACCACTCAAGCGACTCACCCGCCAGTAGCGGAATAATCTTTTTGTCTCCAGCATAGGGATAGCTTTCCGGCATATTCCAGGCTTTACGCTCCAGAGTAATCTTAGCGGCGTTAGGCGCCAAGCCATAAAAGCGCGGACCATTGAGGCTGGCAAACGCTTCGAGCTTATCCAGTGCATTCATTTCATCAAACGCCCTGGCATATAATTCGATGGCCGCAGGTGCCGTATAAGCGCCAGCACAGCCACAGCTGGACTCTTTATCGCCCTGCGCATGGGGAGCACTGTCGGTGCCCAAAAAGAACTTGGGGCTACCGCTGGTAGCGGCCTTCAATAGTGCCTGACGGTGCTGTTCACGCTTAAGAATGGGCAGGCAGTAATAGTGTGGGCGAATTCCTCCGACCAGCATTTTATTGCGGTTAAACAGCAAATGATGAACGGTAATCGTCGCGGCTACATTATCCGGCGCTGAGGCAACAAACTCCGCCGCCTGCTGGGTGGTGATATGTTCAAAAACCACCTTAAGCGACGGATGCCGCTCCAGCAGGGGTTTCATTACCCGTTCAATAAATACCGCTTCCCGATCAAAGATATCGATATCGGCGGTGGTTACTTCGCCATGTACTAGCAGCGGCATGCCCACCTTGGCGAGCATTGCGATGGTTTCATCGCAATGGGCCAGATCCGTAACGCCAGAATCCGAATTGGTGGTGGCGCCTGCAGGATAGAGCTTGACGGCCTTGATAACACCGCTTTGTGCTGCGCGCTCAATTTCTTCTGGAGGCGTAGTATCCGTCAAATAGAGCGTCATCAACGGCTCGAACGCACTTCCTTCAGGCAGTGCGGACAAAATACGCTCGCGGTATTCAAGTGCCTGTGCCGTGGTCGTTACCGGTGGGGTTAAGTTAGGCATAATGATCGCGCGCCCCATCTGGGCGGCGGTATGCCCCACCACGGCGCTTAACGCTTCGCCATCGCGTAAATGAAGATGCCAATCATCGGGGCGGGTCAGGGTAATAACGTCCACGGCAAGTCCTAAGCAGGTAAAAGAAAAAAACGCCAATACAGTATACGCGATAAGGCTGGCAGAGAAATCTGCTCATCGTTGCCACAGCGCGTGCCAAGTATCGTATTATAACGGCACTTTTAGAGGTTCTAAGGTCCAATTGTTTATGCAAAACGTGCGACGCTATGCGGACATCATTGCCAGCATAGAAGGTTTGGTGTGGCTAGGCTTGGCCTGGTCAATCTCCATTTCGGTCCATAACGGGAGTACCGAGCCAACTTTGGCAGCTCTATTCATTGCTGGCGCACTAATTTTATTTAGCTGGGCGCATCGCCCTATGCGCTTTTTATTGCGTCGTTACCATATTCGCAAGCGGCGTACGGATATGTGGATCCATATCCTGGCTCTCCCGCTGTTATTAGCAATGTTTTTTCATATCATGGTAGAAGCAACATTCGGCGATACATGGCTGCCACCTAAAATGTTGCTATTTAATCTTTTAGCCTCAGCGGGTTGGCTTACATACGTTATGACCCTGATCATCAAATCTATTATCCACAATATTAAAACGTCCAAGAAATAGGTGGCCCATGCAACCCGCTCTGCCGCTTCCTCTCTCTACGCCTAACCGAAATCTTGTTCGCCTAACGATTGTACGCGGCATCACCTGGACAGGTTTTTTACTTGCAATCATCGTGGGCGTTGAGCTTTTAGGATTCAATTTACCGGTTACCGCCGTCGTAAGTGTCGTTATCGCGATGGGGGCTTTGAATATCGTCACTTGGTGGCGCCTGGGTCGTCCACGCGCGGTTGAGCATATTGAGTATCTGCTGCATCTATTAGCGGACATTACCGGACTAACGCTTTTATTCTATTTTTCTGGTGGTTCAACCAACCCGTTCATCACTTACTATCTGGTGCCGGTCACCATTGCCGCGGCAACGCTACCGTGGCGCCACGCCTGGGCTTGTGCTGGCAGTGCCATGGCCGGCTACAGTTTTTTAATGTTCTATTACCACCCAATCCCTCAACTAGGCCATATCAATAGCGATGTGATGCTTAACCTACATGTTCTGGGAATGTGGCTAAACTTTGGCCTCTCTGCGGGCTTGGTAACTTTCTTTATTTACAAAATGGCCTATGCATTACGCAGCCGTGATAAAGCCCTTTCGCGCACCCGAGAAGCGGCACTGCGTAACGAGCAGGTGCTGGCCGTGGCGACCCAGGCCGCCGGCACAGCCCATGAACTAGGCACTCCGCTCTCAACCATGGCCATTTTATTAAAAGAGATGCAGGAAGAAACTCCTGAAGATGGGACCCTGCATCAGGATATTCGCCTGCTTCGCCAGCAGGTCGATATTTGCAAATCGCGCTTACAGCACTTGGTTACCAGCTCTGATCGCCAACGCATGGCTGAGCCAGAAATATTGGATGCGCAGGATTGGCTGACCGGAGTGGTGCAGCGCTGGCTGGTATTACGCCCAGATGTCAGTCATCAGTTTGATATTACCGAAAAGCGCGGCAGGCCTTGGCTTGCGGTAGATACCACGCTGGATCAGGCGCTCATGAACCTGTTGAATAACGCCGCAGATGCCAACCCCGAGCATATCGCCGTTCGCCTGGACTGGCAGGAAGAGAGCGTGGTCATCGATATTCGCGATCACGGACCGGGGATTGCCATGTCCATTGCTGACCAGCTTGGCGACACGTTTATTTCCACCAAGAGCAAAGGCATGGGAATTGGTTTGTTTTTAACCCATGCCACGATCAACCGCTTTGGTGGCGGTGTCAGCCTGTATAATCACCCCGAAGGCGGCACCCTGACAGAAGTGACGCTGCCGCGAAGTTCAGCCCCCAATTAAAGCGCAGACCTGCCTAAGCAATTGTATTTAAAACGCGCTTTAATCAGTTTCAAGTAACCATGTTGAGGACATCATGCAAACGACAGATCAACGCCTATTAATTATTGATGATGATGAAATGTTCTGTCATGTCCTGAGCCGTGCCTTTACTCGCCGCGGTTTTGAAGTAATGACAGCGCACGATGCCGACCAGGCGCTCGCGGTCGCGACCCAGTTCCAACCCACGATGGCAACGCTGGATCTAAAGCTTGAAAACAGCTCAGGACTAAAACTACTGCCTGAAATGCTAACCGCTGTTCCGAGCTGCCGCATTGTGGTTTTGACCGGCTATTCCAGCATTGCCACTGCGGTGGAAGCGATGAAACTGGGGGCCGTTAACTACCTATGCAAACCAGCGGATGCGGACGACATTATTGCCTCGTTTGAGCATCAGGAGGGTGATCCAAATATCGAACTTGCCGACAACCCGCCCTCGATTAACCGCATCACTTGGGAGCATATTCAAAAGGTGCTGCAAGAGCATGATGGTAATATTTCCGCTACGGCCCGTGCGCTAGGCATGCATCGCCGTACGCTGCAGCGTAAACTGCAGAAACGTCCCGTACGGCGCTAAAGCCACATAAATCCTCAGATATTCCAGACAATTAACTGAACACGACGGAAAGCGTTACTGGGCTGTCCAGCCTAAATCAATACTCCAACTTGCCCCGGTTACCGCACCAGCACCATCGGATGCCAAGTACGCCACCATCTGGGCGACTTCGTGAGGTTCGATCAAGCGCTTGACCGCCGCATTTTTGAGCATGATTTTTTCAATAACTTCCTGCTCATCCATATTATTAAGCTTGGCCTGATCGGCAATCTGATTGTCCACCAGCGGAGTTTTTACATAGGCCGGGCATATCGCATTGGCGGTAATTCCTTGAGGGCCGCCCTCCAGCGCTGCCGTTTTGGTAAAGCCGATCAACCCGTGCTTTGCACTTACGTAAGCAGCTTTACCCGGTGAGGCTACCTGTGCGTGCATTGAGGCAATATTAATAATGCGCCCCCATTCGGCCTTGCGCATATAAGGCCAAGCGGCCTGTGCCAGCAGGAAAGGTGCCGTTAACATCAGATCAATAATTTGACGCCACTTCTCCTCGGGAAAATCCTCAATTGCTGACACATGCTGAATACCGGCGTTATTGACGAGCACATCCACGCTGCCAAAGCGCCTTACAGCATCGTTGACCGCTTCACGGCAAGCTGCAGGATCGGTTAAATCCGCTTGAAAAAAAGCCGCGCCAGCCGCATCAGCCACATCTTTGCCAGCCGGATTAAAGTCGACCGCCAGCACTTGATAGCCTAACTCGCAAAAATGTTTGACGACAGCCGCACCAATGCCGCTGCTAGTACCTGTTACCAGGGCGACACGAGGCGTTGTACCTGATTGAGACGTCATTCAGCTTTCCTTTTCCAGTAAGTAAAAGACTGCTTAGCGAGAAACACCATGAGTATAGAAGTCACGTCGGCGTGCTGCATACTTCTTACGCGCTGTTAAGCCTGAGTTTTCCAGGTTAAAACCCTACTAATCGCCGCGATTACCTGCACCTATTGGCGAAATGGGCGCGGCTACGCCACAATATGCGCCACTATACCCATTACTATCCTGACCATTGGAGCGTTTACATGTTTGTAGTTATTTTTGGCAGAATGTCCTGCCCTTTTTGCGTACGTGCTAAGTATCTTGCTGAACAGCTGGAATCAGCGGGCAAAATAGAGGGCTATCGCTATGTCGATATGCCTTCTGAAGGAGTGACCAAGGAAGACATCGCTAAAACAGCGGGTAAGCCTATTCATACGGTTCCTCAGGTATTTGTCGATCAAACCCATGTGGGCGGCTTTACCGAATTTGACCAGTTCGTGCGTGATAAGCAGCTACTTACGTCCTAGGCCCGTCATCAGCACTCTTTCACGTTGCGGCTCTTGATGAAGCCCCCGCCGGGCTAAGCTAACTTTTGCGTTAAATATACCCCTTCTCCGCGTTGAAAACGGGGCTTAGCCGTTTGCCTATACTGAAGGGAACAAGTCATTTACTTCTAATAGAGCTTGTTTAGGCGGAGAGGACACCATCATGCAACGTGATGAATTCATACAACAGCTGTGGCTTGATTACATTCACATGCATCCTGATATTGGTGCCTTGAGACTCTGGCCACTGTCCACTATGCCGGAGTACTTAACCCTCGTTACGCTTAACCATGGCGCTTTTGCTGCTTCTGCCTTAAATAGCCGACTTGCGCATATGGGGTATCGCCATGTCGATCACTATGCCATGGCAGATAAAGGACTACTGATCCATCTACTCGCCCCCAATGATAACGGCAGTTGGCTTGTATTAGCCGAGCTGCAGCTTGCCACACTCCCCAAATCCCCGCGTGAGGCGCTGGGCGTACTGATCAATCAATCCCATCCTCAGGATTGCGTTGGGCATAATCTGCTGTGCCGTGGGCGTCCGTGGCCGATGCCTACTTGGCGACTTTACCAACAGATTCACCACGCCAGCCCATTGGCGGCTTGGATAGCCGTAATGGGGCCTCGTTTGCATCATGCAGGCTTTGATTGTGAAGCGCTAGGCAACTCGTTAACTGCGCTCAATGGCCAACTAGCGACGGCGGGCATGCCCTGCTTAAAAGAATCTCATAACGGCGTTTTCTCGCATTCATCGCTGATAGATCATTACTTTTACCCCACCATGCCGCAAAAGGTAACGTTTAGTGAAGGCGATGAGCACCGCCTGTGTCTGGGAGGACTAGCGCTGACTGAAAAGCACATAGAGGCAGGCCATGAAAGGATTGCCCAACTATTAATGCCGGCCCATGCGCGTTGCGAAATTGCTTAGGCGGCCATCCAAGACCGCCCAGTTGCGAAACTAGCGCTTAATCAGCAAACGTCATTTCCGGCACGTGGTCTGGCACTATCAACTTACCCGCTGTCTTTTCGATAATTTCCTCAACACTCACCCCTGGCGCACGCTCTTTAAGGACAAACGCACCATCTTTAATTTCCAGATAGGCCAAATCGGTCAGCACGCGATTAATACACCCAGCACCAGTAAGCGGCAGCGCACATTTTTCCAGCAGCTTGGATTCGCCATGTTTAGACGCATGAGTCATGGTGCAAATAATATTTTCAGCGCCTGCCACTAAGTCCATGGCGCCGCCCATCCCCTTGATCAGCTTCCCAGGGACCATCCATGAAGCAATATTGCCTTCCTGATCTACCTCAAAAGCGCCAAGCACGGTTAAATCAACGTGCCCACCACGAATCATGGCAAATGACTCAGCGGAGGAGAAAATAGCAGCCCCAGGCCGGGCCGTTACGGTTTGCTTGCCTGCATTAATCATATCGGCATCCAGCTCTTCCTCGGTCGGGAAACGGCCCATACCCAATAGGCCGTTTTCCGACTGGAGCATGACGTCGATTCCATCAGGAATGTAATTGGCGACCAGGGTAGGAATCCCAATACCCAGATTGACGTAGAAACCATCTTCAAGCTCGCGTGCGACACGCTGTGCCATTTGTTCTCGTGTTAAAGCCATGGTGGCAACCTCGTTATTGGACGTTAAAAAAATAGAGTGAGCCGTTATGCATCAAGAAATTAGCTATGCAGCGTGCGTTTCTCGATGCGCTTCTCGAACGTGCCTTGAATGATTCGATCCACATAAATTCCCGGCGTGTGGATCTGACTAGGCTCAAGCTCACCTGGCTCTACAATTTCTTCAACTTCAACCACGGTAATTTTCCCCGCCGTTGCCGCCAATGGATTAAAGTTTTGCGCGGTATGACGGTAAACCACATTGCCATAGCGGTCCGCTTTCCACCCTTTCACGATCGCGAAATCCCCCACTAGCGCTTCTTCAAGAATGTAATGGCGCCCGTTGAATTCGCGTACTTCCTTGCCTTCACCAATCGGCGTGCCATAGCCCGTCGCGGTATAAAAAGCCGGAATACCGGCGCCCCCGGCACGCATTTTCTCAGCAAGCGTCCCCTGCGGAGTCAAAATAACTTCTATTTCGTCATTGAGCATCTGCTGCTCAAAGAGCGCGTTTTCTCCCACATAAGAGGCAAATATTTTACTGATCTGGCGGTCTTCCAGCAGTACGCCCAAACCAAACCCGTCGACGCCGCAGTTGTTGGAGGCGACCGTGAGATTTTTGACCCCTCGGCGTTTAATTTCTGCAATCAGGTTTTCCGGAATCCCGCATAGCCCAAAACCACCAGCCAATACGGTCATACCATCTTCGATACCTTCCATCGCTTCTGCGTAGGAACCTACACGCTTATCAAATCCTGCCATTGCTCGGCCTCACATTATTGTCGGTGGTTCGTAAAATGCGCTTGTCGATAATCTCAGTGTTGTCTCTGTTAATATATTTGTTAAGTTTGTTTTTCTTATCAATTAATTTTAAAAATTTATAAAAGAGAATCATATGACGGTAAAGCAGCTACGGGCTTTCCTAGTGGTCGCCCAAACCCTTAGCTTTACACAAGCCTGTGAACGTCTGCATCTTTCTCAGCCTGCCTTAAGCTTAGCCATTAAAGGGCTGGAGGCCTCACTGGGTGGCAAATTACTTATCCGCAGCACGCGAAGCGTACGCTTAACGCCGGAAGGAGAGTCCCTGTTACCGCTGGCCAAGCATCTGCTCGCCCAATGGGATAATACCGAAGAACGCCTGCGCCAGCGGTTTACGCTTCAGCTTGGTAGACTTAGCGTAGCCGCCATGCCCTCGTTTGCCTGTAATCTCTTGCCCGCTGCAATGGTAAAGTTTCGTCATCTATACCCCAAAATCAATATTACGGTACATGACGTTATCAACGAAGAAGTGACGGAGATGGTGCGCTCCCGTCAGGTTGAAATGGGGATCATTTTCTCTTCTGAAGGGGCGGATCGCTTGACCTTTACGCCGCTTTTTGACGATCATTTCGTTGCCGTGCTTCCGCCCAGTTCTCCACTCATAAGCAAATGTTCTCTGACGTGGGCTGAGCTTTTAAATAATGACTTTATTACCCTCCAGCGGCCCTCTATGGTGCGCCGCTTGTTAGAGCAGGCGCTAAACCAACAGCATATCGACTTAACCGTGGCCTTTGAAAGCCATCAGCTTTCAACCGTAGGGCGCATGGTGGCAGACGGGCTGGGGGTTAGCGCAGTGCCATCAATGTGTATTCGTCAAATGCATGAACTGGGCGCACACTGTGTACCGCTAACCGCCCCCAGTATTTCCTGCCAAGTGGGGATTATCACGCATCAAGAGCTATCCGTGGCAGCTCAAGCGCTACAAACAGTGCTGATTGAAACGGTACAAGCGCCTTGCTTTCCTTGAATAGCAGAATCCTTTTAGCACGTTGTGCTGGGCAGTATGAGCTTGATCCATTAGCATTAAAGGCATTTATTAGTTTTGGCGAAGGATAGGTATGGCGATTTTCAAGGGTCTCGTCAGCATTGTGTTACTCACGCTTAACACCCTTTTTTGGGGCGTACCGCTTATTGCGCTGACCTTTCTAAAGGTTATTATTCCCGTAAGGCGCTATCGAAACTGGATACTGAAAGGCCTATGCGCGGTAGCGCTCAACTGGATTGGAGTTAACTTGTGGTGGATGAAGCGCTGGCTGAAACCCCAGGTCAATTTTTCGGTTCCGGATACGCTGAGCCCTCAGCAGTGGTGGCTGGTTATTTCTAATCATCGCAGCTGGACCGATATCTTTATCCTGATGATGGCCTTGCATCGCCGTATCCCAATGCCACGTTTTTTCCTAAAGCGACAGTTAATCTGGATTCCCATTGTAGGGCTTGCCTTTTGGGCGCTTGAGTTCCCCTTTATGCGTCGCTATAGCCGGGAACAGATCACCAAACAGCCTAAGCTGGCCACCATTGATCGGCACTCCACAGAACAGATGTGTCGGCAAGCGCGCCATGCCCCCATCACTATTATCAATTTCATTGAAGGCACTCGGTTCACAGCGGTTAAGCGCGATGTGCAGCAAAGTCCCTATCAGCACTTATTGCGCCCTAAAGCGGGCGGGGTTGCACAGGTACTTGGCCTGCTTGGCGATCAATTGAATGGTATCCTTGACGTAACGATCAGTTACGCTAATCCGTCGCCGACTTTTTGGGGATTTTTATGTGGTAAGGAAGCGCCCATCACACTAAACGCGCACCAATTAGCCATTCCCCAATGGATGTACGAATCCAACTACCACGATGAAAAGCAGCACAAGGAACGCTTCCACGCATGGATCAATTCACTTTGGATGGAAAAAGATGCCCTGTTGGACAGCCAAACCGACCACGCCTAGCTGGCTGGCTTTGCACCTGTTTACTGATTAGCCTTTTGGCGGGGTGTGCTAGCTCTCCTTCTTCAAATCAACGCGCCGCTATACCGACTAACAGCACCAGTCAGCTGAACGGCAACTGGGTGGAAGTTCAGCGTGGGGATACCCTTGGAAAACTGGCTAACCGCGCCAATGTGCCTCTTGAACGCCTTGAGCGCTTTAATCCGGGGGTAAATACCCGGCGCTTGGCCGTTGGACAGCGATTGCTGATACCTACGCAACAAGAACGTGCTCCCTCAGGCGGCCCTTATCGCTATCAGATTCGCGCCGGTGATACCTATTCAAGTATCGCCCGCCATTTTGGTACGACCAGCGGGCGTATTCAGAGTGCCAATGCAGGCACGTCACCTACGGCCTTGAGAGTGGGCCAAATCGTGAGCGTACCGCTTAGCAGCAGTGCCCCGCGTAGTACGCCTGCCAGCAACTCAGCTTCTTCAAGTTCAAGCCCAACGCCCCCACCGGCGGCTACTTCGTTGCCTGCCTCCGCGCGCCGCTGGCCCTGGCCGCTTGAAGACTATCGCGTGGTTCGACGCTTTGGCACGGATAGCCGAGGAACATTACAGCCAATGTTACTCGCCACCCAGGCAGGTGCTCGCGCAAAGTCGGTCGCTGCCGGCGAGGTACGCTTTGCCGATGGCATGCGCCAGTTAGGTGAAGTCGTTATCGTGCATCATGCGGATAATCTACAGACGGTGTATGCGCTTTGCTCGCGCACACTGGTTTCCGTAGGCCAGCAGGTGAAAGCGGGTGATGAGCTTTGCGAAATAGGTAAGAGCAACGACAGCCAGCGCTATGATCTGCTGTTTGACCTACGCCAGGGTGGTAAGCCTATCGACCCACGCCAGGTACTGCGTTAAGCGTTTGAGCCTCAAGTAAACCTTGAAAAGCCCTGGAAATATTCCGGGGCTTTTTTGGCTTAAACTTTTGCGCTTTTAACCATGTAAGGCTTAATTAGCTGCGATAGATTGACGGAACCGCGATAAACTGGCTTAACCGCGAAAGTAGCTGGGCTTGATAAATGGCATGGACGTCACGGTTACGGGCAGCTGTTTACCACGAACTTCCGCAAATATGTTACTTCCCTGACTTTCCCACTCACGGCTGACATAGCCCATGGCTACCGGCGTCCCAACGCTTGGGCCAAATGTACCCGACGTCACCACACCAATTTCATTACCTGCTGCATCCAGCAGTATGGCACCTTCACGAATAGGCGCCCGGCCTTCGGCCTGAAGCCCAACGCGCTTACGTGAGTGATCTTTAGCATCAACTTGATGAAGAACCAGGTCAGCCCCTGGGAACCCCGCTGGGCGCTCACCGCCATGACGACGAGGCTTGCCAATGGCCCATATCAACCCGGCTTCCACAGGCGTCGTTGTGGTATCCATATCATGCCCGTAAAGACACAGTCCGGCTTCCAGACGCAACGAGTCGCGGGCACCCAGGCCGATGGCCTCGACTTCCGGCTCAGCCAGCAACCGCTCTGCAAATGCTTCACAAGCATCTGCTGCGATGGAAATCTCAAATCCGTCTTCACCAGTATAACCACTGCGGCTCACCCAAACCTCGTGCCCGTCAATGGTAAAGCGCTGATGCTGCATAAACACCAGTTCGCACGCTTCTGGGCAGAGTCGCTGCATAACCACATGTGCCTGCGGTCCTTGCAATGCCAGTAAACCGCGGTCTAGCGGCTCAATCTCATGAGTGGCGCCCAGATTGGTACGTAAATGTGCTAAATCTTGGTCTTTACACGCGGCGTTAACTACCAGATAAAAGTGATCGCCAGCGTTAACTGCCATCAAATCATCAATAATCCCGCCGTCCGTGCTGGTAAATAACCCGTAGCGCTGCTGGCCTTCTTGTAGGCCTACCAGGTCCGCCGGAATAAGCGTTTCGAGTGCGCTTGCCACATCAGGTCCTGACACCAGGATCTGACCCATATGCGATACATCGAACAAGCCGCACTGCTGGCGCGTGTGTTCGTGCTCTTTTTTAACTCCCAGCGGGTACTGCACAGGCATGGCATACCCGGCAAAAGGCACCATCTTGGCACCTAATTTAAGGTGCAATGTATGAAGTGGCGTATGCTTTTGATCAGTCATGAAATTTCCTTGGTTAAAGCGAGAAACGGGAAGCCATGGCCATAGCTTCCCGATTCAGTTACTGCGTAAGCACTAGCCGAGCAAATGTCAGACGCGGCTTATTTGTCATGATCCAGTTCTTCGCCTGCTAAAATCTCTTTACCGGCAAAGTAGTCTTTAGTCAGCTTGAATACCACGGGCGACAGCAGCGCCAAGGCAATCAAGTTGGGAATCGCCATCATGGCGTTGAAGGTATCCGCCATTAACCATATAAAGCCCAGTTGCGCGATGGCGCCCAGCGGAATGGCCAGTACAAACAGGACGCGATACAGCATGATCGAGCGTGTCCCAAACAAGAATTGGAAACACTTCTCGCCATAAAACGACCAGCCTAGAATCGTCGTGAATGCGAAGATAGCCAAGGCAATGGCCACAATTTGGTTACCAAAGCCGGGGAGCGCCTGGTCAAACGAGAGCGCGGTCAGCGAGGCCCCCTCTTCGCCCGTTTGCCATACCGTTGAGGTCAAGATAACCAGCGCGGTAATCGTACAAACGATAATGGTATCAATGAACGTTCCCAGCATCGCAATAAGACCCTGGCGCACTGGGTTTTTAGTATTGGCGGCCGCATGGGCAATGGGCGCGCTACCTAGGCCTGCTTCATTGGAGAAAATCCCCCGCGCGACACCAAACCGAATAGCGGCCATCACGGCAGCGCCTGCAAAACCGCCGGCTGCTGCGATCGGGTTAAAGGCATAATAGAAAATCAGGCTGAATGCTTCGCCGATTTGGCTCGCATTGACGATCAGCACCAGTATCCCGGCAACTACATACGCAATGCCCATGATGGGCACCAGCTTACCGGCCACCTTGGCAATACGCTTGATCCCGCCAAGGATAACGGCCCCGGCCAGCACCATGATAACCACACCGGTCAGCCAGTGTGGAATACCAAACGTGGCATCCATGGCATCCGCCACCGAGTTAGACTGCACGGTATTGCCAATCCCGAAAGCGGCTACCGCGCCGAAAAACGCGAACAGACCGCCGAGCCACAGCCATTTTTTGCCCAGGCCATTTTTGATATAGAACATGGGGCCGCCCACGTGATAACCGGTACTATCGGTTTCCCGGTAACGTACGGCCAGTACCGCTTCAGCAAACTTAGTTGCCATGCCGACAAGCGCGGTAATCCACATCCAAAACACGGCGCCAGGGCCACCTAAGGCGATAGCAGTGGCTACACCCGCGATGTTACCTGTGCCAATCGTAGCTGATAGCGCCGTCATTAATGCGTTAAAAGGCGAAATCTCACCGTCTTGACCGGCTTTTTCCGGCACGCCTTTCTGGGTCGATTTAGCATCACGCCCCTTCCAAAGCAGACTGAAGCCCATACCCAGCTTTCGAATGGGCATGAACTTTAGACCAATTTGCAGATAGATACCCACACCTAACAGCAAGATCAACATCAATGGGCCCCAAACCACCCCATTGATCGCCCCAAAAAGGCTATTTAAAGTTTCCACATGTCTCTCCTTACCCTGTTAATTCGCTTGTTTTATAAGTGTTTGACGGTCGAATCACCGACATTCGCTTTATTTTGTCTAGCAAATCTAGCGCTGTCACGAATAACCCTTTCATGGGTATAACGCATGAAAGAGATGCTTCACATACTGAAGATCTATTGAGGGTTGCCACAGCCTTGAGCGAAACAACAAAAGCCCTTAGCTGCCTAACCTGACTGTTTTACACCATTTCATAAGGGGTCTTCCATGCCTATGCTGCTTATACATGGCAGATGCGTAAGAGACCTCATCGCCTATTAGCCGGATGAGTAGCTAAAAATGCGCTCTTCTAGCCTCAATGGCGCATTTAAGAAATTTGTTTCCGATGAGAAACACGTTAACATGCTTAAAAATTCGCTTATTGCCTGGAAGGCTGACAGTCGCAAAGGCGACCGACAAGCGCTAGTATTCACCAGTCCAGACAATTGTTTCATAAAGGGAATCATCATGAGCAACCTTCCTGCTAACCTTCGTTACGCTAAAAGTCATGAATGGGTACTTGATCATCAAGATGGTACGGTCAGCATTGGCATTACTGATCATGCCCAAGAGGCGCTTGGCGATGTGGTATTTGTTGAACTGCCCGAAGTAGGCCAAACCCTTAGCCAGGGTAAAGAATTCGGCGTTATCGAATCGGTCAAAGCGGCCTCGGATCTCTACTCGCCGGTTAACGGTGAAGTCATTGAGGTCAACGAAGCGCTCGAAGACTCACCTGAAACGGTTAATGATGCGCCCTATGAAGGCGGCTGGATGATGAAAGTCCGCCTGACCGACCAAAACCTGGATGGTTTGCTTGATGCTGATGCCTATCAAGCCACTATAAGCGCTGACGATTAATTATGTTTGCTGAGCCTGCCTAATTGGCAGGCTTTGTATTTAGCACCCCTGCAAAGCTTCTCTTTCACGCTCGGAATCTTCTCATGCCTTTTGAAACACGCCGCTTGGCCGAACTGGCCGACCACGATGCTTTTATCAAACGTCATAATGGCCCTAACGCCGCCGACGTAGATACCATGTTGAACGTGCTCAATATGCAGCGCATGGAAGATTTGATTGAGCAAACCGTGCCCAGCGACATACGCCTTGGCCGCGAACTCAATCTGGATGACCCCAGCAGTGAAGCAGAAGCACTGGAATACCTAAGCCAGCTGGCCCGTCAAAACCGTGTAGCCAAGAGCTATATTGGCCAGGGCTATTACGGCACCTATATGCCGGCGGTTATTCAGCGTAACGTGCTGGAAAACCCAGGTTGGTATACTGCTTACACACCTTATCAGCCGGAAATTTCTCAGGGTCGCCTGGAAGGGCTGCTTAATTTCCAGCAGGTCGTTATGGACTTGACCGGTATGGAGCTGGCTAACGCTTCCTTGCTGGATGAGGCCACCGCAGCAGCCGAAGCGATGGCGCTATGCAAACGGGCAAATAAAAAGAGCAAGTCAAACGTCTTTTTCGTTGCCGACGACATCTTCCCGCAAACCTTGGATGTGGTAAAAACCCGCGCCACATTTTTCGGTTTTGAGCTGGTGTCAGGCCCGGCAGATACGCTGGCCGACCACGATGTATTTGGTGCGCTGCTCCAATACCCATCGGCAAGCGGTGATGTGCGCGATCTAGCGCCCCTGTTAAAAGCGGCCGCTGAACGTAACATCATGACCTGCGTTGCCTCTGACCTACTCAGTCTGGTGCTTCTCAAAGAGCCGGGCGCACTAGGTGCCGACATTGTGGTTGGCAACTCGCAGCGTTTCGGTGTGCCCATGGGCTTTGGTGGCCCGCACGCTGCTTTCTTTGCTACCTCTGACAAGCTCAAACGCTCAATCCCCGGCCGGATCATCGGCGTTTCAAAAGATAGCCGGGGCAACACGGCGCTGCGCATGGCGATGCAAACTCGCGAACAGCATATACGTCGTGAAAAGGCCACTTCGAACATCTGCACGGCGCAGGCGCTTTTAGCCAATATCGCAGGCTTTTACGCGACCTACCATGGCGCTGAAGGGCTACGCAAAATCGCCGGACGCGTCCACCGCTTAACCACGTTGTTAGCCGAAGGCTTAACGCAAGCGGGTATCACTTTAGCGCATGACAGCTGGTTTGATACGCTGCGCTTAGCGCAGGTAGATGCAGGTAAAATCCATGGCCGCGCCATGACACACGATATCAACCTACACTATTTCGCCAATGGCGATGTAGGCATCAGCCTGGATGAAACCACGACTGCACAAGATGTTGCTACGCTATTTGACGTGCTGCTGGGCAACGAGCATGGGCTTTCCGTGGCAGCTCTTGACGAGCAGGCGATTGCCAAAGGCGCAACAGGCATTCCGGAAGCCTGCCAGCGTGAAAGCGATTTCCTGAGCCACCCCACGTTTAATCGCTATCGCAGCGAAACAGAAATGTTGCGCTATCTAAAGCGGCTGGAAAATAAGGACCTGTCGCTTGCCCATGCGATGATTCCGTTAGGCTCCTGCACCATGAAGCTAAACGCTACCAGTGAAATGATCCCGGTTTCCTGGCCTGCGTTTGCCCACCTGCATCCGTTCGCGCCTCGCGACCAGGTGGCAGGCTATCATCAAATGATTGATGAGCTCGCTGCGTTTCTGGTGGAAATCACAGGTTACGATCATATCTCGATGCAGCCTAACTCAGGTGCTCAGGGTGAATATGCGGGTTTGCTGGCCATTCGTCGCTATCAGGATGCCCAGGGTGAAACGCACAGGACTGTGTGCTTGATTCCAAGCTCTGCCCATGGCACCAACCCGGCAAGTGCGGCCATGGTCGGCATGGACGTCGTGGTGGTTGAGTGTGACCAAAACGGCAATATTGATATTGATGACTTAACAGCTAAAGCTGCGCAGTACAGCGACAAGCTTTCGGCAATTATGATCACCTACCCCTCTACTCACGGCGTCTTTGAGTCTCACGTGCGTAAGGTATGTGAAGTAGTACACCAGCACGGCGCGCAGGTGTACGTAGATGGTGCCAATATGAATGCCCAGGTAGGGTTGACGCGCCCCGGCGATTTCGGAGGCGACGTATCACATCTTAACCTGCATAAAACCTTTTGCATTCCTCATGGCGGCGGCGGCCCGGGCATGGGGCCCATCGGCGTTAAAGCCCACTTGGCGCCTTATGTTTCCAATCACGTGGTTACCCCTATTAACGGGGTTAACGCTGATAGCGGCGCCGTTTCAGCGGCGGCATTTGGCAGCGCGTCAATCCTGCCTATCTCGTGGGCCTACATCAAGATGATGGGTGCGCGCGGCCTGCGTGAAGCGACGCAGTTAGCCATCCTCAATGCTAACTACATCGCCAAGCGTTTGGAGGAGTCCTATCCCATTCTCTACCGTGGAACCAGCGGACACGTGGCCCACGAATGTATCATCGATATTCGCCCGCTTAAGGCTACGTCTGGCATTAGCGAGGAAGATATCGCCAAACGTTTGATGGACTATGGCTTCCACGCACCCACTATGTCATTCCCGGTGCCGGGAACATTGATGATCGAGCCCACGGAATCCGAGTCCCTTTACGAAATCGACCGCTTCTGTGATGCCATGATTGCCATTCGTGAAGAAATCAAACGTGTCGAAAATGGCGAGTGGACGCTGGAGAACAACCCGTTGGTTAATGCTCCGCATACCCAGGCAGACATTATGGACAGCCAGTGGGAGCGGCCTTACGACCGCCAGCTGGGCGCGTTTCCGTCAGAGGCGGTGATGGGAGCCAAGTACTGGCCAACGGTCAACCGCGTGGACAATGTATTTGGGGATCGCCAGCTTATCTGCTCTTGCCCCAGTATCGATGAATATCGCCGCTAAGAGTACGGCAAACCAGTAAGCAGCTAATGAACGCCTTTGATCGCTTTTATTCGGATATCAAAGGCGTTCTTTCTTGAATACGCTGCCTATAAAAGCCGTCTAGCAGCTTTTCATAGCGTTTAGGCAGCACAGAGTCACGGCGACGCAGCAGATACAGCTCTTCATTAACCGCATTGGGCAATGTCAGCGCCTTTACCTGGCGCTGCCAGGGTGAGGTTTCAAGTACCAATAGTGATACCACCGTGAAACCCAGCCCCCTCGCGACAGCGTCCAGCACCATACTCACCTCATTGGTGAATCCTTGATGGCGAAAATGCGTCATTGAGCGAAACTCATCCGGATAGTTAGCTCTCAGCAACGCATTAGCGTGGTTAATGCCGTCGTAATAGTTGAGAAATCCTATCCCCATGAGATCGGACAGCGTATTACCAGCAAAATCCGCCGGCACTACCAAGCATAAAGGCTCTTTATGCCATAGAGTGCAGGTAAGCTCAGGATTGTTAACCGCTTCGGTGACGATTCCAATATCGTAGCGCCCCTCCAGCAGGTCATTCACAATCTCATGATTAAAGGCAAAGCTATAGTTGACGGTTAAATTAGGGTGCATTTGCTGCTGCCCTAAAATATACGGATAAAACATGAGCCCGACACTGCCCGGCGAAGCAATCCGGCAGTCGCCGCTATCCAGGGAGTCATCATCTAAACCGTGGCGAAACTGCTCATGTTCGGCAAATAACTTTAAGGCGTAATCGTAAGCGCGACGCCCTGACTCGGTTAACGTGAAACTGCGCCCTTTGCGTTCCAGCAGCGTCTTATCGAGATACGTTTCCAATTTACGAACGTGTTGACTGACCCCCGGCTGCGTCATTTCCAGGCGGTGTGCCGTTCGGGTAAAACTACCGGTCTCTACCAGGGTAATAAATGTCCGAAAATACAGGGCATTAAACATAATAAAACGCCATCTTCTTTAGCCACCATGTGCGCGCATTTTGCGCATAGGGTAGCACAGTAAGGGTTAACGCTGGTGGCGCTGTACCCTCTGCTATAGCGTGGTAGTATGCGATAAGATGAAAAATGACCAGGAAACGATGCACTAATGACCTTACCTATAACACCTCGCGCCACTATCTCTAGCATTATTTCTCCCGAAGGGAGCTTGGAAGTATTGTCTCAGCAGGAGGTCAATCGCCTTCAGAATACGTCGCAAAATGGTTTACACGACTTACTGCGTCGCTGTGCGCTTGCGGTATTAAATTGTGGCCAGCCTACCGATGATAGTGTCGCCATTCTTGAGGCTTACAAGGATTTCGATATAGAAGTGCTGCAGCAGGATCGCGGGATTCGCTTAAAGCTGACCAATGCCCCGGCAGAAGCCTTTGTCGATGGTCAGATGATCCGCGGTATTCGCGAACATCTCTCGTCTATCATTCGCGATATTGTCTACGTCTATAATGAAATTCAGCACCATAATCGGTTTGACCTTAGCACTGCAGAAGGTACGACTAACGCCGTTTTTCATATCTTACGCAAGGCAGGTACCTTAAAGCCGGGCCGCGACCCCAGCCTGGTAGTTTGCTGGGGTGGTCACTCTATTTCTCGTGAAGAGTATGAGTACTCAAAAGATGTGGGCTATCACTTAGGCCTACGCGATTTAGATATTTGTACCGGCTGTGGCCCTGGCGCCATGAAAGGGCCCATGAAAGGTGCGAACGTCGCCCATGCCAAACAGAGACGTAAGGATGGCCGCTATCTAGGGATTTCGGAGCCGGGCATTATTGCCGCCGAAGCGCCGAACCCCATTGTCAATGAGCTGGTGGTAATGCCCGATATTGAAAAACGCCTGGAAGCGTTTGTTCGCCTAGGGCACGGCATTATCGTTTTCCCCGGTGGTGTGGGTACAGCCGAAGAAATTCTCTATCTACTCGGCATACTTCTGCATCCGAATAACAGCGATATCCCCTACCCGCTTATTTTTACAGGACCTGCGGACTCAGCGGCGTATTTCCAGAAAATAGATGAGTTTCTGGTTTATACCCTGGGTGAGGACATTCGTCGCTATTACACGATCATTACCGGTGACCCAGTGGCGGTGGCCCGAGCAATGCGTCAGGGCATTGACACTATCAAGGAGTTTCGTCGTAACCAACAGGATGCCTTTTACTATAACTGGCGCTTGACCATCGCCCAGGACTTTCAGGCAACGTTTGAGCCCACCCACGAAGCCATGCTTGGGCTTGCTCTGCACCGTCAGCAACCCAAGCACGAGCTTGCCGCGAATCTGCGCCGGGCGTTTTCGGGCATTGTGGCCGGTAACGTTAAAGAGCAGGGAATACGCGCCATTGAAGCGCATGGCCCCTTTGTACTCACGGCAGAGCCAGCTTTAATGCAGCGCCTGGATGAGCTACTTACCTCGTTTGTCGCTCAAGGGCGAATGAAGCTGGATGGTCAGCCCTATACACCCTGCTACGTTCTTAAATAATACGTTCTCAAAAAACGTACTATTGCGCGATAAACCTTACGCATTACAGCCGTGATAACGGCTGTAATGCGCTATAGAAGCCAGGACAAACTCTTGTTAATCGCTCTGCTGACTCTTTTTGCCGCCGGTATTGTAAAAGGCGCTATTGGTTCTGGCGTACCAGTACTCGTAGTTCCGGTGCTAACAATGCTTTATGACGTCAAGCTCGCTATCGCGGTGCTTGTTGCACCTAATTTATTTAGCAATATGCTGCAGGTATGGCAGTACCGGCGTCATTTATTACCTCTTCGCTTTCTGGCAGCTTTTTCAGTAGCTGGCGCTCTAGGAATTATTTTAGGCACGTGGGGGTTAGTAGCTCTTTCTCCGGAAATACTTTCGTTAGGCGTTGCGGGCGCTATCATCCTGTACTTAATTATTAAGCTGACGAGGCGACGTTTAGCCATGCCATATGCGACGGCTTCACGCATTGTCATTCCAGTAGGCTTATTAGGCGGCGTGCTTCAAGGCGCAGCGGGCATGTCGGCCCCTGCCTCCATTACGTTTCTTAATGCAATGCAGCTGGAAAGGCCCGTCTTTATCGGCTCTATTTCAGTCTTTTTTGTCTCAATTACCTGCGTACAAATCCCCGCATTGCTCAGTGCTGGTATATTGACTCCACAACTTTCTCTTTACAGCGTGATCGCTCTGGCAATTATTCTTATCGGTATGCCTTTGGGAGCCCAACTAGGCAAGCGATTGCCCCATCGCTGGTTCGATAATCTGATTATGCTGCTACTAGCGGGCATTGCGACTAAAATTATTATTGATGCATCACTTGCCTCTTGAGCGCCTAAACCTAAGACACATAAGCAAAAAACAGTAAACGATCTACACTATACGATGTCCATGTACGGTACAGAGGCGTTCGTTTAAGGCTTGCATCCTTAATCACAAGCCTTCGGGCTAGCTGATGCATGTCCCGATATCCCCCTCTGTCAGCCTAGTTGTCCGGTTGGCGATATCGCCTTAACCTAATCCAGAGGGAGCGGCATGGAGTCCTTGT
>NZ_JABUZA010000022.1 GCF_014897985.1 Halomonas colorata
GCGGAGAGGGTACCGCTGCTGGCCCTCCTGCCTCTACCGTATGATCCAAAGTGCTGCAGTTATTCTATGAATTCAGGAATCCAGCTTCGCATGTCCTCATGTAAGTCTTTAGTCTTTTCTACCTTAGTCTTTGTTGTCACGTTTAATAACTCCTTATTTTATTTATTCTACTTTTAAAACAAAGCCATATTTCCATTTTTCTAAGCTCACAACAAACAAATTGATAAATTTGTTTAGCCGGAGTGTACTGTCAAGGGCGGGTTGAAAACTAATAAGGAGTTAATAATGCGAGCACGTCATCAACTAACAACTTTTCTTCTTGCGTTGTCGTTAGCACCTTTAGCTCAAGCTAATGACTTTGTGTTTGGTCATATCTATGAGGCAAGCCATAGTCATCATAAATGGGCGCTATGGGCGGCTGAGGAAATCGAAAAGCGCAGCGAGGGGCGGCACAGTATTGAGGTTTTTCCTTCATCCCAGCTAGGTAATGAGGTTGAGCTTAACGAAGGCCTCGACCTGGGGACGGTAGACATCATTTATACCGGTAATGCATTCGCGGGGAATGCTTATCCGCCGATTGCGCTGGGTAGTGCGCCTTTCGTTTTCCGAGACTTTGATCACTGGATGGCTTATTCAAAAAGCGACCTTTTCCAGGAACTTGCCGAGGGGTATGAAGATACTACCGGGCATGTACCGCTTGGTTTGATCTATTTCGGCCAGCGCCACGTCACCGCCAATAAGCCGATCCTTACCCCAGATGATATGCAGGGCATGAAAATTCGTGTGCCGGATGCTCCGCTGTTACTGATGTTCCCCAGAGCGGTGGGGGCCAACCCTACGCCAATCGCCTTTTCGGAAGTCTACCTGGCGCTTCAGCAAGGTGTGGTTGATGGCCAGGAGAACCCTTTGCCCATCATCCAGGCGATGAAGTTTGATGAAGTACAGTCCGATATTTCGTTGACCGGGCATATCTTTGATAGCCAGCCGATCATTATGAACGGTAGCGCTTGGTCACAGCTCTCCGCCGAGGATCAGGCGCTATTCCAGGACGTTTTCAGCGAAGCTGCCGAGCAGGGCAGCCTGGATATCCACCAGCAAGAGCAAGACTTGGTGCCTTGGTTCCAGGAGCAGGGAACGCAAGTGCATGAGGTAGACCGCGAACCCTTCGCTGAAATGGTAAGGCCGAAACTGACCGATGAGAACGCCGGTTGGACCGTTGATCAATACCAGCGTTTGGAGGCGATTGAGTAATGATGGGGGATAAAGGCGATCACCGTGGTGAAGTAGCGGCGATGTCAGCACAACCCGGCCGCGAGAGCGTGGCCGGGAGTGATCTTGAGCAACCGCTTGGCGTCTGCGCGGATAGTCCGCCGCCCAAATGGGTGTTTGAAGATCATGTGGCACTAGGGGTTCTGGTGCTGCTGGGTGGCGTGGTTTTTGCGCAGTTTTTGTCGCGCTATGTATTTAACCACTCCATCGGCTGGACTGAAGAGGGCGCCCGCATGCTATTGGTGCTGCTGGTGTTCATTGGCGCGGCGGGCGCTGCTTCCCGACGTGGCCATATTTACGTGGAAATCCTTGAGCTCATCTTGCCGGATAAGGCGAAGCGTTGGCTGCGAGGATTCAATAACCTGCTTAGCGCAGCATTTTTTGGCTACGTGGCATGGCTTGCATGGCAGGTCGGCCAAAGGGTTTGGCATTCCAGCATGAGTACGCTGCCGATCTCGAAAGGCTGGCTTTATACCGTGGTTGCCGTAGCCTGCGCGGCGATGGCATTTCGTTTGGCCCGCCAGGGCATTGCTTTCTGGCGAGGCAAGGAGGAGAAATGATCATTCTGCTTTTCGTAGCGTTGGCGTGTCTGCTATTGATCGGTGCGCCGGTCGCGGTAGCGTTGGCTGGGTCATCGCTGGTTTATCTACTGGCCTCTGGCCGGATCCCGGATATTATTCTGATTCAGCGCATGGTGGGTGGTGTCGATAGCTTTCCGCTACTCGCTGTGCCTTTTTTCATCCTGGCAGGCAACTTGATGAATGTCTGCGGGGTAACCGAGCGAATCTTCCGCTTCGCCGATGCGATGGTGGGGTGGACGCGCGGTGGCCTGGGGCACGTTAACGTAGGCGCCTCGGTGATATTTGCGGGTATGTCGGGTGCGGCAATCGCTGATGCTGGTGGCTTGGGTGCCGTTGAGATCAAGGCAATGCGCGATAAAGGCTACGATGTTGATTTTGCCGTGGGAATTACCGGGGCTTCCTCGACAGTCGGGCCGATTATTCCGCCGTCGCTTCCGCTTGTGGTCTATGGGGTTGTGGCGTCTGCATCCATTGGCCAGCTGTTCATTGCCGGCATTGTGCCTGGCTTACTGATTGCGGCGATGCTGATGGCGATGGTCGCAGTGATCTCTCATCGGCGTGGCTATCCGATTGGCGAGCGCTTCTCGCTACGCCGTCTGCTTTCTACGTTTATACATGCAGCGCTTTCGCTGCTTATCCCCGTCATTATCGTAGGCGGTATCGTGCTGGGGATTTTTACCCCAACCGAGAGCGCTATTGCGGCCGTGGCCTATGTATTGGTATTGGCAACGCTGGTTTATCGCAGCGCAGGTTGGCGTCAGATCATCACCGTCTTTCGCGAAACGGTGGAAATGACTTCTGTGGTGCTGCTTATCGTTGCCGCCTCTTCGATCTTTGCCTGGATTTTGACGCGTGAAGGCGTTCCTGCTGCGTTCGCAGAAGCGGTGATGACGGTAGCCGATAATCCTATCGTTATTCTGATACTGATCAATCTGATTTTGTTAGTGGTCGGCTGCTTTATGGAGACGGTTGCAGCCATCACCATCCTGACACCCGTGCTGCTGCCACTGGCTATTCAAGCGGGCGTCGACCCCGTTCAGTTCGGCATCATTATGGTGCTGAACCTGATGATTGGTCTACTCACGCCCCCGGTTGGGCTAGTGCTTTTCATTCTGGCTCGCGTCGCCGATATCTCATTCCCCCGTGCGGTAAAGGCAACGCTTCCCTTTATCGCGGCGCTTCTGGTGTCACTGCTGTTGATCACGTTTATTCCTGCTTTGACGCTATGGCTGCCTAGCCTGATTTAGTCTGGAGATTTAGTCGTATGAACCATCTGCAAAATAACCGCTCGGTTGCCCAGGATGCTGTTATAGAGGCGATTGATATGGTGCCCATCGGTAGCTATCTACCGGCGGACGGGGGCTATGGAAGCGCTCGGGAAATCGGCCATGCGCGAATGGCAACTCTCGTTTTCGTGCGTCTATCGGCGGGTATTATAGGTATTGGCGAATGCTATGGCCCGCCAAAGACCACACTTGCCTACCTGGATATCCTTCGCGAGGCTTACGTGGGCAAAAGCGCGTTTGATCATCGAGTGATCTGGCGGCGTATGACGAACGTGCTTTATCACGTACGTGCCCAAAGCCAGCTTGCTGCTGCCGTTAGTGGTTTGGATATCGCCCTACACGATGCCTTGGGCAAACTGCTGGGACTACCGATCTACCGATTATTGGGCGGGGAAGAGCAAGAGTCGGTGCAGGTGTATGCGTCTGGCGGCTATTTCCATGAGCCCGCGGCACTGCCATTGGAAGCGCAGCTCGAACGCGTTGCCGGACAGTTTGAAGGCTACAAGATTAAAATCGGTCATGGCGTCAAAAGTGACCTTGAGCGGATGCAGAGTGCCCGCCAAATTCTGGGTGATGATGTAGCGATCATGGCGGATATTAACGGTGCCTACACGGCGGATATCGCGCTGGAGTCGATGGCTGCTTTGACACCGCTGCGTCCTTATTGGATTGAGGAGCCGGTAGCGCCGGAGGATCTTCCCGGTTTTCGCCGCCTTGCAGCTCGCCGTGCAGGCCGCATTGCAGCGGGCGAGGCGTCGGTCAATGCAGTGGAGTTTCGTGAGTTGGCCGCCACGGGAGGCGTTGACGTTCTAATGCCGGACCTCAACCTGTGTGGTGGCTATGTAGAGGCACTGCGCATCGCTGATATGGCCCATCTCAACGGGTTAAGAATCTCGCCTCACGTCTGGGGAAGTGCCGTTGGGATTATGGCGGCGGCGCATTTCGCGGCCGCGATCCCGCCGCAGCCGCACCCGGACCGAGCCCACACCCCGACCTGGGTTGAGTTCGACGTGTCGGCAGACAACCCGCTGCGTGAAGCGCTTCTGACGGAGCCGCTAACGCTTTCTCAGGGCCGCCTGGCCTTATCTGAATTACCGGGGCTGGGGATAGAAATCGACAATGAGCGGTTGAAAGCACTCAAGATCGATTGCTAAGAGTTGAGTCAGGCGGGTAATGTTCTACCCGCCTGTTCAGGCCAGCCACTACATTAAATACCCCTCTTTAGCTGCAAAAGAGGGGTATTGCTTTATTTACACGCTCCATGCCGCCCCAGCGGTATCATCATCGGTTTGCCGGTTACCGGGTCGTCGATGACTCGGCTTTCCAGGCCAAATACATCACGGACCATCTGTTCGGTAAATACTTCTTCCGGTTCGCCAACCGCGTAGATGTTGCCGCCCGCCATGGCGACCAGTCTATCGGCGTAGCGGGCGGCCAGGTTGAGCTCATGAAGCACCATCACAATCGTTGTGCCACGGGTCTGGTTTAAGTCGGTAAGCAGGTCGAGCACTTCGATCTGGTGGTTGATATCCAGAAAGGTGGTGGGTTCATCCAGCAGCAGTACGTCGGTTTGCTGGGCCAGCGCCATGGCGATCCATACCCGCTGGCGCTGCCCGCCGGAGAGTTCGTCCACCGCGCATTCGGCCAGAGCAGTCATATGGGTAGCACTCAAGGCGTCTGCCACGGCGGCTTCGTCGGCAGCACTCCACCGCTTGAAAAGCCCTTGGTGCGGGTGGCGGCCTCTGCTCACCAGTTCAAGCACGGTAATGCCTTCTGGCGCGATGGGAGATTGGGGTAGAAAGCCCAGCTGCTGCGCTAAACGGCGGGTGGGTAGTCGGTGAATGGCATTGCCATCGAGTAGCACCTCGCCTTGTTCAGGAGTAAGCAGCCGCGAGAGCACGCGCAGAAGGGTCGATTTTCCACAGGCGTTGGCGCCCACAATGGCGGTCGTTTTCCCGGCTTGAACCGTCAGGCTGACGTCATTGAGTATGGTACGTTCGCCATAGCCTGCAACCAGGCTCTGGGCGAGTAGCGACGAAGCGCTCATAGGGTGCCTCTGCTTTTGTTGTCGCGAAGTATCAGATAAACCAGATAGGGTGCGCCTAATACGCCGGTCACAATGCCGACCGGATAGCGGGCGGGTAACAAGAACTGGCCCGCATAGTCGCCCAGTAGAACGAGCAGGGCGCCTACCAGCGCAGAAGGTATCAGCAGCGAGCCGCGATGCGCCATCAGGCGTGACGCAATAGGGCCGGATAGAAACGCCACAAAAGCGATCGGGCCTGAAACGGCCGTGGCAAAGGCGACCAGCGCCACGGCCGAGATCACAATGGTAATACGCGTGGTGGCTAAGCGAACGCCCAACCCCGCCGCGATATCATCCCCCATGCGCAGGGTTTCAAGATCGCGGCTGCGGCTTAACAGCAGCCCGCCGAACAGCAGCAGGGCGATCAACAACGGCAGCGCCTGATCAAGCTGGGCACCGTTTACGCTGCCGGTAATCCAACGCAGCGCTTCTTGTAGCGTCCAGCTGGGGGCGCGCATCAGCAGATAAGCGGTAACGCTTTGCAGCATCGCGGCGAGCCCGATCCCGATCAAGATCAGCCGCCCGCCGGTGACGCCTTGCCGCCAGGAAAGCATATAGATCAACAGCGCAACGCCTAGCCCGGCAACAATTGCCACGACAGATACGGCTGGGCCGCTCATGGAAAACACCACGATAGCGAACACGGCGCCGGTGCTCGCCCCGGTGCTGATGCCAATAATATCGGGGCTGGCGAGTGGGTTGCGCAGCATGGTTTGAAAGGCGATACCCCCCAGGCCGAAACAGGCGCCGGTAAGTATTGAGATAACCGCGCGTGGCAAGCGTAACTCACGCACGGTAAAACCTGCGCCGGGCACCTCGGCACCACCGAGAATGCGTAGCACCGTTGTAAGTGGTGTGAATGACTGCCCCAGCGTTAGGGTCAACATTACACCGGCTAGCAGGATAGCCCCTAAAATCGCCAGCATACGCACGCGCTGTCTGGCTTGCACCCGGCGCATTTGGCTGAACCTGGCGGCTGGTTGAAGCGTCAGGCGGTTCATAGGGAGCCTACTTTGCGGTTGCGTACGATCCAGATAAACACGGGCGCGCCAATAAAAGCGGTGACGATACCCACATCAAGTTCGGAAGGGTGCGCCACCAGTCGGCCAAATACATCTGAAAGCGTTAACAGAACAGCGCCTGCCAAGGCGGAGAACGGCAACAACCAGCGGTAATCGCCCCCGACCAGCAGTCGGCAGGCGTGCGGCACGACTAAACCCACAAAACCAATCGGGCCACATATCGCGGTGATAGGGCCACACAGCAGTACTGCGCCCACCGCCGACATGGCCCGGGCGACGGCGACTTTTTCGCCCAGCCCGGCGGCGGTATCGTCGCCCAGCGCCAGCAGGTTGAGCTTACGCGCGGCCAGTAGGGTGATTACAAAACCAGCAGCCAAAAAGGGCAGCACGGGCGTGATTTGTTCATAGGTGGCGCCGCCGACACCGCCTACCAGCCAGGACTGCACCAGCCCGCCAATATCGCCACGTGGCAATATAACGGCGGTGGCAAGCGAGCTTAATGCCGCCGTGGTAGCGGCTCCGGCAAGCGCCAGCCTAAGGGGCGTGGCGCCACCACGGGCGAGGCTTGCTATCGCGTAAACCGCCACGGCGGCAAGCCCGGCCCCCAGAATGGCCGTCCAAATATAGGCGGTGGTTTCATCGATCCCAAACCAGGCGATGCCGATCACAATCGCCAACGCCGCCCCGGCATTCACGCCTAAAAGGCCGGGGTCTGCGAGCGGGTTACGCGTAAGGCCCTGCATAACGCCACCCGATACGCCCAGCGCGGCACCAGCAAGCACTGCCAGCAGAGTACGCGGCAAACGGCTGGCCACTGCGGCGTCGCCAATGGTGTCAACTTGTCCGCTGAGCGCTGCAATAATCTCTGGCCAGCCAACTTCGCGGGCACCGAACGCTACGGAAAGCATTAACGCAAGGGCAAGCAACGCTAGCAGCAGTAGGCCACCCGCAAAGCGCGTGCTCAGCTTTTTACGCGATTGAGTGGTGCGAGTGGCTGGCCTGAGGTGAGGCGCTGTAACACCGCTACTCTGCGTGGTGGGCGGCTTCTGAGAGCAGGTCAGCATAATCGTCTAACAACCATGAAATCGACATCGGAGTAGGGTTGGCCGCGGTACCCAGCGGGCTATTGTCGAGCAACACGATGGCGCCGCGCTCAACCACCGGAAGCCGGGAGGTCAGCGGGTGGGCTTCGAGCTGGTCAATCAGCGCCTGCCCGCCATAGGTCACGAGAATATCCACATCATTAAGCTCATCGATCAGCTCTGAGCTGATTTCGCCCGAGAATTTTCCGGGGGCCGAGTTCTGTTTGACTACCTCAGGCGAGGTCAGCCCGAGATCATGGAAAAATCGCACCCGCGCATCGTTGTCGGTATAGAACGAGATGCGGCCCAAATTGGTGGGGTCAAGGTGGGTAACGAACATGGCCGTTTTTCCGGCAAGCTCGGGGTGGTTCGCGGCGGTATCGGCAATCTGTGCATCAAGGCGCTCGATCAGCGCCTGGCCTTCATCGCTCATGCCCATGCCTGCACTATTGAGACGGATCATATCGCGCCAGTCCGTCGCCCAGGGCCCTTCGGAGTAGGCGACTACCGGGGCAATCTGGCTCAGGGTGGTATAGTCCGCCTGGCTAAGGCCTGAGTACGCGGCAAGGATGACATCCGGCTGGCTGGCAGCCACGGCTTCAAAATCAATGCCGTCGCCTTCATCGAAGAGCGCCGGGGGTGATACTTCGAGTTCTTCAAGTTTGGCATCGACCCAGGGAAGCAGGCCATCGCCGTTGGGGGCGCCAAAGTTGGCGGCAGCAAAGCCCACCGGTACCACGCCAAGCGCCAGCGGCACCTCGTGGTTGGCCCAGGCTACCGTCGCGATCCGTTCGGGTTTTTCCTGAAGTACCGTCGTGCCCAGGGCATGTTCGATTTCAAGCGGGTATTGCTGTGCGCTTGCCAGCGTTGAGGCAAGCGTAAGGGTGGCAAGAGCTGCCAAGCCGAGCGTTTTGCGGTTACGTAACCAGGTCATTAGGTTCTCCGGTTCAATTATGCAAGCGCCTCCACCCGATAAGTACCGAATGGAGGCGATCTTGTCAGCACGGTGCTAACGCTTGCGCCAGCAAGTTAGAACGCGTAGCGCAGCGTTGAGGAGATGCTGCGTGGCTCGCCATAAACGCCGTAGCCACCCACATTGCTGTAGTACTTCTCGTCGAACAGGTTCTTCACGTTAACCTGAAGCGATAGCTCCGGCGTGAACTGGTAGCGACCGAAAAGGTTGGCCAGAGTGTAGCTATCCTGCTCGTATTCGGTAGGAATACCTGCTGGTGTAGACAGGTTGCCGGCGAAAAGGCTGCTTTGCCAGTTAACCCCGCCGCCCACGGTCAGCTCAGGTTTCTGCGGCACGTTGTAGCTTGCAAACAGGTTGAACAAGGAGCGCGGCTGGTTAATATTGAGCGTGTCGTCTTCGGTCTTCGCGGTGAAGTGAGAGTAGCCAACGGTCATATCCAGATCATCAGTCACTGCACCGCTCAGCTCTACTTCAAAGCCTTCGCTCACGACACCTTCAGCGGCGGTATAAAACGTCTCGGTTTGGCCTGGGCCCATCGGGAGGGCTGCGGCAACGTTTTCCTGCTCAATACGGAAGACCGAGAAGGAGCCGTTAAGCAAGCCGTTGAGCCAGGCCGCCTTGAGGCCGGTTTCGTAGTTCTTACCTACCACCGGGTCCAGGTAAGTGCCGTCAACATTGAGGTAATTCTGTGGCTCGAAAATCTCGGTGTAGCTGGCAAAGGCCGAGTAGGTATTGTTGAAGTCGTATACTAGACCACCATAAGGCGTGACTTCGTACTTGCTCTGTTGATCAAGGCTGCGGAATTGGGTCATGCCTTCCCACTCGGTATAGCGTGCGCCGACAATCAGTGTTAGCGGGTCAGCAAGCGAGAAGCGGGAAGCGGTATAAACGGCTTTCTGACGGGTGCTGGATGCTTCAGAGGGAGTAAAGGGCGCCCAGCCTTCGTTGGGGGCCGAACCGTCCCAGCTATTGAAATCATCGACGGTAAACCCATCAATAAAGGTGTTTTCGTAGTTATTGGTCTGGTCGCTGTAGTTGCCGCCGATGACCAGCTCATGCTCACGGCCTAAAAGCGCAAATGGGCCGCTTGCCTGCACGTCTACAGAGTCGACTTCACGGTGCCCACGGTTCCACCCGGTAAAGAAGGTAACGCCGCCAGCACCCATTTGATCCGGTAGGGTTGATTCCACGTAGGGGTAGGCCAGCTTGCCGTCCATATCGGTTTTTTCATGAGCGCCGACTACGCGCACCTGCCAGTCGTTGTCGAACCGGTGGCTGATTTCCGCGAAAACTTTCTCGGACTCGAAGTCATAATAGGACCAGTCCGGCGCCACGCTGAACGAGCGCGAATAGTTGGTGGGCGTCCCGTCACTGAACCATAGCGGTAAACCACCCCAGGTGGGCGAGGAGGTGTGGCTATCCTGATAGTCAAAACCCAGGGAGAGCGTTGTAGATTCAGTTACGTCGGCATCGATAATACCGTAGCCGAAGGTGCGACGCTTGTCCTGGCGGTCAAGGTGGGCACCACCTTCCTCATAACCGCCGATAAAGCGAGCGCGTACATTGCCAGAGGCCGTGAGCGGCGTGGTGACATCGACGGTTGTGCCACGCTTGTCCCAACTGCCCACGGTGCCGGAAATAGAGCCAGTAAGTTCGCGGCTGTCGGCGTGTTTACGTACGAAATTGATCGATGCTCCGGGGTTGCCCGAGCCCGTGGTCAAGCCGTTGGCGCCACGGATTACTTCCACACGGTCGTAGATCGCTGTATTTAGCCGTCCCTCTCCAAAATACCAGCGATTATCTCGATTGAGCGTAGGAATCCCATCGTATTGGAAGCTATTGATACGAAATCCGCGCGATGCGAAGCTAACGCGATCACTATCGACATTGCGCACCGAAATACCGGTAGTGTTACTCAACACCGACTCGATGGAATCCAGATTCTGATCCTGGATGCGTTGTTCCGTAACGATACTAATGGCTTGCGGCAGCTCTTTCTGGGTAAGCGTTAAACCGGTGCCTGCACTGGTGGTGCGCCGCGTGTAGCCAACGTTTTCATACAGATTGGTGCCGGTCACCGTGACGGTACTCAGCGCTTCAGGACTATCGGCGCTAGTGGTTTGCGCGAAAGCGCTACCAGAGGCGAGTAAAGAGGCGGAAACAAGCGCGGTTAGCGTGGCATGTTGCACTGGCCGCCGGGCCGTGTTCAAGACATGAAGTGATGACGTTTTCATAGGATCCCTTGCACGCCTTGACGGCGCTTGTTCGCTGGTTTTGTGTCGATTAATGGCGAAGGATCATATAAAAACGGTTCTTAAATGTAAATGTACATGAGAATGTTTAATATTCGTGGCAGGATCTGTTTGGCATGCCTGAAGGGACAGTTATGTTCTTGAAAAAGCACAGCATAATTATGTATCTACTGGCTTTTGCCAAGCAATAGGGGGTATTGGCGCTGTTGGTCGTCCACCGTTTAGGGTTTAAACGGTGGAGCGAGGTTGACGCTTACTTATAGGGGGAGCGATAACGGTAAGCGCTACGATGGTAACAGACTGCTCTAATCAAGCTCGGATGGCTTGGGTTCAAACATAGGCTCTGTCGCGTTGGCAGGAAGGTCGTTCTCCATCGCCGCCAAGGCAATTTCATAGCAGTCGTCGATATGGCTATTGCCCATATACTTCATCGCTGTAAAGCTGATACCTCCGGCCACGGCGCTGCCGATAAAGGGCACAAATTTAGTAGCGCCTTTCGCGGCAACCTTAACGCCCATCTTTTGCAGCAGCGATACAACCAGTTTTTTGGTGATGTATTTTCCGGCCATCTTGCTGCCCACGTTGGAAATGGCAGTCATCACCATTACTTTGGATTCTGTATCCAGGCTTTCGATTTGTTCGGGCGTTAAACCGAATTTCTCATTAATTTTGGGAATCAGCCTTAACAATATGGCAACGTCTGAGCCGATATCTAAACCGGGAATGGGAATGATCGCCGTGCCCGCCGAAAGGCTTGAGCTTTTGGTTACCATTGTGCGGCAAGTCTTTCTGATCTCGTCGAGTTCTTCCCTTGTTTCGATCATGTGCTACTCCTTGTTTACGATTACTCTAACCTCAGCGTAGACGACGCTGCGTGAAAATGAGGGAATTCAATTCCGCGTGCCACCTCCCTATTTACCTACGTTTTTATTACCTATGCCTTTATTACCTATGCCTTTATTACCAGCATCTCTTTACCCACAGCCGCGTTCGCTGCAGGTGTGGGTGTGGTCGTACAGCGTTTGAATAATCTGGCAGTCGGCGGCTTTGCCGCCCCGGCACTGTTGTACCACTTGGCGTAACTCAGCGGCGAGCGCTTGCAGCTTGGCAATGCGCGCTTCCAAATGCTGAAGATGTCGAGTGGCGATGTCGTCAGCTGCGCCGCAGTCGGTATCAGGGTGGTCAGAAAGTGCCAGCAATTCCTGAATACTATGTAGATCAAGCCCCAGACTGCGACCATGACGAATAAAACCTATACGCTCTAGCGCTGCTTGATCGTAGTGCCGATAGCCTTGCTCGCTGCGTTTTGGAGCAGGCAATAACCCCAGCTTTTCATAATGGCGAATACTCTCCGGTGAGCAGCCGGTGCGGGTAGCTACCTCACCAATGCGATAAGCGTTTTTCATCAGCTTGACCCTGTAACGATTACAGGGTTTAGGCTAGACCCTATTCCCTCTGTGGACAAGTAGATGATGACATGACGCTGATATTCGAACTAATGCAAATCGCACTAACGGCAGCCCCGTGGCTGCTGTTGGGGCTGCTAATTGCTGGGTTGATCAAGGCATGGTTGCCGGAACATTTGCTCCAGCGCTGGATGGGCGGCCGCAGCCTTGGCAGCATTGTACGGGCGGCGTTCATTGGCATGCCGTTACCGCTGTGCTCATGTGGCGCAATTCCCACTGCTATTGCCTTGCACCGTGGCGGTGCCGGACGTGGGCCCACCACGTCGTTTTTAATCAGCACGCCTGGGGTCGGGGTTGATTCCATCTTGCTTACCAGCGTACTGCTTGGCCCACTGATGGCGGTAGTGCGGGTCGCAGGTGCGCTGGTAACCGCCATTGTGACCGGGCTGCTGGTCGGGTTTACGCGTGAAACTGAAACGCCAGTGCCGGCCACGTCCGGTGGCTGCTGCGCTTCATCGGGTTGCCATACGCCCGATTCAGACACCGGCGAACCCGTTGGCCTGAAAGCCGGATTGCGTTATGCATTCAGCGATTTATTGGACGACATCAGTACGTGGATGTTTGCCGGGCTACTCCTGGCCGGCGTGCTGGTTAGCCTGGTACCGCCGGATACGCTGGCTTATTACTCGGGCGGCCTGCTGGCGCTGGTACTGATGGCCGTAGTGGGGATTCCACTCTATATCTGCGCAGCGGCGGCTACGCCGGTGGCCGCCGGGCTGCTGTTGGCCGGGATTTCACCCGGCATGGCGCTGGTATTCTTACTGGCGGGGCCGATCACCAGCTTGGCGACGTTGGCCATTCTGCGCCGCGAGTTGGGCAATCCGGCACTGGCCGTATACCTTACCAGCGTGCTTGCTGTGACCGTGCTGGTGGGCTGGGTGTTTGACACGGTGCTGGGTATGACAGGCTGGAACCCTGTCGAGCAGGCAAGCGAGGTGCAGGAGCTGCTGCCTGTTTGGCTGGAGTGGTTGGCGCTCGGCATACTGGCACTGGTGGCTATTCGGCCAGTGCGTAAGCGGCTACTGGGGTTTTAAGCATTTTCAGTAGGTAAAAACGCCGGATGGGGAATGCCCACCCGGCGTTTGATTGGCCCTTAGCCACTTGAGGCGCTGACAACTGGCTGGGTTATTCAGTGGTCTCTGTCACGGACTCGTCTGTTTCCAGATCTTCGTTTTCCTGGTCTTCTGTGTTAGAGCCTTCTATATCAGGGCTTGCTGCTTCAGGATCTTCTGTCTCAGCGTCGTCTGCTTCGGACGCCTGTTGAGCGGGCGGATTATCCGGTGTCACCCGCCAGATCGCATTGGTCAGATCGTCGGCGATGATCAGCGCGCCGTCCGGATCAACCGTCACGCCCACAGGGCGGCCGAGTGCTCTACCATCATCGGTAAGAAACCCGCTGGCAAAATCAATCGGATCGCTGTCAGAGAGTTGGCCGTTGTTGAAGGGGATGAAGCTTACCTTGTAACCAACCGGATCGGCACGGTTCCAACTGCCGTGTTCGCCGACAAAAACGCCCTCAGCGTATTCTTCGCCCATGGCTGGGGTAGAGAACGCCAAGCCAAGCGGTGCCACGTGAGAGCCCAGGCTGTAGTCAGGCGCAATGGCGGATTCTACCTTTTCAGGATCTTCCGGTTGTACGCGTGGGTCGACATGTTGCCCCCAGTAGCTGTAGGGCCAGCCGTAAAAGCCGCCTTCCTGAACGGAGGTGAGATAATCCGGCACCAAGTCCGAGCCCAACTCGTCACGCTCGTTCACCACTGCCCAGAGCTGCTCGGTATCAGGATGAATGGCAAGCGCTGTCGGGTTGCGCAGGCCAGTGGCATAGGGCCGGTGAGCGCCCGTTTCGGCATCGATTTCCCACACTTCGGCGCGATTAACCTCAGCCTCCATACCGCGCTCGGTAATATTGCTGTTAGAGCCGATACCCACATAAAGATATTGGCCATCGGCGCTGGCGGTCATCGCCTTGGTCCAGTGGTGATTGATCTCTGAAGGTAGCTGCGCAATGACTTCAGGCGGCCCGCTGGCTTCTGTCTGGCCCTCTTCATAATCAAAACGCACCAGCGCGTCCTGATTGGCCACATAGAGGTTGTTATCTACCAGAGCTAGTCCATACGGCGCGTTCAGATCCTCCGCGAAGATCATCTGTTCGTAGTTGCCGTCACCATTTTCATCGCGCAGCAGGGTTAAGCGGTCGCCGCTTTCTACAGAGGTGTTGCCCTGGTCCTTGATATAGCCGGCGATTACGTCCTTGGGCTTTAACGCTGGCGCATTACCGCCACTGCCTTCGGCTACCAGAATATCGCCGTTGGGCAGCATGATGGTTTGCCGGGGTACCTTGAGATCAGAAGCGATCCTGGTGATGGTGTAGCCTTCGGGAACCGTAGGCAGCTGGTCGCCCCATTCGGCAGGTTCGGGAACCGTCATATCTGGCAGCAGCCCGCGCTGCGGTTCAGGGAGTGTAGGGTTGGGGCCGAAGGGCTGTTCGACATCAAAAGCGTAAGCGCCGCTGGCAGTCAGCAGCAGTGCCAAAGGCGTTGTATAGCGAAGTGCAAAATATTTCATGACGTTGCTCCGACGGTGCGCCGAGAAAAACCGATCCAAATCGCCGCGACGGTCAGTACGGTAACGATGATCGAAAGAATAAGGCCGGTAGGCATCATGGCCCATGCATCACGGGCATGAACTAGCGCATTGATAAAGCCGAGTATCCAGGTGACCAGCAAAATCAATGGATAGACCAGGACAAGCCCGCGGCGATGTTCGGCACGAAAGAGGCCGATAATTGCGCATAGAAAAGCCAGTCCCGCAAAAACAAGCCCCCCGGCAATTAACCAGGAAGAAAACGTGCTCCACTGGATATGGAAATTTTTCGAGTAGGCGTAATCACTTAGCGTAGCGCCAAGAAAAAGTGGAAAGGTGCTTGCAAGTAATAAGGCATGAAGCGGGTGGATGCCGCTTAGATAGGTCGTCGGTGAAGACCTCGACATAGTACGTTCCTCCTTGATAAGTGACCCCAAAAAACGTGGTCAGGCCCGCTTTTAATACGGGCTTAGGATGGCCAGCTCAATCGCTGCCACCCTGAGTATAGGTCACGTTTTGCTAACCCAAAAATCACTACGGTTATACTTTTTTAAAAAATATGCACAGAAGAAAACTATTCAATAACTATCCAAAATAAAATGTTCGTTAGTTGACAATTTAGGATCTTTGTGTGATCGAGTTAGTGGTTGTTTATAATAAGCGAACACGCATTAAACTAATGTCTATATTTGCATATAATTATATTAAAATCATATTCTTATATTGTGATTATGTAAAAGTTCGTTTTTTTATATTGTTTTTTAAAATGCCCGCTATAGGATGCCAAAAAGAAAACGAAATTTTCTAAAAAGAACATCCGGCTGCTTCAAAGAGTGACGAGTCGGTCAAACGGGGTAGCTGAGTAGCAATGCTTGAAACAATTTTTCTACACGAAATAGCCGGTACGGCCGTATTAACGTTATTGGGGTGCGGAGTGGTAGCTAATGTGCTGTTGAATAAAACCAACGGTAACAGTAGTGATGGCATCGTTATCTTCTTTGGTTGGGGACTCGCGGTTTTTTGTGCGGTTTATGTTGCCTATGACACCGGCGCCCATATCAACCCTGCCGTTACGCTTGCGTTGCTGGTAGGCCCGGCGAACGAGTACGCCCCCGGTATTCCTATCAACGCTATGACCACCGTCGCCTACTTTACGGCTGAAGTCATTGGCGCCTGGTTGGGTGCAACCATTTGCTACCTGGCCTATAAAAAGCATTACGACGCTACTGAAAATGCTTCAAGCATATTGGCGACGTTCTCCACAGGCCCGGCTATCCCTTCCTACGGTTGGAACCTGGTCACCGAGATCATTGGTACCTTTGTGCTGGTGTTTGTCATTATCATGTTTGGCCATACGCCGTCAGGGCTTGGTCCGCTGGCAGTGGCGCTGCTGGTAGTATCCATTGGTGCCTCGCTAGGCGGGCCAACAGGCTATGCGATCAACCCCGCTCGGGATTTAGGGCCGCGCATTGCTCACGCGCTACTTCCCATTAAGCATAAAGGGACGAGCAACTGGTCCTACGCCTGGGTGCCGATCCTGGGGCCTGCTGTCGGCAGCATCCTCGCCGGGCTTGCCGCCTATGTTTATTAAATTATCCGGGTTTATTAAGTCAGCCGGGTTTATTAAGCCAGCATGCTGATTTGATTTTAAAATAATCGTTTAACGTTAACGCTTGAGAGGCATTTCATGAGCCAGAAAAACTACGTCCTCGCTATTGATCAAGGCACCACCAGCTCGCGGGCGATGCTATTTGACCATGAAGGCCGGATAGCCAGCGTAGCGCAGCATGAGTTCGAACAGATTTTTACGCGCCCAGGTTGGGTCGAGCATTGCCCCCGCGAGATCATGACCAGCGTGCTGACCACCTTGACCGAGGTGATTAATAACAGCGGCGTGGATGTTTCCGAAATTGCCTCCATCGGTATTACCAACCAGCGTGAAACCACCGTGGTATGGGACAAACATACCGGGCAGGCCGTGCACAATGCCATTGTCTGGCAGTCGCGTCACTCCGCCGAGATCTGCGATGAGCTGCGTGAAGCGGGCCACGCCGATATGATTCGCGATAAAACCGGCCTGGTGATTGACGCTTATTTTTCCGCCACCAAGTTGAAGTGGATTTTCGAGAACGTAGCGGGCGTTAAGGAGAAAGCCGAAAAGGGCGATCTGCTGTTCGGCACCATTGATTCATGGCTGGTGTGGAACCTGACCGGCGGTGCCGTACACGCGACCGATGTCAGCAATGCATCCCGCACGATGCTGTTTAATATTCGTGATCGGCAGTGGGACCCGGAGCTACTCGAGCTGTTCGGCGTACCCGAATCGATGCTGCCCGAGATTAAATCCAGCAGTGAAATCTATGGCAACGTGTTGCCTAAGTTCCTGATGGGCCAGGAGGTACCGATTGCCGGTATCGCTGGCGACCAGAACGCCGCGCTGTTCGGCCAGGCCTGCTTCAAGCCGGGCATGGCGAAAAATACCTACGGCACCGGCTGTTTTACGCTGATGAATACCGGCACCCACGCCACGCCCTCCAAAAACGGCCTGCTCACTACCGTTGCCTGGGAAGTGGATGGCACGCTGGAGTACGCTCTGGAAGGCAGCGTGTTTGTGGCAGGCTCCGTAATCCAGTGGCTGCGTGATGGCCTGAGAATGCTGGGCAAGGCGTCCGATTCAGAAGCGTACGCCACCCGCGCCAAGGATAATGACGGCGTTTATATGGTGCCTGCCTTCACCGGCCTGGGGGCGCCTTACTGGAACTCCAACGTGCGCGGCGCCATGTTTGGGCTCTCTCGGGGCACCCAAAAAGAGCACTTTGTGCGCGCGGCGGTTGAATCGCTTGCCTATCAAAGCGCCGATGTTCTCAAAGCCATGCAGGCAGATGCCGACATTGCGCTGACCGAGCTGCGCACCGATGGCGGGGCGATCTCCAATGATTTTCTTGCTCAGTTCCAAGCCGATATACTGGGAGTGGACGTACTGCGCTGCGAGGTGAACGAGACCACCGCACTGGGTGCGGCTTATCTTGCCGGTCTTGCAGTCGGTTTCTGGAAATCACGCGATGAAATCGTAGAACAGTGGGCGCTAGAGCGGCGCTTTACGCCACAGATGAAAGACGAAAAGCGCGACGAGCTTTATGCCGGTTGGAAAAAGGCAGTTAACGCGACCATGGCGTTCCACGTAGAGTCCTAAGCTTGATGCTGTAAGCTCAGGTATTTGATAAGCCCCCGGCCCAGGTCGGGGGCTTTGCGTTAAGGACACCCATACCTGACTAATCAAGATTTAAAAGACACCATGCCTTTTTCTTTACAATCGATTACGCCTTCGGGTTTACTTGGATTTAGTTAATAAAAAGTGGTTCTAACCATTAAAGGTTCAAAGCCTGAGACGACCAAGGGAATAAGCACCTGAATATTTATGCCACTGTGGCAGTACGTCGATTGATGTGCGTCAACCGGTGCCCGCTGGAGCGAGGGCATGAATAAAGCCAAGCTCTATCACCAGTTAGCACCAGAAGCCTGGCATGAAAAGGGGTTGTCGAGACTCAACCAGCTTATTTGTCTGCTCATACTGCTTGCATCCCTTACCGCCATACTGGAAACCGAGCCGACGCTCAGAGCGATGGCGCCAGGGCTATTTACAGCGCTGGAGGCCGTGTTTATCGGTGTATTTACGATTGAGTATCTGCTGCGGCTATATACGATCGGTGAAGATCCGCGTTATCGCGGTGTTACAGGGCGTATTCGCTATATCTTCTCGTTCTGGGCGCTGGTGGATTTAATCGCCATTCTGCCTTTCTTCCTGGGTTTTATGACCCATAACAATGCCTTCTTACTGCGGCTTCTGCGTTTAGCGCGCATATTGCGTCTGGCACGTTTGGGACGGTTTAGCCAGGCATGGTCTGCCCTGGCAGACGCCCTTAAATCTCGCACCCATGAACTGTTGCTAAGTGCCGGAGTGGCAGGGCTTTTACTGCTGTTTTCATCCTGCTGCCTGTATGTGGTAGAAGCCGCCGCCCAGCCGGAAGCTTTTGGCAGCGTACCGCGCGCCCTATGGTGGAGCATCGCCACCCTGACCACAGTGGGCTATGGCGATGTCACGCCCATCACCGCACTGGGTAAGTTTTTTGCAGGCTTAACCGCTGTGGCAGGCATCGGCATTATCGCCATGCCCACGGGCATCCTGGCCGCCGCGTTTAGCGATGCGCTGCAAAATAAGCATCACTCGTAGAGGCCAGTCAGAGCGTTAACTCGCGTTTGCCACGCCACAGTAATCAACGGTATCAAGAGGCTTATCGCTTACGATGGCTTAGCGCATTCCATGAACTCAAAAAGACCCCTCCAAAAACACAGTTAAAACAAATGGTAATTATTTGCATTAAATAGTTACTATTATTAGAATTACTTCGGTTTGCTGACTGTTTTGGAGAGGGCAATGCCTGGTTCAGCTAAAAATACGCCGCTGGCCGAAATGTACAATACACATTATGGCTGGTTGCAATGCTGGCTGCAGCGCAAAACGGGCTGTAGTTGGCAGGCGGCTGATCTGGCTCAAGATACCTTCCTGCGCATTCTTACCTCCCCAGGCAATACTGCCCAAATTAGTAAAATTTATGAACCGCGCAGTTTTTTGACCACTATTGCCCGTCGGGTATGGATAGATTTTGTGCGCCGGGATGCGTTGGAAAAGGCCTGGCTGGAAGCGCTGAAACATCAATCCGAGCCTGTAGTCATTTCTCCGGAAGAGCAGGCGCTTATTCTGGAAACGCTGTTTCAGATCGATGCGATGCTGGAGGGGCTGGGCCATAAGGTCAGCCAGACATTTCTACTCTGCCATTTGGAAGGGCTGCGCTATGCCGAGATCGCCGAGCGTTTGGAAGTATCCGTAAGCTCAGTAAAAAAGTATATGGCCAAAGCCACTGAGCATTGTTTGCTGCTTATGTGTGAATAACCGCGATGATTGATAATCAGGCAGCCCGTAAAGACACCCTCAGATCTGCCGCCCGGTGGGATGCGCTGCTGCGCTCCGAGGATGTTACCGAGCAAGAAAAGCAGGCACATGACGCCTGGTTGAAGGCCGATCCGGCTCATACTTATGCTTGGCAACAGGTGGAAAAATTACGCCGACAGCTACAGTCAGTGCCCGGCACCGCGTCACTCAATACGTTGCAGCTTAAACAGTATCAGGGACATAGCCGCCGGGCAGTATTGCGCAGTTTTGCTTTGTTGGCTGCCGGAGGCGCGATTGGTTCGTTGGCATGGCGACAAGCCCCTACGCAAAGCTGGATGGCCAGTCATCGTACCGCACGAGGCGAACGTCGCAAATATAGTTTGGCGGATGGTACGCAATTGATACTCAATACTGCCACTGCACTGGACGTTGTGGAAACCTCGACGGCACGAGTGATCCGGCTCTACGAAGGCGAAATCTTTATACGCACAAGTGAACGCGCCAAAAAAGTTGCTGCTAATAAAGCGTTGCAGATACGCACTGAACAGGGCCTGGTTATACCGTTGGGAACCGTTTTTACGGTGCGCAAGCAAGATATGTCTACCCAGGTCACTGTGCTGGAAGATGAGGTCGAGTTGATCCCCTTGTCGGCTGGTGATAAGACCCAGCGTATTGTTGCCGGTGAGCAGGCGTGGATGAGTACACGTAATGTGAAGGTTGCCAACGCCGCCCCGCAAGCAGATAGCTGGACACGCGATTTGCTAGTGGTAGTGGATTGGCCGCTAAGTAGTTTAGTGGCCGAATTGAGCCGTTATCGCAAAGGCGTGCTGCGTTGTGACCCCTCGATTGCCGGGCTGCGGGTGTCCGGCTCTTTTCCTATTGATGATACTGGCCGGGCACTACAGGCTATTGCCAATGCGTTGCCGGTTAAAATCGACCGTCTGACCCACTACTGGGTAACCATAAAAGAGGTTAGTTAAAAAAACTCTATTATTTTTTGTCCCTTTTTCGATCTCGTTCGACCCATAGAGAGATTTATTGACTCTGAAATTAACGAGATAACGATGACAATGCATTTTAAGCTCTGCCAAACGCCCATGCTTCTTCGCCAGCATTACAACAAACCCTCGCGCGTGCTGGGTATTATATTGGGCTGCTTGCTGATGGCCCCACTATCCGCGCCGTTAGCGCAGGCGCAACAAACAGTGGAGGGCCAAACACAGCAGGCGGCAGGCCGTACATACAGTATCGAGCCGGGGCCACTAGGCAGCGTATTAAGCCAGTTTGCCAGTCATGCAGGTATCGTTCTATCCTTTCCCTCGAGCCTCACAGAACGCCTGCAAAGCGATGGCTTGCATGGACGTTATAGCGTGGAAGAAGGTTTTACACAGTTACTTCAGGGTAGTGGTTTGCAGGTGGTCAAGCAGGGCCCTGCCGATTACGTAATGGAGAAAGCTGATAAAGCAGAAGCCATGGTTTTGGATACCGTTGAGGTATTGGGAAGCAAAATCAGTAACGGCGGTTATTTGGCTTATAGCACCTCGGCGGGCACCAAAACTGATACGCCGCTTATAGAGCTTGCGCAAAGTGTCAGTGTTATAACGGATGAACAGCTGCGTGACCGTCAACCACAGACGGTAGAGCAGGCGGTCGCTTATACTGCTGGGGTTCGAACTGAAGCGGCGGGTATGGATCCACGCTTTGACTTGATCTCAATACGGGGCTACCCGACGGTTTACCATGGCGATTTCCTTGATGGATTGCGCCAGCCAAATAGCGGTTGGTTGTCTTACTATTCCACCGTGCCTTATAACCTGGAGCGCATCGAAGTCGTCAAAGGTCCGGACTCAATGCGCTATGGCCAGCTTTCACCGGGTGGGTTGGTTAATCGCGTCAGTAAGCGTCCTCAGGCAGACGCAACGCGGGAAGTGCAGCTTCAGGTAGGTAGCCATGATCATCTGCAAGGCCAATTCGATGTTGGTGGCGATATGGGGCGCGATGTTCAATACCGTTTGGTGGGCGTGATGCGCGATGCGCAAACGGATATTGAGCAGGTAGGTAATGATGTTGCTTTGCTGGCGCCGTCTCTCTCTTGGCAGATTAGTGATCGCACCGACATCACTTTTATCACTCAGTATCAGGAGCGTCTAACCTCCGCTTCTCCGCGCCCTTATCAGGACGGTGAAAACCTGACCCATTTTTGGTCCAGTGATGAGAACTTCGATAAGCTGGATCAAACGCAGTGGGCTTTGGGCTATGAGTTGAACCACCGTTTTAATAACCATCTGCAGCTGCAGCAAAACCTGCGATACGGCCAAGTAGATACTACCAACCAGTATCTTTCAGCGGGCGCCTTATCCGGCTCAACCTTGAGTCGTAGCAGTGTGGGTCTTTACGAAGAGATGGAGTCTCTGAGTACTGATACCCGGCTTGAGGCAACATTTAATCAAGGCGAGGTGGAGCACAAGGTGATGTTAGGTGCTGATTACTCCTTCCTTGAGAACGATGTTACTTATGCTGGAGGCAGCGCGCCCTCCATCGATATCAACAACCCAGACTACAGCCAACCAGTGGCCCAGCCGAGTACCGTCTGGACGGATGACAGTGGTAAAAACCACCGCAAAGGTCTTTATTTACAGGATCAGATTAAGCTCGATAACTGGCGTCTGACTGCAGGCGTTCGCCACGATTGGGCGCACGATGAAACCCACAACCATCTTACCGAAATTACCAGCGAACGCCGGGATGAGAAGAACACCTGGCGTTTTGGTGCGCTTTACGCGTTTGACTTTGGGCTATCGCCGTACTTTAACTATGCGCAGTCGTTTTTGCCTGAGGCCGGTACCGACGCAGAAGGCAATGACTTCGATCCCACCGACGGTGAGCAGTTCGAGCTGGGGCTGAAATATCAGCCAATGGGCAGTGATACGCTGCTAACAGCAGCAATCTACCAAATCCATGAAACCAATCGTAAAACTACTAATCTGGACAATCCGCTATTTCAGGAGCAGACCGGAGAAGTGCGTACCCGTGGATTTGAGCTTGAGGCTGTTGGAAATGTCACCGACGACCTGCGTATGACGGCAAGCTACAACTATAACCAAGCTGAAATAACGCAAGATAACGATGGCAACGAGGGCAGTGATCTAGCGAATACACCCCGTCATTTAGCATCTCTGTGGGTGGATTATCGGGTTCCCGAGCTTGATCGACTGCATCTGTCGGGCGGGGTGCGCTATATCGGTACTGAATACATCGATAATGCCAATAGCTATAAAAACAGCGCGTACAGCCTCGTTGATCTGGCGGCCCACTATGACTTCGGCGGCTCATTTCAGGGCGTTCGCGCCAGCCTCAATGCGTCTAACGTAACGGATGAAGAGCATATTTCCTGCGAGGGCATCTATTGCTATCGCGGAGCCGGCCGCAGCCTGATTGGCAGCATCTCGTACCAGTGGTGAATCCAGTAATAGGGCTACAGTGGTTAGGAGGCAACCTGCCATGAAGTTATTTATCAGTACTTTAATATTTAATGGGCTGCTGCTTGGGCCCGTATCAGCGGTGGCGGCGCCGAGCCAGGAGCCGGTGCCTGAACGGCCAGTAACCCTTGACCAGACGCTGGAATGGTCGATGCAAAATGAGGAGGGCGCTGCCTATCGGATTCTGATCAGCAAGCCCGAAGGCGAGGTGCCCTACAGCGGTGGTTACCCAGTGATCTATGTGCTGGATGCCAACGCGTATTTCGCTTCCCTGCATGAGGCCAAGCGGGCGCAAGAGCAGTTTCGCCAGGCCATTATTGTCGGCATCGCCTATCCTGGCGAGGCGCCCCATAATTTCTTGCGGCGCTCCTACGACTTATCACCGCCGGTACCAGAGGAAAATAACACACCTCCTCAGGGCGGGCAGGATGAGCTGTTGGATTTTATCGAGGATAGGTTGATGCCCGCCGTCGCTGAACGCTTCCCGGTGGATACTCATCACCAGAGCCTTTATGGCCACTCGTTTGGCGGCATGTTTGCGATTTATGCTCTGTTTACCCGACCAGATCTGTTTAATCACTTGGTTGCCGCCAGCCCGAGCCTTTGGTGGGATGATAGCTATCTGCTGAAACATGAACGCGATTTCAGGCAGCAGGTTGAAGCAGGCGAGGCTAATGTTATCCACCACAGTTTGTCATTGATCGTGGCTGACCACGACTCTCTTCAGAACCAGCAGGATGCCAGTCAGCTCTATCAGCGAATTGAACCACTGTCGGCATACGGCCTACGCAGCAGTTTTTATACAGTCGAGGGTGAGGATCATATGTCCGTTCCTTTTGTACTGGAATCGCGCGTTTTGAAGCAGATACTAGGCTCTCGGCACGGCTGATACTCTTGCTCTGCTTAACCGTCAAAACGGTAAAATATTCGTCATGGAGGTGTTGGTTTAAGCGTTTATATACATCATCGACAACGGCTCTATCAAAAACTCCATGCACAGCCGGGCACGTTGGAAAAGCGTGACGTGGATGCCAGCGCCCGGTAATGAATATGCTAAAGTTCGGCTATCCTTCATTTCCCTTGTTTCTACATGGATGATGTTTTCCCGTGAGAACCGATAGCCGCCTTTCTTGTATGCTGCATGTGCTTTTGCACATTGCCCGCGAATCCCGGCCGATTACCTCTGAACAGATCGGCGCCATGCTGGGCACCAATGGGGCCGTAGTACGCCGTACAATGGCGGGGCTGCGCAAGGCGGGTTATGTGAAATCCGAAAAGGGACATAACGGCGGTTGGCGTATCGCCTGCGATTTGCACAACGTAACCCTGCTGGACATCCACAACGCCGTGGGTGGGCCGCGCATTTTCGCTATTGGCACGGATCATACCAACCCTGATTGCGCGGTAGAACAGGTAGTCAACGCGGCGATTTTTGACGCCATGCATGAGGCCGAGGCTTTGCTTATCAATCGCTTGGGCGCCGTTACTCTCGCGGAGCTTGCCGAACAGTTTGACAATATCGCCACGCGCAAGGGTTATCAGCTACCGACGCTCTGATAGCGCATTATTTCGCTGACTCCTTTACTCCTGAGAATACGGGACTTGCTCTTGTAAGGTCTTTAACGTATCAATAAAAGATACATGAAATGGTTTTACTCTGGCGGGCACAACGGGAGACAGATGATGAGTGTTGATGCAGTGATTATTGGCGGAAGCTATGCGGGCATGGCAGCGGGTCTGCAGTTGGCGCGGGCAAGGCGAAACGTAGTGGTGATTGATGCGGGGGAGCCACGTAATCGTTTTGCCGCCCATTCGCATGGCTTTTTAGCTCAAGATGGTGTGCCGCCGGGCGAAATAGCGGCAGACGCTCGCAGTCAGCTAATGGAGTACCCAACAGTTGAGTGGCAGGCAGGGCGTGTGGAGGCGGTAACCGGGCAGGCGGATAACTTCTTGGTAGTGCTCAATAATGGCAGCACCTATCAGGCACGGCGCATTATTCTGGCCGCTGGCGTGACCGATGAGCTTCCGAGCTTACCAGGGCTCGCCGGCTTGTGGGGCAAACACGTTTTTCACTGCCCTTACTGCCACGGCTACGAGTTGGGCAAGGTAGGGATTGGCGTGCTGGCGACCTCTGAGCTTGCGATGCACCATGGCTTGATGCTGCCGGACTGGGGAGCAACCACGCTGTTTTTGAACGATGCCTTCGAGCCGAGTAGCGAACAGTTGACTCAGTTGGAGGCACGCGGTGCACATATTGAGCGTGGCGCCGTTGCTCAATTGGCTGAACAATCCGGTGCGGGCATTGAATTAATGATGAGCGATGGGCGTAAGTTTTCGCTAGCAGGGCTTTTCGTTGCCCCGACGCTGCACCTTGGGCCCTTAGTGGCTCAACTGGCGTGTGAGCTTGAAGAAACGCCAATGGGGTGCATCGTCAAAACCGATGCGATGCAGGCTACCTCCATTCCAGGCATTTTTGCCTGCGGTGATGTAGCCCGTGCGGGAGGATCCGTTACTTTTGCCGTGGCTGACGGTGTCATGGCAGGACTTTCGACGCATCGAACGCTGATGTTTGGGCTTTAATCATCGTTAGCCCAGACTTTTAACCCTGCAAATACTCCCCCGGCAGGCGTTCGGCCAGAAAATCCATAAACAGCCGGGCGCGCTGGGATAGCGTGGCCTGACGGTAGTAGACGGCATTGACGGCCTGCATTTGACGTTCGGTATGATTGGGCAGTACATCGACCAATGCACCTGCCTTGCGGGGCGTGATGGTCATGAAGTCGGCTAGACAGACGATCCCTTCGCCTTTAAGCGCGAGCTCAATCAGCGTGCTGCCGCTGGAGGCGGAGAGGGCGGGCGTAATGCGTAAGTATTCACCATCGGCACGGCGCAGCGGCCAGCGATTAAGGTGGTCAAGCTGGCTGAAGCCGAGCAGGCTGTGGCGCTCAAGGTCTTCAATGCTTTGTGGAGTGCCCGCGCGCTTAAGGTAAGCGGGGCTTGCCAGAATACGAAGCGGGCTATGGCCCAGGCGCCGTGCATGCAGCGATGAGTCGTCAAGCTCTCCAATACGAATGGCTAAATCCACACGCTGTTCCAGCAGGTCTACAAAACGGTCGTGGGTGTCCAGCTGTAGCGTTATGCCTGGGTAGCGGGCGCGAAACTCACCAAGCACTGGCACAATGACGAACTGCATGAAACTGGGCGCGGCATTTACCCGCAGCCGCCCTTGAGGCTGGCCGTGGTGATCCTGAACCGACTCTTCCGCCGCCTCTACCGCGGTCAAGATGCGGCGGCAGTGATCTAAAAACGTTTCGCCCTCTTCGGTCAGCTCCAGGCGCCGCGTGGTTCGACGCAGTAGGGTGGCGCCCAGCTTGCGTTCCAGGCGATTAAGCGCTCGGCTGACGCCCGACACCGTAATACTCAACCGTTCGGCGGCGCCGGTGATCGAACCGCTATCCACTACGGTAATAAATGCCTGCTGCTCTTCAAGGGTGGTTTTCATAACTGCGGCTCGCGCCTATTGGGTTAAAACACGTTTGTTGACTTTATATCAAAAGTCTCTTGCCAAGGGGCGGGTTTTTCCATGCCTGTGAGCATCTCATAATAGCCAACATTCAAGCCATACCGGTAGGGTTATCACCTATCGACAGGCAAGGTTATCTATTGGGTAAGAGGTTTTTAACGATGAAGATTCTGTTAATCAATGGCGGCAAGCCGTTCGCCCATTCTGGCGGTGAGCTCAACAATACCCTGCATGATGTGGCTTGGAGTACGTTAGCCGAGCAGGGCCATGAAGTTCGTGAAACGGTGATTGAGCAGGGCTACGAAGTGGAGGCCGAGGTGGAAAAGTTCCTCTGGGCGGACACCATCGTCTATCAGATGCCCGGCTGGTGGATGGGCGCGCCCTGGACCGTTAAGCGCTACATTGATGAAGTCTTTACCGCCGGGCACGGTTCACTTTACGCAAGCGACGGCCGCTCGCGCCAGGACCCCACCAAGCAATACGGTAGCGGCGGCTTGTTGCAAGGGCGTCGTTATATGCTTTCACTTACCTGGAATGCACCGCTGGCCGCCTTCGATGAAGCGGATAACTTCTTTGAGGGTCGCGGTGTTGATGGCGTTTACTTCCCGTTCCACAAGTCTCAGGAATTTATTGGCCTGGAAGCGCTGCCCATCTTTATCGCCAACGATGTGATCAAGGCACCGGACGTCGAGCGCGATATGGCCGCTTACACCCAGCACCTAGCGCGCCTGTTCGGCTAAACGATAGCTGAAAACCAGCGTTGGCTGAACAGGCGCTAGAAGCGCTCAAGTGATGAGGCAATGAACACGATGCACACTGCCAGCAGGCCAAGTATTCCGAAGGCATAGTGCAGCGAGATGAAGTGAGCGGTAAAGCCGATCAACGGCGGCCCGAGCAGCATGCCGCCATAGCCCAGGGACGCTACGCTGGCGATGGCGACGCCCGGTGGCGTATCGGGATCGTTGGCCGCGCGGGAAAATGCCAGCGGCATGATAAGCGCGTAGCCGATACCCAGGAAGAAGAAGCCAAGCAGCGCGGCCATGAAGTTGGCGGGAATGACGGCGAGAAGCACGCCGATGGTGGCCGAACACCCGGCAAAGCGTGCCGCGTTTGCCGGGCCTAGCCGGGAAATCACGCCGCCGCCGATCAAGCGCATGATGACCATGGCCAGCGAAAATACGGCGTACCCTATTGCTCCTTGGGCCGTGGTCGCCGACGTGACGGTGACCAGAAACAGTGCGCTCCAATCGGCGATGGCGCCTTCACCAAGTGAGGCGCACAGGGCGATGATCCCGACCCAAAGCAGGACACCATGGGGCAGCGGAAAGCGTTTCGCCCCCGCCGGACGGGGCCTTGTTTCAGATTTCCAGCCGATACTCGCAAGCCAGATCATGCTCACGTACATCGCGATGCCGATAAGCGAAAAGTGGGTAAGCAGCGATAGTTCCAGGCTGACCGCCAGATAGCCCGCCGCGGCACCGACGCCTGCGCCCAAACTCCACATGGCATGAAATGATGACATGACCGGCTTTTCGATGAAGCGCTCCGCCTCGCCAGCCCAGCTGTTCATGGTGACATCCATGGCACCATGGCCGGCACCGAAGAGAAACAGCGCCGCCGCCGTCAACCAGAGGTTGAAAGCGCAAGCGATCATCACTAGAGCAAGGGTGTAGGCGAGAGCAATCGCGAGGGTCGCACGCGCGGCGCCGAAGGTATCCGAAGCTCTGCCCGCCAACGGAAACGAGATCAGAGCGCCAAAAGCCAGCACGAGTAGCAGCAGGCCGAGCCGTCCGCCATCCAGGTCGTGGTGCAACGCCACCGTAGGAATGCGCGAAGCCCAGGTGCCGAACAGCCCGCCGTTGAGAAAGAACATGGCGGCGACCGCAAGCCAGACTCTGCGTGGACGAGACATGTAGCACCTCCATTGCCAAGCGGCTAAATTCCTTCACGTCTTCCGATATAGCCCCAGGGGCCTCCACCGCTCTAAAAGAGCCGGTTTTCACCAAGTAGCTAGGGGTCTTGTGCTTCTTGAGCAAAGTGCTTGGCCTGCGGTTTAGGCTTACGCTGCGGACGTTCTGCCATAATGCGCGCCAGGCGCTCAAGCGAGAGTTCCAGGCGCTCAATCAGACCTTCCAGCAGGACGCGGCGGTCGGCGGAGATATCGCCGTGGGTGGTAATGGCGTCTTCCAGCTGTTTTCCCGCTTCACGAATGCCTTTTGGCAGGTGGCCAGTAGCGCTGTCTTCAAAACCCACCGCTAAGGCACGCAGCACATTTTGATGCGCTTCACGAATGAGTGGATGCGGCGCATCGTCAAGCCGGTCGCGCAGCCGCAGTGTGGCGGTGCCTAAATCAAGCCCGGTCAGGCCAAGAATAAACAGGTGGCGCTGTTCTTCGGGCAGCATATCGTCGTGCTGGGCCAGATGCAGAAGGCGGTCGGCCATATGGCCGCTAAAGCGGGTTTCAGCATCGCGAATTGAACGGCGTCTTAGCTCGTGAATATCATTGGATATTGCCTTGATCAAACGCCGCCGCCTAAGCCGAGTCCCCAGCCCTGGCAGTAGGCGAAAGCCCATTACCACGCAGCTCAGGCCGATTACCACCGCGACTACCCGGTTGGCGAAGCTGTCAAACGAGAAGTCCATGCCGTTGCCGGGCATCGTCAGCAGGATGTTGAAGATGGTAAAGGCCAGGCAGTAGCCCATCGTGGCCAGGTTAGTCGCGCCTAATAGGCCTAAAAATAGCGGTGTCCCGAAAATGAGTGCCAGCAATGGAAAGCTATTGGCCTGAGAGAGCAGCACATGGCCGAACAGAAAGGCGCTGGGAATGGCCGCCAGCATGCCTTTGTAGAACATCATGGTAATCGCTATCGGGTTGTCACGACTGGCAAAGAAGGCCGAAAACAGGGTGCCCAGCATCATGGCGATCATGGCACTTTGCCAGGCGGTAACAATCCAGAAGACCGCGAGCAGCGAGAACACAATCCCTGAGCGTATCGCGTTGATACTTGCGGCGAGGTGGTCGCGGTGCCAGGCCAGCGGCGATGAGCGCAATTGATAGCGCCCCGGGGAGGCTATCGCTTCGCGGGCGTCAAGCATCACCATGGCGTGGCCAATGGACTCGCGTAGCCCCAGGCGCAGGCGACGATCCAGCGGTGCCAAGGTGGTTTCGTCGTTATTTTCATGCACCAGATGGCGTAGCGCCTGAAGCGTTTTTCTGGCGTCAGCAACGCCTTTAACGTGCTCGGCCTCCCGAAACCCCTGAGCCACCTGACAGGCAAGCTTCAGGCTTTGTGGATCAAGCCGGTCGGCATGATCGTGCATGAGCTGATGGAGCGCCTGCAAATTGGCGAAAAAGCGCAGCGTGCGCCGTGTGAGGACATGGGTCGCGCGCACTCGGCCAGGGCCGACCGGGCCTTCAAAGCGGGCCGCCTGGCTATCGGATTCAAGTAAGGTTAATGGCCCTAAACTGCCGCGCAGGGCCTTCTGCATCGCAGGAATGTCGTCGCTGGCTTCCAGGCGCAGGGCGGCATGCTCAAAAGCTTCATTGATGACGCTGTCTGCTTGGGTCGCCAGGTGCGTTCCCACGTGGGATGGCCATAGCAGCGAACTGACCAGCATCGCGCAGACCGCGCCCAGCCCCAGTTCAGAAAGGCGCGCCACCGCGATATCGAAAATCCCCGCAGGCGTGCTACCGCTGGAAATAACCACGATCAGCATGGCGGTCACCGCGGCCATCAGGCAACCGTAGGTGTAGTTGTTACGCCATAGCGAGCCGACATAGGTACACAGCATGATCCAGCCGGTCAGGGTAATCAGCGCGGGTATACGCGCTTGAGCGAACAGGGCCATGATAATGATGCCCGCCACGGCGCCGATAAAAGTGCCGCCAAGCTGGCAGATGCCTTTTTCGATCACCATGCCGCTCATCGGACGAATCTGAAGAAACGCCGCCGACATCAGCGCCCAGTAGGGGCGTTCCAAGTCAAACCAGAGCGCCACATAGAGCGCGAGCATCATCGCCAGGGTGGTCTTGATGGCAAATTTGACCGCCGTGGCGTTGGGCATTAAATACGTTTGAACGAACGGCGACATGGGTTACTCAGGCCGTGCGTTTTGGGTTTCGGTAGCGCGCTCGGCAGGACGCTCGACAGGACGGACATGAACGGTGGCCGTCATGCCGACACTCAGCAACGTTTCATCGGGGATTTCATCCAGGGCAATACGTACCGGGATGCGCTGCGCCAGGCGTACCCAGTTGAACGTAGGCGCAACCTGAGGCAGCAGTTGCTGGTTCAGGTTGGTATTGCTGTCGGCAATGCCCCGGCCAATCCCTACCACGTGGCCGTTAAGGTGCGTATCGCCGTTCATTAAGACGACATCGACCGGGTCGCCCACGTGAATTGTGGCCATTTTGGTTTCTTCAAAATAACCCACCACGTAGTAAGAATTGGCGGCGATCAGCGCCAGTACTGAGCTTCCGCGGTTGACGTAGTTACCGGCCGAAAGCTGCACATTCAGCACATGACCGCTTACCGGCGCGTTAATCTGGGTTCTCTCCAGGTCAAGCTGGGCGCTTGCCAGATCAGCCTCAGCCTGCTGCAGGTCAGCGGCGGCAATGCGCGAATTTACCTGGGCAACCTGCTGATCCTCAGCGCTAATCGCGCGGCTATTGCGCAGCTGATTGCGGCGGCCCTCTTCGGCCCGGTTGAGCTCAAGCGTTGCCTGACGATGTTCTACCGTTGCCTGGGCTTTATTCACTGCCGCTTGATAGCGTGCATCGTCGATCTCAAACAGCGTATCACCCTGGGCAACGTAATCGGTGTCGGCCACGTTAAGGGTGCGTACCCAGCCGGAGACATCCGGGGCAATGGTGATGACTTCTGCATGCACGCGGGCGTCGCGCGTCCAGGGCGTATAAAGGTAATAGCGCCATAGCCAGGCACCGGCGGCAACGGCAATCGCGACAATAATAAGGGTCAGCAGAATACGAAGCGAAGGGCGCATTAAGGGTCTCTCTTAAGGGCTTTCAAGCAAAATGGTAAAGATGAAGGTGGTGGCTGCGGTAAAGATGACAAAAAGAGAGATGTCGAACCATGCCTCGTACCACAGCGCGTACTGCCCGACTATCCAATGAAGCAAGGAGCGGGTCACCAGAGTGGCGACAAACCCAATCAATGCGTAAATCAGCAGAGGGCTGAGATAAATGCCGCCAAAAGCGATTTCTTGAAGACCCATAACATCCTTAACGTGGCCTGAAGTCATGTAAAGAGACAAGAGCTTAGTGAGTTATCTGATAGATGCCAGATGTTTCACTCTTTTTATAGCATAGAGAGCTTAAACGAATCTTGCTTTGCAGGGGAGGAGTGACAAGAGAGTCTTCGTCTGCAGTGTTTGCTGGCTATTTAAGGTTTGGCGCCAGGTGCTAATAGGGAAGTACTTACTTAATTAGACAAATGAGAATTATTCTTTAGTATTAGTGTCGTAACTACTCACTGTCAGCCCGGTAGTTGGAGACGCAATTGTGCTAATCAAAAAGAAGAAAGCTCGATCTCATACCGAAGATCGTTATCTGGCAATGGTGCTGGCGACGGCTGCGGGTATTCTCAATGCCATGGCATTGGGCGCCTTTGGTTTTCTCCCCTCGCATATGAGTGGCAACGTCTCGCAAATGCCAAGCGAAGTGGCAAGCTCCGATACGCATGGGTTTCTGTTTCTGGCAACTCTGCTCATTGCCTTCGTAATGGGAGGGATGCTTGCCCGTATTGCGGTGATCGCAGGTCAGAAAATAAGAACCATCTTCTGTCTGATACTTCTAGTTGAAGGCGCGGCTCTGGTCGCCGTATCACTTTTTGAAATTCTGGTGTATTCGACGCACTTCAACTCGCAAGTGCTGATAATGCTGGGCTTTTTGATGGGGGTGCATAACTCGACCTCAACGCAACTGTCCAATGGTCGGGTGAGATCGACGCATGTGACCGGCACACTGACCGATGCGGGCATCGCGCTAGGCTCGTTCTTGTCATCCTTCGTGTCACGTGATGGATCGCTTGATCGGCGCTTTTTTCAAAAGCAGTTACATACCCATTTAATAACGATTTTTTCATTCCTGAGCGGATGTGTCGCCGGACTCATACTGTTCGATTTATTCGGCTTCACGGCGATGCTGACGTTAGGAGCGTTTTTGATCGTCGTTGCCGCAAGCGCCATCGTTATCACGGTGCGTACGGCAAGCAAGTTGATGGTTCCTAAAAGAGTATGATGCGGCGATCGCCCACCCCGTGGGGTGGGCTTTTCTGCGTCGGTCTAGATAGCCTAGCGGTCTCGTTCCAGACTCTGCACCGTTAGATCCAGCGTCTTGTACATATTCAGCCGAGCGGAAAGGCCAATATCCGGATGATTCAGGTCATTGGCGCGTTCTGACGGTAAAATTGGTGCGGTCAGGTCATCGGCATCAGTCGGCTCGAAATCGTACTCTTCACCGATGGTCATGGCGCCGCGGCGGAGCAGAATGCGTAACTGCGCTGGCGTGAGTTCTGGATCTATCGACATCATTGCGGCCAACAGGCCGGCCACCAATGGGGTTGCGTAGGAGGTTCCACAGTGGGCTTCGCCTTGCTCGCCCTCTATCAGGGAAGATCCGCGCACACAGGCCGCCGCAGTGATATCCACGCGCATATCGATATTCGATGCTTCACGTTTGATCACGTAACGGGGATCTTCCACCGGGACGTCCTCATCACTGCGCTCATGCCCACCCACTACGAACAGCTGCTCGGTCACGAACGAGGAGGGCAGCCGATAATCATCACTCCCAGAAAACGATGATGCGTTGCCCGCTGAGTTCACGACCACTACATCCGGATGTTCTCGGCGCAGCCATAAGAAGAACTCTTCAAGCAGTTCTTCATAACCGCTCATGGCAATGCCTGAGCGCACTAATGAATCAACCTCGTCGCCGTTAATATCGGTAGCGCCTACCCGGTGGATGCCCCAGCTCCAGTTGAGCACTCGGACACCGTCTTCCACAAGGTTCACCGAGGCGGCGACATTGGCGGTAATGCCTGCATCTGAATTGCGATCCACAATCACATCAAAGCCAGGGCCTACCTCGTCCAAGCCGCGTAGAAAACCACTGTTGCCGCCTTCATTCCAGGCCGCGGCCAAAACGCCGGCAACCGTGGTGCCGTGCCCATCGGGCGTGGCGGCATCGCGTGCATAAACACAGGTTCTTGACGAATCTTTACGGCAGTCGCCCAGGTAATCGGCAAAATCCGGCGAATCAAAGTCGACTTCTCTCTCAATGACGCCAATGCGTATGGGCTGCGTTTCGATATCCCCGTTCTGCGGCAGACGCCGCTGGTAATAGTTCACGGCATCCAGAAAGCGATTGGATGCCCATCGCTGGTCATCTGCATTGGGTAGGTTGTTTGCCTCACTCTCAGCGGTTTCTTCTGCGCCGGATTCTTCGACGACGACCGCATCGATGCTGACCTCGCTGCCTAACCTGAGTACTAACGCATCGCGCTCCTCCAGGTTGTCGACGGGTAAGCGCAATTGATAGGTATTGAGCGGCGGGATCATGCCGACGACTTCAGCGCCGTATTTTTCTGCCAGCCGCTGGGCCTCCTCGGCACCGTCGTAGTCTTCTTCAATGATCAGACTGATCAGATCCACGTAGGTGGTAATGTCATCCATGTTCTTGGCGGTCTCTTGATCCGTGGCCGCCAGCACATGGCTGCCTCTGAGGCTGACCCAAACCGGATTGCTGGACTGTTCGTGCTGCTCGAACCACAGAGGACCGCTTTGCGCATCGGCGCTATTGATGCGCACCCGCACTCGATCTCCATCGTGGTCAAGGCCTTCTGCGTGAAGTGGGGTGCCGTTGAGCTTCACTTGAAAATCGGTGTCATCCAGCCCGCTGACACGCAGGCAGAATTCTTGAATATCCATCGCCAGCAGATTGCCACAGCGTTGCAGTTGTTCAACTCGTAAAGGTTGCTCACCCTGTGAAGGCTGCTCAGCAGCTGCGCTAGTCGCTATTAACACCAATGTCAGCGCGGCAACCAGGCGGCCCGCGCCACAATATTTTACTGTCATACTCATGCTCCAGACGGCATTCAACACAATGGCATTCAACCCAATGGGTATTCGATTGGCTGCACGTAGCATAAACGTATTCGCTGAATGGAACATGAATACGCTGTCCTCCCAGCAGCTGCATTCGTACGACACTTAATGCTCAACTTACCTTTATGGTTGCCGCGTACGTTATGCTAGTCATTACTTTGCTAATGATTAATCCGCCCCCCAAGGAGTTTTAGCGCACATGATTGAAGCAAGAGGACTCACCCGCCTGCCACTGCGTAACGTTGCCTTTGTTGCCTGCTGGTGTCTGTTGGCTATTTCACTCATAGGGCTGTCCTTCTCGCTTATATGGTTATTGGGCGTGGTGGTGTTTGGCAGCCTTGCCTTGCTGGGTTTACACGACGTGCGCCAACGCAAGCGCACGGTAAGCCGTAACTATCCTGTGCTTGCCCATATTCGGTATTTTCTGGAGTCGATCGGCCCGGAAATACGCCAGTACTTTATTCAGTCGGATCTGGATGAACGGCCCTTTTCCCGCGAGCAGCGTGCCGTGGTCTATCAGCGCGCTAAAAACGAGAGCGACAAGAAGCCCTTTGGTTCGCTTCGGGATATGTATCAGCCGGGCCATGAGTGGATTAATCACTCGCTGCTTCCCCATACCATTGAAGACGCTGACTTTCGCGTTCAGGTGGGCGGTAGTCGCTGTAGCCAGCCCTACTTTGCCAGCGTGTTTAATATTTCGGCGATGAGCTTTGGCTCGCTCTCCGGTAATGCCATCGAGGCGCTGAATGCCGGCGCTTACAAGGGTGGCTTTTATCACGACACGGGCGAAGGCTCGATCTCTCGCTACCACCGCTTGCATGGCGGTGATTTGGTCTGGGAAATAGGCTCCGGCTACTTCGGCTGTCGTCACGAGGACGGCACGTTTAACGCCGAGCGCTTTGCCGCCAACGCAGCGGATGATCAGGTTAAGATGATCGAGATCAAGCTTTCTCAGGGCGCCAAGCCAGGCCACGGGGGCATATTGCCCGCAGCCAAGGTAACCGCCGAGATTGCTGAGGCAAGAGAAGTACCTATGGGCCAGGATGTGATTTCTCCTGCCGCCCATTCAGCGTTCTCAACCCCGCTGGAGTTGATGAGCTTTATTGGCCAGCTGCGCACGCTTTCCGGCGGCAAACCGGTAGGTTTCAAGCTGGCGATTGGTCACCCCTGGGAATGGTTTGCGATTGTTAAAGCCATGCTGGAAAGCGGTGAAAGGCCGGATTTTATTGTGGTGGATGGCGGTGAAGGCGGAACCGGCGCTGCGCCGCTTGAGTTTATCAACCGTATGGGGGTGCCGCTCACCGAAGCTGTAACGCTGGTGCACAACACGCTGGTGGGCGCTGGGCTTCGCGAGGAGATTCGAATTGGCGCGGCAGGCAAGATTACCTCCGGCTTTAATATTGCCCGCACCATGGCGCTGGGGGCCGATTGGTGTAATGCGGGCAGGGGGTTCATGTTTTCTCTAGGGTGTATCCAGGCGCTCAACTGCCACTCCGATAAGTGCCCAAGCGGCGTGGCTACTCAGGATCCCAACCGCAGCCGCCATCTGGATATCGCTGACAAAACAGACCGCGTGTACAACTTCCACCGCAATACCTTAAAAGCGTTGGCGGAAATGCTGGGCGCCGCCGGGCTTAGCCACCCTAGTGAGCTGGGGCCTGAGCACATTATTCGGCGGGTGTCTGAAAACGAGATTCAGTCTTACGATCAGATGTTTACCTTTTTAAAGCCTGATGAACTGCTCAGTGGCCGTTGCGAGCACACGGTGTTTCAGCAGTACTGGGAAGAAGCGCGGTCAGACTCATTTTTGCCCTCTTCCAGAATTTCCCGGCTGCGGCTTACCAAGCTGGAGTAAAGCTTAGGCGTAAGGCACGTTAGCGCCGCCTGGGTAAGACTAAAGCCTGACTGAGCTGATAAGACGGTCAGGCTTTGGCTTGCTTGATCCACATAGGTAGGCTGTAATTCGTTTCACCACTGACACGGATAAAACAGTGTTACCTACTGATCGTTGGTGGACAAACGTCGGCTCACCTCTATGGATAAAGTAATTATGAAAGCACACGGCTCGTGGCCTACATGGATAGTGCTGGTAATAGCATTGGCATTTTCCAGCCTCTGCACGGCGCAATCTCAGGGAGAAGAAGACCAGGATAGCCGTTGGTTCGCGATTAGTACGCTAAATGAAGGGTTGGATGAGGCGCCTGACGACGTTCGGCGCGCAACCCCGCGTGAGTCGATACGCAGTTTTTTGAGGTTAACCAACGAGGAAAAGTTTGCCGAAGCGGCACACATGCTGAATCTTAATGACCTGTCAGCGGAAGAGCAGCAGAGCCAAGGCGCGTTGTTGACCCGTCAGTTAGCCGAAGTATTGCGGCGCGGTGAGTGGATGAATGCCTCAAACCTTTCCGGTCGTCAGGACGCCGCTGTTGAAGACCCCACCGGTCAAAACCCCCTGGCGGGCCAGCCGCGCCGAGATATTGAGCTTGCGTCGCTGAAAATAGAAGGCCAGGACTACGATATTCGCCTGGGGCGCTACCGGTTAGATGACCAGGACCCCGTCTGGTTGATCATGCCAGACAGCATTACCTACATCCCGGATCTTTATGAAGAGTACGGTCCTTCAATGCTGGAAGAGTATATCCCCAGCCGCTTAAAGGCTTCGTTTGGGATGCTCAAGATATGGGAATGGATCGCCATTCCGATTTTTCTGTTGGTGATTACCTTCGTGGGTTGGGGAAGCTACCACTTGGTTGAGCTGATGGCACGCTTGCTGCCGAGCGGGGCACGAAGCATCTTCGCTGCGCGAATTAAAGGTCCGATGGCCTTGATCATGATGTCGTTGGTGACCCAAACGCTGCTCGACTACGTCGTATCGTTTTCCGCTGTCGCCACAACCACTTTTCGGATTGTATTGATCGCCATACTGGCCTGGAGCCTCGGTACCATTGCGCTTCGCCTGATAGATACCATTATGCTGCGCATGACGCGCCGCCTGGTGGGGGAAATTGACGACACCAAACCCAAGGATGAGCGTAAGCTTTTAACCTCGTTATACGCCTTACGCCGGGGCATCATTCTGCTTACGGTAATCAGCGTTTCGATTTATGTTTTAAGCAAGATCCAGCTCTTTGAAACGTTGGGGTTATCGATTTTAGCCTCGGCGAGCGTCTTGGCGGTACTCGTGGGTATTGCCGGGCAAACGGTGCTGGGCAATATCCTGTCTTCCTTTCAGCTGTCGCTTGCTAAACCGATTCGTATCGGCGACCTGGTGATGTTCGAAGGGCAGTGGTGCTATGTAGAGGGCATTTTCTATACGTTTATCCGTTTGAGGGTATGGGATGATCGGCGGCTGATCGTGCCGGTCACCTACTTTACCTCCAAACCCTTTGAAAACCTCTCGGTTAAAAGCGCCAAAATATACCGCGGCCTGGAGCTGATTCTTCACTTAAGCGCCGATATTTCAGTGATCAGAGAAAAGTTTCTGGCTGTTGCCAAGGAAGAGGACAGTGTGGTCGAGCACCATAAGCTGCTCTGCTATGTCACGGGGCAGACTGCCACGGCCCAGACCATTACCTGCTATTTGATGACGTCTGACCCGCTTTCCGGCTGGACCGCGGAAATGAATGTTCGAGAAAAGCTGATGACATTTATTCGCGATCAACATCCAGAGTGGTGGCCTCGCGAAGTTATGGTGATCAGCCATAACGATGTGGCCAAAGGTGAAAGGCCCAAGAAGGCTGCGTCAAAGGCAGATGCCGAGCAGAAAGAGCATTCAGACGAGGACCAGTCTGAGCATGAAGAAAGCGCGGATGCAGCATCCGATTCATCAGACGAAGAACGTTCCGACGAATCAGAAAGCTCGGGCGAGACAGAAAGCGCGCGCTATACAGATGAGTCGGAAAGTTCTAACGATACGGACAGCTCAAATAAAAAGCCCGCTTCGTAAGGTCAGGGGCGGCTAACGTCTTGGTATAAATGCCGTATTTAAACGTTACCGCCCGCTGGTTTGAATACGCCAGCGGGCGGTAAGGCGCTTCTATACGGGGAGGCTTTGCTGCTTAGGAGAAGACGCGGAAGCGTTCTTCGTCATTCATATAGGTCTTTTCACCGAACGGCGCTTCATGAGAGCCGAAAGGCATCTGGGCACGCAGCTTCCAGGAAGACGGTAGATCCCACGCTTCAAATACGGCGTCGTCGATGATGGGATTATAGTGCTGCAGGCTGGCGCCGATATCGGCTTCTGAAAGCGCTGTCCACACGGCAAATTGGGCGATACCCGTAGCGTGCTCTGACCAAACAGGGAAATTGTCAGCGTAGAGCGGGAATTTGTCTTGCAGCCCTTTGATCACATCCTGGTCTTCAAAAAACAGGACGGTGCCCGCGCCGGCGGCAAAGCTATTAATTTTTTTCTCGGTAGGCTCAAAAGAGTCAGCCGGTACGATCTTGCGCAGCGTATCCATGACTAGCTGCCAGAACTTGTCGTGCTGTTCATTGAACAAAATCACCGCACGCGAGCTTTGTGAGTTGAACGAGGTAGGCGCCTGCTTGACGGCTTCCTTGATCAGCGCGGTTACTACAGTCTGGCTAATGGGGATATCTTTACCGATGACATATTGACTGCGGCGCTGCTTGTAAATATTGATCGCGGGGTTGGGCATAACGCGTTCCTTAGTTTCGGGTATGGGGCTTCGAGGAAACACCCTACCTCGAAATAGCCAGTAGCAATCTAATACACAATCAATTTAGAAACCATGGATAAAACTCAGCGCTTTCAGTGAATAAAATCTACTAATTTACACCGAGGTTCAGCCGATAAGATCAGGTAGCGCCTCAAGGCTGAAGCGCTGTCTGTGTTCGGGGTGAACACGTGCTACTTCTTAAACTGCCGACACACGGTTGCCTGGGCTAAGGCGCTGGCTGCTTCTCATTTTCGGCTAGTTTTTCCTGTGCCAAGCGCTTGGCTCCAGCGATATCCTGCTTGCCAGAACCCAGGCGGGGAAGGGTATCTACCGTTAGCCAGTAGCTGGGTAACATCATGGGCGATATGCTATTTTCCAGCATCGCGGCCCTGACCGTTTTAGCATCCAGCGGTGTCTCGGATAGCAGCACAATTCGCTCGCCTTTACTTGCATCCGGTATGTTGACCGCCATGATGGCCGTGTCCGGGTCGTTCAGCGTGGCTTTCACGGCCTGTTCTACTGCGGCAAGGCCGACAATTTCGCCGCCGATTTTGGCAAACCGCGAGTAGCGGTCAACGATGGTTAAAAAGCCATCCTCGTCTAGATAGCCTTTATCGTTAGTCACGTACCACTGCTGATGGTCAATTTCGCACAGCGCAGCGTGGGTGCGTGCCGGGTCATTCAAATAGCCCTGCATGACCTGGGGACCGCTGATCAGAATCATGCCCGCATCACCCGTGGAGAGCTCTGCAAAGCTTTCCGGGTCAACAATCTTGAAGCTCGTGCCGGGCAAGGGCATGCCCACACTTCCTACCTTGGCGCCACGCTGAACCTGCAGATAGTTGATATCCAGTGCGTCGGGCAGGTTGACCGCCGCCACGGGGGAGGTTTCCGTTGCGCCGTATCCCTCGTAAATCAGCTTATGAAACTTAAGCTGGAACGCGCTGCGTACGCTGTCGTCGACCTTTTCCGCCCCGGCCACCACCACTCTTATGCTATCCAGCATCAGCGGATGAACCTTGGAGCTACGCGTAAACAGGCGCAGGAACGTGGATGTGCCGCACATGATGGTCGCTTGATACTTGGCTGCTGCTTTTGCGATACCCACGGCATCGGTCGGGTCGGGATGACACACCAGCGGTAGACCTTCAATCAAGGGCAAGAACTGGGTAACCGTTAGGCCAAAGGCGTGAAACAGCGGGAGTGAGGCCAGCATGACGTCGTTATGTTCAGTGTTCAACGCGTCGGAGGTCTGCTTCACGTTGGCCATCAGGTTACGGTGGCTGAGCATTACCCCTTTCGGCTGCCCCTCGCTGCCGCTGGAAAAAAGAATGGCTGCGGTGGCTTCGGCGTCATGCGCTCGGCAATAAAGCAGGCGCAATAGCCCCGTAGGTAGTAGGCGCACTGAAAGCCAGGTAAACAGGCGCTCACCCCGACCCATTGAGGCTTGCAGCGCTTCCAGGTAGACAACATTCTGCTTGGCAAGCAGCTCGGCAATATTCAGCCCGCGCTGTTCAAGCTTTTCGACAAAGCGCTGCGAGGTATAAACGGTTTCAATCTCCGCTTGTGCCAAGGCAGACGCCAGCGCCTCCTGGCTTGCGGTGTAGTTGAGGTTAACTACCGTTTTACCCGCCAGTAGTGACGCCATATTGGCAAGTACGCCAGCGCTGCTGGTGGGCAGCAGCAGGCCAACGTTTTGCGCTTTGCTTTGCTTGCGAATACGTTTGGCCATCAGAATGCTGGCGGTTAACGCCTTCGCGGCACTCAGCGGGCGACTGATGGTGTCAGCCAGGGCTAGTTGGCCGGGGCGGCGCTTGACGCTGCGTATCCAGGCATCCGGCAGGGTATGCAGGTTTTCCATCGAAAGCTGCCAGGAGCGGGTAGCCTGCTCGAAAATGCGCCGTTTAAGCACGTCCGCCGGGGTCTCTTTAGGTAGCGTGCGGCCAAACACCACAACGATTGAGCGGTGCAGCGGCGCATAGCGCAGCTCTTTCAATTTGCTGGAGGAGTGCGAGAACTGGCTGCCCCATAGTCCGCGCAGATAAAACGGAACGATTTTGACGTCGGGGTTGGCCATCTTGCAGGCGCGCTCATAGCCTTTGCGGAATTCGCCCAGTTGTCCCGTGCGGCTGATGGCGCCTTCCGGAAACAGACACACCACTTCACCGGCGTTGAGCTGATCGGCGACCGCTGTCAGCGCCTGCTCGGCACCAACGCCGCGTTCAATCGGAATACAGCCCAGCGCTTTAAAGAACCAGCGTAGATACCAGCGTTGATAAATGCTTTTAAGCATCACAAAGCGTACCGGCCGGGGGCTGGCGATCTGCACCATGGCCCAATCCACCCAACTGATATGGTTGCCCAGTAGCAGCACGCCACCCTGGGCGGGCATGTTTTCCAGGCCGTGAACATCCACCCGGTAGCGTCGGGTAAGCAGAAAACCGAGTAAAAAGCGCACCAGGCTCTGGGGCAGCTTAACGATGGTGTAGCCGCCACCGATCATCGCTACGCTGGCAATCAATAGCAGTAGATAGTGGCTATCCACGCCCGCTAAAGCGAATAGCGCCGTGAGCACCAAAAAGCCCAGCATGGCGAGGTTTTGAATCCAGTTATTGGCGGCCAGCACGGTACCCAGCTCATTGTCAGCGGCATGGAACTGGATTAGCGCATTGAGCGGCACGATAAATAGCCCACCCATCAAGCCGATAAACACAAAGTTCAGCGCCTGACCAAGCGGCGACGTGAGGAGCGGCAGGCACCACAAGCCAACGGCCACGCCCAGGGCACCAACGGGAATCAAACCCGTTTCAATCCGATTGCGGGAAAGCTTGCTGGCGAGTACCGAGCCCAGTGCGATGCCGATACCGCTGGCCGCGAGAATACCTTGAAGCACCAGCGTGTTACCGATGTCTAGAGCACCTTTGGCATAGGCGGGGAAAGCCGCCAGCAGCACCTGGCCGACCGACCAGAACGTGGCCAGACCAATAATCGAAAGCTTTAATACGGGCTGCGATGCCACCAGGCGTAGATTGTATTTTAGAGCGCTGCCTTTAATGTAGCGCTGCCAGGTAAGCGGCGTGCCTGGCGTGGGTGGGGCATCCAGTGACAAGCGGTAAAGAGCCAGCACCTGAATCACACTATTAACCACCAGCAACCAGCCTAGCGGGGCAATTTGGCGCAACAGTTGGTCAGGGGATTGGTTCGCAAGAGGTGTCCAGGTTTCGAAGAAGGCGGTGAAAATCACTGTGCCGGCCAGAATAGCGCCGATGGTAAGCGCCTGGATAAGGCCATTGGCTTCTGCCAGACGCGGCTTACCAAACAGGGTTCTGACCATGCCGTATTTGGCCGGGGAGTAGAAAGCTGACTGAATCGCCAGAAGTAGCGTCATGGCGAAGGCGAGCCAGAACCAGCCTTGGTAGTAAGCGGCGGTAATACCCAGTGAAATGGCCACCGCTGCCCACGCCGAAAAGCGTAGAATGCGCACTTTGGGGTAGGTATCGGCGACATGACCGGCAGGGCTGAACAGCATGATAAAGGGCAGCAGAATCAGCCCGTTCACCAGCGCCGTCAAGACTATCTGGACGGTGCCATCGTAGCTTTTGAAGATTGTATTTTGAATCACAATCTTATGCCCTAAATCCATAAAGGCATTGAGAAAGATAGCGATGAGATAAGGCCAGGCACCTGGCGTGCGGAGCAGTCGTTGCATGGTTCGTTAGCCTTGTTTGCGTCTCGAAGTCATCGGACTTTCCTTTATAGCTCTGGTTTACGCAACCTTTTAAAGATGAGTTGCGTTATTTGTGCGGTAAAGTATCGTTATTCGATACTTTACGCCAGGAGGTCGCTGTGTCTCAAACCGACTCACTGCTTAATACTTTAAAGCGCCAACTGCGAATGCAGGGAAAAACCTACGCCGATGTGGCTCAGTGGCTTGGATTAAGCGAAGCCTCAGTTAAGCGGCTTTTTGCTGAACGCAATATCACGTTAGCACGCCTTGAATGCATCTGTGAGCAGCTCAACCTTGAATTTGCCGAGCTGGTGCAGACCATGCAAACCGAAGAGCGCCGCCTGCAAGAGCTTACCCAGGCACAAGAGCAGAGTATTGCTGACGACCCCAAGCTATTCTTGATTGCCGTTTGCGTAATCAATGGTTATAGCTTTGCTGAGATTCATCATCAGTATCAGCTAAGCGAAGCGGAATGCACCCAGCAACTGCTTAAGCTTGAACGGCTTGCCCTTATCCAGCTGTTGCCGGGTAACCGAATTAAACGCAGAGTAGCGCCTAATTTTCGCTGGCGGCCTGGCGGCCCTATTCAGCAGTTCTTCCAGCAACATATTGCCAACGACTTTTTTCGCTCACGTTTTGACAGCGAAAGCGAAAAGCTGCTGGTCCTCAACGGCCTGCTCTCCCGGGCGGGTAACGACGAGTGGCAACAGATCATGCAGCGGCTGGCCAAGGAGTTCCATGAACTCTGTGAACGGGAAAGCAGCCTGCCCATCACTCAGCGCTTTGGTACTACCTCGGTGCTCGCGGTGCGCCAGTGGCAGCATGGGTTGTTCAAGGGCTATGCGCGTAAGCTTCCGCAACAATAGAGTGATGAAGGCGAGTGGGCAACAAGCAACGACGGCGTGTTAGTACGTACTGACGCGGTCAGGTAAACTGCCCACCTTTTATCGTTGCCTTGTTCGCAGAGACTCATCATGACCCGTTATCTTTTCAGCAACCGTAGCTTTCTTTATGAATAGAACCGCGTTTAAAGCCCTGGCCTGCCCGCTTGATGGCGACCCGCTGACTCAAGCCGAAGGCGCTTGGCGCTGCGCGGCCGGGCACAGTTTTGATATTGCCAAACAGGGCTATGTGAACCTTTTGCCGGTTCAAAACAAGCGTTCAAACGACCCAGGCGATAGCAAGGCCATGGTGTCTGCCCGACAGCGTTTTCTGAATGCCGGGTATTATCAGCCCATTGCAGACGCTATCAATCACGCTGCCTTGAGCGGCGCGCCGGAAGATATGCCGCTTAGCTGTCTGGATGCCGGTTGTGGTGAGGGCTATTACTTGCGCCAGCTGGCCCAGGCGGCATCTGATAATACCCAGCTTGAGCTGATTGGCCTGGATATTTCCAAATGGGCGGCCATGGCCTCGGCCAAACAGAGTTTTCATAAAGAGCAGGGTCGTCAAAAAGACCCGTCTGCCACTTGGGTAGTAGGCAGTAACGCTAACTTGCCTGTGCAATCTGCCTCGCTGGATAGGCTGCTATGCATGTTCGGCTTTCACGTGATGAGCGAGTTTGCCAGGGTGCTCAAGCCGGGGGGGATACTGTTACAGGTAGAAGCAGGCGCAAATCATTTGCGCGAGCTGCGCGAAATCATTTATCCAACGCTCAAGCCTGAGCGCAGTGGTGAGCAGTTAGTGCCGGAAGGATTCACTGCGCAAGTAGCTGAAACGGTCAGTTACTCGCTCACACTGAATGGTAAAGAGTCCATTGCGGATCTGCTGGCCATGACCCCGCATCTTTATCGGGCAAGCGCTGAGGGCCGCGAAAGAGCGGCAGCACTGGAGACACTCACCGTGAGTGTTGATGTGCGAGTGAATAAATGGATTAAAAACGCATAGAAGAAGGGCAGGCAAGCCGTGGTTGGCGGCTTGTTTGGTTTGGTTACAACTTTACTGAACCCAAACGCAACAAGGCCCGCCGAAGCGGGCCTTGTCAGTCAGACCCTAAGGTCTGAACAAACACTTAATAATAAATATTAAGAAGTTTGCTTGATGTTAGAAGCCTGAAGGCCTTTTTTACCCTGGGTAACGTCAAAAGAAACGCTAGCGCCTTCTTGAAGGGTTTTGAAGCCGTCAGACTGAATTTCGGAGAAGTGTGCAAACAGGTCGTCGCTGCCGTCAGAAGGAGCGATGAAACCGAAGCCTTTAGTGTCGTTGAACCATTTAACTGTGCCAGTTGCCATGATTAAATCCTTTCGCGCATATGCGCTGTAATGATGTTCCTGGTATTACCCAGATTAAGTAGCGGGTGAAACAAGGAATACAATATCAGGCTTGCCGAAAAAGATCGTACACTTCTGAAACCATGCTGCTTGCTAACCAACTGACGCTACAGTGTCACGATTGGCGTCGCGCGTCAAAGGCTTTTTGTATTTATTTTCCAGGCCGAGGCAATATTTCCTTCTTTCTTATCCGCTGACGGCTTGCCGTGCGCTAAGTATTTAATACTAATTGCTTAATGACTCCGCGGGCCCATGGTGAGCTGCACTAGTGCCCCAGCGGCTGCTAGCGCACTGGCGCTTACAGCAAGTATCCAGACAGGTAGCGCGCTGGAAAGCATAAGCCCACCAGCTGCCGCCCCAATAGCGCTACCCAGGTATAGGGCTGATTCATTCAGCGCCACCGCGAGATTACCATCGCCATGCTGTTGGCGAACGCGCATTAGCGCATTATTTTGCGGTACCTGTAACGCCCAGCCAACGGCTCCCCATAAGCTGATAGGCACAAGCGCAAGCCATGGGTGCAGGGAGGCGGCGACTGGCAGGCTAATCAGAGAAACTGCCAATAACAGCATAATCACCAGCACAACCCTGGAGCCTTGGCTTTTATCCACAATCGGGCCAATTAAAAAGCTGCCCAGAATCCCGCCGACGCCCCAAACCCATAGGTAGAGCGCGATAGACGCGGTTTCGCCGGAAGGGGATGCCGCCATAAACGGAGCAATAAAGGTATACATGCCAAGGCTTGCTATGGCACCCAAGAGCGAGACGGCCAAAATGGTCAGCGTGGCGGGGTGCTTCAAAATAGGCAGCTTGCGCCACAGTGAAACATAAGGCGCAGCGGGAATGTCGGGTAGCTTAAGGTAAAGGCCTGCCAGGGAAGTCGCGCCGAGCAGTGCAATCAGCCACATGGCTGATGTCCAGCCCAGTTGCTCGGCGAGTAACAGACTAAGCGGCACGCCAAGTACCGTGCCGCTTGCCATGCCGCCCATAATGACCGCGATGGCTTTGCCGCGCTGCGCTTCAGGCGCCAGCGTCGCTGAGGCCGCAATTCCCAATGCCAGATAAACCCCGGCTCCCACGCCCGCCAGCGCTCGCCAAGCCACTAGCATTGCAAAGCTTGCGGCCAGCGCACTTGCCACATTCGCCACAACGAAAAGTGCTAGCGCGATAATTAACCCCGTTCGCTGCTGATTGCCTGGGAGCAGCGCAACTGCGATGGGCGAAATCAGGCCATATGCCAGCGTAAACGCCGTCACTAACTGTGCCGCCATCGCATCCGAGACTAGAAATGCAGAGGTGATCAGGGGAATAAGCCCTGCGGTGACATAGGACGCCATACCTAATGAAAAGGCGCCCAAGGCAATAAGATAAATCGATAGTCGAGAAGAAAACGCCATCAGGCTCTCCAGTCAGGCTCATTATGTACTTGTTAGCGTGTGTTGCTGACCGCTACCAAGTGGTGAAGGCGCTATTCTGGAGAGGCTTTAAAGGGGGTACAATTTAACTATTTATACTATTACTAAAGGCAATAAGATGGCGCTGGAACGTTCGTTAAAACGCACCCGCACAGAGCTAGGGGAGTTTTTACGCAGCCGACGTGAGCAGGTAACACCGGAAGAGGTTGGCTTGCCCGTGGGCAAGCGGCGCCGCACGCCGGGGTTACGCCGTGAGGAGGTGGCAGCACTCGCAGGGGTAGGCTTGACCTGGTACACCTGGCTGGAGCAGGGTCGAGATATTCGCGCCTCGGCGGATTTTCTCGACCGTCTTGCGCGCACGCTAAAGCTCGATGCCATTGAGCGACGTCATCTTTTTTTACTGGCGCATCAGCGTCTTCCCGCTGAACCGGGGAAAACCTGGTGCAGTGTACCGCCGCTGGTACATCGCCTGATGAACGACTTGCCCACGCGGCCTGCGTACGTGTTGAATTTACGTTGGGATGTGCTGGCCTGGAACCACGCCGCAGCTCGTCTGTTTGGCTTCTCCGAGCATCCTCCGGAGCAGCGTAACCTGCTATGGCTACTGTTTATGGATACGGCTACGCGCGCTCTTTTCGACCCCTGGAAAGCGCAGGCACGGCAACTGCTTGCCAGCTTCAAACGTGATGCGGCCCGTGCGCCTGAAGACCCGGCAATCAATCAACTGATCAAGACCTTGGTGAAAGTGGATCCGGATTTTAAAGCGTGGTGGGCAGGGCAGGATATCCACGGGCCTTGTCATGGCATTCGCCATTTTCATCTAAAGCCGTTAGGAGCGATCGATTTTGAACATACCTCGCTGATCGTCGATGAAGACCGCCATCTACGGCTGGTCTACTACGCCGCTCGCGACACCGTTCAAGACGAGGCGTTTGACCACTGGCTTCAGGAAGGCCAAACGCCAGTGGCATGATTAGCGGTTCGTGGCTGGCTCCAGTACCCAGCCGTCTGATGTGGCGCGCAGATAATCGGTCAGTGCCAGGTGGCGTAAGAAATCCTGGTCATGAGAGACCACTACCAGCGCGCCAGGGTAGCCTCTCAGCATACTTTCGAGTGCCTGTAGCGAGGGCAGGTCGAGGTGGTTGCTGGGTTCATCCAGCAGCAATAGCTGCGCGGGCGGGTCGGCATAAAGCGCGCACGCCAGCGCTACCTTGAGCTGTTCACCGCCGCTTAGCTTTGCGCAGGCAACGCTAATTTTCTCAGCCGTAAGCCCAAGGTGTACCAGCCGGGTTCGCAGCAGGCTGACAGGTGCCGCTCGGTTGGCCGCTTTTAACTGCTCTATAGCGCTCTGGGTTTTATCCAGTTGGGCCAGGTGTTGATCGAGATAGGCGCTTTTGACATGAATACGGCTTTCGCCTGTTTGGGGTAGAAGTTGCCCCGCCAGGAGTTTAAGCAGTGTGGATTTACCCGAGCCGTTGGAACCAACAATGCCTAAACGCTGCTGTCCTTGCAGGCTGAGGTTAAGCTTTCCTGCAACGTAAGAAAGCGTGATATCGGTTAGTTCAGCAATCATCCGCTTGGCAGGCTGCACGGCAATGTCATGTAGCGCGATATTAGCATCTTCAGCAAGCTGCTCCCGCGCTTGCTGGATAGCGCTTAGGTGCTGGCTGTGTGTTTCTGCCTGCTGGCGGGCGAGGCGGCCGACGGAAAGTTCGCTGCGCGCCTTTTGGCGATCCAGCAGGATTTTTGCCTGATTGGCATCGCGCCGCTGGCGGTTGCCACGTGCCTGACGCCTTTCCTGACGTTCCTGCTGCTGATTCAGTGCGCGCTCTGCACGTTTTTTGTCTTTTTGATGGTGTTCAAGGTTCGTTTGAGCCGCTGCCTGTTCACTCGCCTTTTGTTCGGCGTAAAAGGAATAATTACCGCCGTAACTGCGTAGTCCAAGCGGCGACAGCTCCACGATACGCGGCAGGTGAGCAAGCAGTTGTCGGTCATGGCTGACAACCAGCAGCCCTTTGGGCCAATGGGTCAACTGCTCGATAAGCGCTTCCCTGCTCGGGCCGTCCAGGTGATTACTGGGCTCATCCAGAATAAGAAAGTCCGCCCTGGATAACAGCACGCCGATCAGGGCAACGCGCATGGCTTGGCCGCCGCTCAATGTCGCGGCCGGGGCTGTCGCGTCAAGGTGTGCAAGGCCACTGTGCTCTAGCTCTCGCTGTAAGGTCTGGCGGATATCCCAACGATCACCCAGCGCATCAAAGTCGTCTGGATGTGGGCTGCCCGCCTCAATACGGGCAAGTGCTGCTAAAGTGGTGCCTACGCCTGCCAGGTCGGCTAGCGTGCCGGAGGCTTCTTGGGTAACGCGTTGCGATAAATAGCGCACTTCGCCAGTGCTCATGCAGCGCCCCGTTGAAGGTGCGATTTCGCCCGCCATTAGCCTGGCCAGCAGCGTTTTACCCATGCCGTTACGCCCTACCAGGCCCGTGGGCGTGGTGTCGAAGGTTTCCGTTAACTCGGAAAACAGAAGGCGACCGTGGGGTAGCGTATAAGAAACGCGATCGAGCGAGATAAACGTCTTCGTCATCGGATGTACCTATCAATGCCTGACATTCCCCTTTTAATAAGGGACGGAGAACGTGGCCGTCGAAAACAGGACGGCGGCATTAATAGCGCATTGGACGAATACCTTTAATAAGAGAGAGGGCCTCTAGCCTAGTCAACTTATGTTGCTTTTCCAAGCCTTTCGCCGCGCTGCAGTGGGTTCAGGTTCGGCGTAAGCTGGCTCTTCTTTAAACAAGCTTCCATGGTTCTGTTGTATATAGAGGTTGTATTTTAGCTCCGGCTACTTAGAGTGACGTTTTCAGTTGACGGGCTCTATTGAGCCCTTTTGGTAAAGGTGAATGCATGACGGCACTGTTGAAAGGGTATATGCGTTCTTCGTTGATCTTACGGGTCACGATTGCACTGTTACTGGGGCTGGTCGTTGGTTTGTTTGGCGGTGACGCAGTCGCCACCTGGCTTGGCCCGGTGGGTGATCTGCTGCTGCGCCTACTGACGTTTCTTATCGTGCCTATCGTGCTGTTTACCCTGATGGTGGGTATCAATCGGTCGCGCGAGGGGAGCGTAGGGCGCGTGGGAGGCAAGGTGTTTGCCTACTATCTCGTCTCCACGGCGCTGGCAATTGTCGTGGGGCTGAGTGTGGCCTCGCTGTTCAGCCCAGGAAGCGGCATGACGCTGGATGAAAACGCCAGCTTCACGGCACCGGAAAACCCGGGCCTGGTCGATGTCGTTCTCGGTATCGTGCCGAGCAACATTATCGGCGCCTTTGCCGAACAGAATCTGCTGGGCATCATTTTTACTGCGCTGGTGTTCGGGTTTGCGCTGTTGAAACTTCGCCAGCAAGCCACCCAGCCAGGCAGTGCCGAGCGCTTGTATGAAGTAATCGAAGGATTGAACGACGTCACGCTCAAGGTCATGGCCGGCGTGCTGCACGTGGTGCCCATCGGTGTGTTCGCCATTGTGGCCGAGACGGTCAGCCAGCAGGGCCTGGAAACGCTGCTGTCGTTGGGCGATATGGTGATGGTGTTGTATATCGCGCTGGCCCTGCAGCTTTTAATCTACTGCGTGATCATGCGCCTGTTCGGGGTAAAGCTTCGGACCTTCTTTCGTGAAGCGCGCACGCCCATGGCCACTGCGTTTGCCACCCAGAGCAGCTCCGGCACCTTGCCGTTGACCATCAATGCGGCACGGCGGCTGGGGATTTCGCGCAGCGTGTACGGGTTCAGCCTGCCGCTGGGAGCCACTCTCAATATGGACGGCGCGGCGATTCGCATCGCGATTTCCGCCGTTTTCGCCGCCAATGTGATCGGCGCGCCGCTCGATTTTGTCAGCATGGTGCAGATCGTGCTGGTCGGCACGCTGGTTTCGGTAGGTACCGCTGGCGTGCCCGGGGCGGGGATCATCATGATCGCCACGGTGTTTGCCCAGGTGGGGCTGCCCATCGAAACCGTGGTGCTGCTGACCGCCATTGATGCTCTGGTAGGCATGGGCGCCACGGCGTTGAACGTGACCGGCGATTTGGTAGGCACCACGGTGATCGCCCGAAGTGAAGGTGAGCAGCTCAGCGAGACGCCTGTTGAAACAGACGAGACTTCCGCCACGGTCATCAGCAAGGCGTGAGCGGCTAACCTACAGGAGTATCCGCGATGAAGGCACACGAGCAGATCTATCTGAACCGGGCCCTGGCGCTTGCAGAAGAGGCGCTTGAGGCGGGCGATGAGCCCTTTGGCAGTGTACTGGTCAGCGCCGAGGGAGAAATTCTAGCGGAAGACCGCAACCGCATTGCAAGCGGTGATGCCACTCAGCACCCCGAGTTCACGCTGGCGCGCTGGGCGGCCCAGCACATGACGCCCGAGGCGCGTGCCAACGCAACGGTTTACACCACCGGCGAGCACTGCCCCATGTGCGCGGCCGCTCACGGATGGGCCGGGCTTGGTCGCATCGTTTATATCAGTTCATCCGAGCAGTTAGGACGCTGGCTGGCGGCTCTGGGGGTGGCACCGTCGCCGATCAAGGCCTTGCCTATCGGTCAGATAGTACCGGCGCTTGAAGTAGAAGGCCCCATCGCCGGTCTGGATGAAAAGGTTCATGTCCTGCATCAGCGCCGCCACGCAGGCTAAGCTTTCGCAGGCTAGGCTTTACGAGAAAGTGGCTTACGCTCGCCTAGTGGTTTTTTCGTGCAACCCCTAGTAATTAAATACCGCCCAAACGAAACAGCCCGAGCCATTGGCTCGGGCTGTGGGTAACGGGGTAAGCGTTCCTAATGCTTCAGAATGACATAAAACGCGTGAATGACGCCTGGAATAAAACCAAACAGTGTCAAAATGATGTTGAGCCAGAAATGTCCCTTTAGGCCAACTTCAAAAAAGACGCCTAATGGCGGCAAAATAATCGCGAAAATCATCTTGATAGGATCTGTTGCAGTAAACGCCATAAAGCCTCCTTTGCTTAATCGATACGTTACTCCTTGCAAGTGTAGACGCAGGGTTCACACTTAGCGAATGCGTCCACGTTAGTTAGACTTAACGTTTAGGTTGTGGTTCATCCAGAGTTACGCCGAATTATCAAAAAACCGATTATCAAAAAAACGATTATCAAAAAAAGGGAAGGGAATCCATGTATAAACTGTTGCCGCCGTCGCTAATGCTGACGGGTCTCGCGGTCTCAAGCCCCCTTTGGGCGCAAAACGAGCCAGCATCGGTACAGGCATTGCCTACGGTTGAAGTAAGCGCACCGCGTTTGGCGCGTGAGCTTTACGCAACGCCGGCGGCGGTTTCCACCGTGGACCAGGAAACCATCGCCCAGGGCCAGCAGCGTGTTCGGCTGGATGAAACGCTGGTCGGTGTGCCCGGCGTTTTCATTCAGAATCGCGACAACTTTGCCCAGGGCCAGCGGATTGCCATTCGGGGCTTTGGTGCCCGCGCCCCGTTTGGGGTGCGTGGGATTACGGTGATGGTCGATGGCATTCCCTATACCTTGCCCGATGGTCAGGCGCAGCTGGACGCGATTGATCTGGATAGCGCCGAGCGTATCGAAGTCATTCGTGGGCCTTCGTCGGTGCTTTACGGCAACGCCGCGGGCGGGGTGATCGATGTGACCACCGCCGATGGGCGCGAAAACCCGGGTACGCGCCTGCGGGTGGAGGCGGGCAGCGACGGGTATCGTAAGGCGTCCCTGCAAACCGGTGGTTCGCAGGGCGACTGGTCGCACAACGTCAGTTTTTCAGCGCTCAATGTGGATGGCTACCGCGATCAAAGCTCAACCGAGAAATACCTGCTCAATGCCAAGCTGCGTCGCGAGCTGGGTAGCGAGCGGGCGCTGACGGCGATTGTGAATCTTCTGGAAAACCCTCGCTCGGAAGACCCCGGCGCGCTGAATGCTGGTGAAGTGGCAAGCGGTCGGCATCAGGCCGCGCCGAATTCGCTGGCGCTGGACGCCGGGCAGAATGTCGATCAGCAACTTATCGGCTTGCAGTACGAGGATTTGTCCGCAGGGCCAGGTGAGTTCTACCTGAAAGGCTTTATCGCTCGGCGTGATTTTGAACAGCAACTGCCCTATGTGGGCGATAGCCGTATCGGCTACCAGCGTGACTATATGGGCGCGAGTGCCGAGTATCATCATGAAATCGCCCTGGGCGAGCTGCCGTTAAGCTATGTGGCGGGGGTGGACGTGGCCCGTCAGGACGATGATCGCTTCCGGCGCGACGTCAATGCTCAGGGCGGCGTAGGTGAGCAGGTGGCGGATGAAACCCAAACGGCAACCTCTACCGGGGTATTTGCTCAGGGTGATTTGGGACTCACCGAGCAAGTAACGCTTTCCCTGGGCGCGCGCTTTGATCGTGTTGATCTGGATGTGGATGATCGGTACTTGGCCGATGGTGATCAAAGCGGCGAGCGTACCTTTAATGAGTGGAGCGGCTCCGCCGGGCTAAGCTATCGCTATCGCCCTCAGCATCAGGTGTATATCAACACCGGCACTGCGTTTGAAACGCCGACGTTCTCCGAGTTCGCCAACCCGGCTGGCGGTGGGTTCAACCCGTCCATTGAGCCGCAAAAAGCCTGGAATCGTGAGGTGGGTACGCGGGGATATATCGAGCCGCTGGCCATGGATTACGACCTCGCCCTGTTCTCGGTGCGCGTACGCGATGAGCTGGTACCTTTTGATGAAGGTGGGCGTACCTTCTACCGGAATGCGGGCGATACCAACCGCGATGGCCTGGAACTTTCCCTTGGCTGGCAGTTAGCGGACCAGTGGCGTTTGAACAGCGCGTTAACCCTGGCTCGCTATGAGTTTGACGAGTTTGCCACGCCCAGCGAGCGCTTTGACGGCAATCGCATCCCCGGCTTACCCGAGCAGACCTGGGTCAATCAGCTAACTTGGGAGGGGCTGTCACACCGCTTTGCCACGCTTGAAACCCAGTACGTGGGTGACATGGTGGCCGACAATGCCAATGAAACGGAGATTGACAGCTATTGGCTGGTCAACCTGCGGGTAGGCGATGGCTGGCAACTGGGTGGCGATACGTTGTTAAACGCTTACGTGGGCGTGCGTAATCTGTTTGATGAAGACCACTATGCCAACGTGCGCTTGAACGGCACCTTTGGGCGTTTTTATGAGCCGGCGCCGGGGCGCAGTGTTTACGGCGGTTTGGAAGTACGCTTTTAAGCTTTCAGAAAATAGTTTTCAGAAAATAAAAGTGGCAATAAAAACGGGCAGCCTTTGGGTCTGCCCGTTTTCGTGTCGGTCGACTATATCGGTCGGTAAGCCTTACTCGGGTAAGGCATAACCGATCACGTAGTCACCCATCAAGGTACCAAAGGTTCCGTGACCACCGGCCGTTACCACAACGTACTGACGGCCATCGGCGCCGGTATAGGTCATGGGCGTGGCCTGGCCACCTGCAGGCAGGCGAGCTTTATAAAGCTCTTCACCGGTGGTGATATCGTAACCCCGCAGGTACTGATCCAGCGTGCCCGACATAAAGGTAACACCGCCTGCGGTGGTCAGCGGGCCGCCGAGTGCCGGAACACCCACGGGCAGGCCAATCGGCAAGCCAAGGGGCATGCTGTCGCGGGTGGTGCCGTTACGATGTTTCCAGACGACTTCCGCACTTTGCAGATCGATACCCGTTACATCGCCCCAAGACGGTGATTGGCAGGGCAGATCAAAAATCGACAGCAGCGGGCCTAGCTCAACAGCATAAGGTGCGCCGGCGTTGGGCTGAAGGCCCTGTTCGCTGGCCGAGCCCTGGCCCTCTTCCACTTCGTCACGCGGAATCAAACGTGAAACAAAGGCGAGGTACTTGGCGCCGGTGAACAGTGCCTGACGTTCAGGATCGACCGCGACGCCGCCCCAGTTCATTACGCCGACGTTACCCGGGTAAATAATGCTGCCTTCCAGCGACGGCGGCGTGTACTGGCCTTCATAGCGCAATGAATTGAACTGAATACGGCACATCATCTGATCAAAGGGCGATGCGCCCCACATATCGCGCTCGGTAAGCGGCGGTGGCAATAGGTTCAGCGCTGAGCGTGGCTGTGTTTCTGCCGTCCAGTCACCCTCTACTGCGCCTTGAGGAACGGGGATTTCTTCAATCGGGACAATGGCTTCACCGGTTTCACGGTTGAGGACATACAGGCTGCCTTGCTTGGTCGGCTGAATCACCGCAGGCTGGGTGCCTTCATCGGTTGCCAGGTCAATCAGCACGGGCTGGGCTGGCATATCCATATCCCAAAGGTCGTGATGAACAAACTGATAGACCCAAGCCACCTGGCCTGTTTCGAGCTCAAGCGCGACCAAGCCCGCACTATAGGTTTCATCGTTTTCGGTACGATCCGCGCCGTACTGGTCGGGCGTGGCGTTACCCATGGGCAGATAAACCAGGCCTAGCTCTTCATCAACGCTGATCGGCGGCCAGACATTAGGCGAGTTGCGGGTATAGGTTTCCCCGTCTTCGATAGGCGTGGTGTCATCCGGGTTACCGCTATCCCAGTTCCAGACCAGCTCGCCGGTGCGTACGTCAAAGGCACGGATAACGCCAGACGGCTCATCGGTTGAGCTGTTATCGGTGACGTGACCACCTAGAATTACCAGGTTTTCAGTCACGGTGGCAGGCGAGGTGGAGTAGTAGCCGCCCGGATCAAAACCGCCGATATTGCGCGTTAGCTCCACCTCACCGTTTTCACCAAACCCTTCGCAGCGTTCGCCGGTATCCGCATTAAGCGCGATCAGGCGGGCATCGGCGGTAGGCAGGTAAAGGCGACGCGGACACATGACGTCAGTCTGGCTGATGATCGCCGAGGGAGCATTTTCACCCTCATTCGCAGCGGTGGTTTCAAAGCCACCCAGCAGCGAAACATCGATGTCAAAAGCATCGCTGTCGGCAAACAGCGCGGAAAGCTCGTCGGTAGTATCTGTGTCAATGGCAGCGTCGGCGCTTTCACCACTGGTGGCGTAGTTGGCTGCATCATAATAGGCCAGGCCGCGGCAGGTCATGTGCGCCCAGCCGGAGAAGTCGTCGGCGCCCTGGGTGCTGATTTGTGGGTCGAATTCCCAGATCGTTTCACCGGTTTCCGGGGAAAGCGCCATGGCGCGGCTGTGTGATGTGCAGATATACAGGCTGTCGTTAACCTTCAGCGGCGTATTCTGGTTAGTGATTTCAGGCGGAGCGTTGGAGCCGGGCTCATCGCCGGTTTGAATACGCCATACTTCTTCGAGTTCACCGATATTGTCTGGGGTAATCTGGCTAAGCGAGGAGTAGTGCGTGCCTGCATTGGTGCCGCCATAGGCAGGCCAGTCGTCACCGGCTACCTGGGCCGGGTTCACATCGCCACTTGTGCGGTTCTCTGCGAGGGTGCCCTCTATCTGGGCCGGGTCATCCATCAAACTGGCAATGGCCACCACGATGGCGGCGGCAATGCTGGCCGTCAGCGCAAGACTTCCGCCGCGTGAGTGGAGCGGTTTGCGCCACCAGGGCAGCAGCATGATAATGCCGATGAGGGCAAGAATGGCGACCCGAGGCACCAGTTGCCACCAATCCAAACCGACTTCCCACAATGCCCAAAGCAGTGTGGCAATTAAAATCAGGGCGTAAAGCCAAAGCGCAGCGCCGCGGCGCATGGCAAGCAGCATGCCGCTAGCCGCAATGCCAATGCCGGCAATCAGGTAATAGGCGCTGCCGCCTAAGCTAAGCAGCTTGCCGCCGCCGATGGCGAGTGCCAAGCCAGCAACAATAAGCAAAAGACCTAGCAGCAAGGCAGGCCATTTACCGCGAGTTCGCTTGTTTTCATCCATGAGAGTTCCCCTGTTAGCAACGTATTAAGGGTTAGCAGGCGATGGCGCCAGCTAACCGCTGGCAACGTGCGCTAACCCATCAGTCGGTGCAAACGATGGGTTAAAACACATTGGCTTGACGGTTATTTTAATTATCAATTCGCTTTTGGTCGAACTGATTTGAGAATTAATCTTGGCCAAAAAAAACAGGGCCGTCCCTCAAGAGGGCGGCCCTGCACATTACTCAAGCAGCGTACGCTTAGAAACAGCGGTATTAATCTGTCAATTTAACCAGCATCTTGCCTGTATTGCCGCCTTGGAACAGTTCCAGAAACGCATCGGGTGTCTGTTCCAGACCCTCTTTAACCGTCTCTTTATAATCGATATCGCCTGCGGCTACCTGCGGTGCCACTTCTTTAAGAAACTCGGGGTAATGCTCCCAGTGATCTGCCACGATGAACCCTTGCATCCTGGCTTTACGCACAACCATCTGCGACAGATTGCTGGGCCCCGGCGTGGGTTTTTCAGCATTATAGGTATCGATCATGCCGCACACGGCAATGCGAGCGCCTTCATTTAGCTGGCTTAACGCCGCTTCCAGGCAAATGCCGCCGACATTTTCGTAATACACATCGATGCCTTCCGGGCTTGCAAGCTGTATAGCGTCGCTGAGCTCTTGGGCGCCCCGATCCTTATAGGTAACCGGCTCCACGCCCAGCGATTCAAGCCAGGCGAGCTTATGTGCGGCGCCGGCAATGCCCACTACATGACAACCTTTAGCCTTGGCCAGTTGAACTACCAATGAGCCAACGGCACCGCTTGCCGCACTTACCAGAACGTTGTCACCGGGGCGGCATTCGGCAATAAGATTAAGGCCGGTCCAGGCCGTCATGCCCGGCATGCCCAGCACTCCAAGGTACGCTTGCTCGGGCACCTTGGCATCAGGCAGTGGATAAACGCCTGCCGAAGAAATCTGTGCAATATCGCGCCAGCCGCCCATGTGGCTCACGATGTCGCCCTCTTTCAGGCGCTCATCGTTTGAGGCGATCACTTCACCAATCGCACCGCCTTCCATGGGCTGGCCAAGACGAAAGGGCGCAACGTATGTGTGCTGACCGCTCATGCGGCCGCGCATGTAGGGATCCACGGAAAGCCAGCGGTTGCGAATGCGCACTTCGCCCGGATTGAGCTCAGGGAGTTCCTGGGTTTTTAGAGTAAACAGCTCGCGCTCGGGCAGGCCGTTGGGATAGTCGGTAAGCGTAAAATAACGCGATTGCATGGGTGCCTCCTGCAAAGCCATGTCGGATCAATGTACTTGCAGCATAGAGATCATTAACCTGCTTGCAAGTTCGTTATTTTTTTACAGTGTCGTTTTTTTTGGCAAAAAAATAGGGCGCTCTGTTGAGAGCGCCCTATACGATATTACGAACAGCGTGACTAGAATTGCGTTGAGCGGCTAAGGGGTACCACACACTTACGGGTATGTTATCCGTTAATCCAGCAACGTGACCATAACAGGGGCCGTACCACGGCGCAGCATACCTAATGCACGGGCTGCCCGCTTTGAGAGATCAATAATGCGTCCTTGAACAAACGGACCGCGATCATTGATCAGTACCTCTACTTCTTGCCCGGTATCAGGGCGGGTCACCAGCACTTTCGATCCAAACGGCAGGCTTGGGTGAGCGGCCGTTAGTGCCTGCTGGTCAAAGGCTTCTCCGCTGGCAGTGAGAGCGCCTTGAAAGCGGTCACTGTAGTAGGAGGCAACGCCTTCTTGTCCATCTATATCGTTTGCGAACGCGCTATTTGCTGTAATAGCTAAAAGCAATACAGCTAAACAACTCGTTCGGAGTAGTCGTGTAGGGGCTCCCATTGGAGTACCTCAGTTATTCGTGTCGAGAGTCTCGCAAGTTTCAATGAGGTGCCGGATCGGCGAAGCGATGGTAACGCGCCTGGATAAGCTCGGCAAGCTTTAAGACGTTCGACGCAATTGGCCCCAAAATTACGTTTTTTCTGCTGCTTGCGTTATGCCCTTTTATTTCAGCGGTTTAAAGAGATAGGTCAAAATATAAGTAAAGTTGTTTTGGTACATTAAAATGATATCGCTCATTGAGCATTTTACTTACCATTGCATATGGTTAAGTACTGAGAAACAACCCACTGTTTTATCTTTTATCAAGGGCGCACTAATGGCTAAATCCTCTCCTTTTGCATTAATAGTGGTTGCGGCAGGCGGTGCTGTTGTCGGCTTTTTAGTCGCCCAGAGCCTGCCTTCTGAAACGTTTGCATCTGACCCCGTATCGGCATCAGAAACGGCTGAGCAAAGCGCAACGCCTAGCGCATTAGCAGAGCTTGAAAGCGTGACGCTGGGCGAACGCATGGCAGGAGAAATTACTTCCAGCGACATGCTTAACGGTAACGATGGCAGCCGCTATGACCGTTACGCAATCAGCCTGGAAGAGGGAGATCTGGTCGAATTTAGCCTGCGTGGCGCCTTGAACGGTGTGGTCGCGCTTTATGATGATCAATTGCAGTTGCTCAGCAACGCGCCCACCGCCCGCCATCGTATTGAAGAAAGTGGCGATTATATGGTGGTGGTCAGCGGTGCTGATGGAAGCAGCTACGGGCCTTATACGCTCAATAGCCGAGTAATTGAGCTAAGTGGCGATAATGCTCTGAGCGTTGATGCTCCCTTGGACAGCTGGCTGGATGGCTCGTCGAGCGAATTTACCCTGACCATCGAAGAAGCGGGTATGTATCAGGTCGAAATGCGTTCTGATGAGTTTGACGCCTATCTGGTGCTCGAAGGTCCTAATGGCTATCGGCGTGAAGATGATGATAGCGCCGGGAATCTAGATGCCCGCATCTCTGACTTTCTGGCCCCCGGCGATTACACGCTGACTGCCAGCGCCCCTTATGGTGAAAGTGCGGGCCTTTTCACATTGTCGGCTGAACCGCGTGAACTGCCAGGCGATGGCGAGCTGCGTAACGATGGCACGATTGCGCCTAGCGACTCGTTAAACGGCTGGTTTAGTGGCCAAGAGCTTACCTATCAGGTAGAGGTGGAGGAAGCGGGCATGTACCAGATTGATATGGCCTCTGACGATATCGATGCCTATCTGGTGCTTGAAGGCCCTAACGGCTATTACCGTGAAGACGATGACAGTGGCGGTAACCTGGATGCACGCATTGCCGACTTTCTTGAGCCGGGCACCTATCAGTTAACCGCACGCACTGCGTACGGCAACGATAGCGGGCTGTTTAGCGTTACCATGGAGCCACGCGAGCTGCCGGAAGGCGTTGAGCTGCGTAACGACGGTGCGCTAACGCCGGATGAAACGTTAAGCGGCTGGTTTAACGGTGAATCGCTGACCTATCAGCTTGAGCTTGATGAAAGTTCATTGGTAACGGTGGATATGCGCTCCAGTGATTTTGATGCTTACCTGGAGCTTGAAGGCGAAGGCGTAGCTTACAGCGACGACGATGGTGGCACCGGCACCGATGCACGCCTGCAGCAACAGCTGCTACCGGGCATGTATACGATCATCGCACGTGGCTTCAGCGGTATGGACAGCGGGCTTTTTGAGCTGGAAGTAAGCGCTGAGCCAACACAAATGCAGCCTAGTATGTAATTCGTTATAGCTTGAGATGATAACGCCCTTGTCCACTATGTGGGCAAGGGCGTTTACGTTTGGCTAGTCTCAATCTTAACTTGCGGCAAGAGTCGTAGAACAGGGAGGTAAGGCATGTCAGGTTGGAAAATAAGTGTATTCCCCATCACCGCATTGCTGTTAAGCGGTTGTCAGTCGGCTGAGACCGATATGAGTAATACCAGTCCCTTGGTATATCAGCCGTTGGAAAAGCAGTACGTTTCACCCGAGTGCCAGGGCGAGCACTGCTCAACGGTGCAGATATCAGCGTTAACATTTCCAGATGCCCCGACGCTGACGGATGAGTTGCAAACGCGCTTACTGACGCTTGCCATGGGCATTACGGATGGGGCCGAAACGCCAGCACAGGACTGGGATAGCTACGCCCAGGATTTCTTTGTGCGTGCTGACGAGGATCGAGACGTACTGCCGCAATTTATGGCCAGTGACGCGCAGCTGGAGGCTAGTATTTACGCCCAGCACGATGATCTTTTAGTGCTTGAGCTCACAAGCTACGTCTACCACGCCGGGCAAGCGCACGGTCTGCCGTCTACGGTGTTTATGGTCATTGATGAGCGCCAGCAGAGCGTTGTTAGCTTGAATGACATGTTGATAAGCGGTCAGCAGGAGGCGTTTCAAGAAGCATTGGCCCAGGCCCACAAGCGGTGGATGGCCGAGCTGGATTATGACGATCAATATGCCAAAAGCTGGCCACTAGGCGAAAACCATAATGCGGCGCCGCTGGAAGACAGCTGGGTGATCAAATACAACGTCTACGAAATTGCTCCCTACGCCGTCGGCCAGCCAGAACTCACGATACCCTTGGAGGCTTTACAAGGCGTGGCTAAGCCTCGCTATTTAGGCCCGTGAATTTACGCTAAATTCTTGTCCGCTGTCCTGATGCCGTCGACATTGTTATTGAGGTAGACCTTGATGAGCCGGCAGAAGAAAGCCAGGGCCACCCTCTAGAATATCGCTGGTGGTCCCTGGCTGATTTGCACAACGCTACTGACAATGCGTTTACACCGAGCTGGCTGCCTGAATTGTTGGCCAGCGTGCAGGTGAGCGAACCGCCGTTGTCGCCTTCTTTATCGGCCAGCGTTTAAGCAGCCAATAACCACCAGCAGGGCGGCGGTGGGTAAGCGCCAGTCGAGTACGCTTACGCCAGCGAGCACCAGCAAGAAACCCGCTAAAATGGGTACGCCATAAGCAAGGCTGCCCACTAAACTTGCATGTCCCCAACGCAGGGCTTTATCCCAAGCCACCATGGCTACTCCATACGGGCCCAAACCCAGTGCCACGCCAGCAAGCAGCGCTTCACTGCTGGGCAGAACAAGCTGACCTTCCATCCCGATGCTGGCAATAGTGGCGATTGCGCAGGCAATCAATAGCATGCGGGGTAGAAGAGGGGTAATCGAAACCGGGGCGGCCTGGCTTAACCATGAATAGAGTGCCCAGCAGCAAGCTGCCAGCAGGGCAAGCCCGTACCCTAACGTCGCGCCGCCCAAGCCATTACTGATCGCCTGCGGTATCAGCAGAATAGCCGCGCCTGAAAAGGCAATTAAAGCCCCGATAATACCTGCCAGGCGTATCCGGCCAAAGCGGCTCCACTGGCTTAACAGCACGAACAATACCGGCCAAGTGTAGGTAATAAGTGCAGCCTCGGCCGCCGGGGCAAGGCGCATGCCGATAAAGTAAGTGCTGACCGCGCCGAGTATCAACAGCGGAATACCGACCCAGATGCCCAGCTGCCAGTTCAAGCTGCAGCTTGTTACATTAACGCGGCGACTTAACGGCAGGGTGGCAAAGGCTCCCGCTAGCAGCGTTAACGCTGTTAGCTGAAGCGGAGAAGAGGTATGGGCACGTTCGGCAAGTAGTGGCGCCACGCTCCATAGGATGACGGCCACCAACGCGGCGCCAACACTATACCAACGAGGAAACACAATAGGGGAGTGAGTACGTTGCATGAGCGGTCTCCTTGCCTAGAACATGTGCAAAGCAGCATACTCGTCAATAACACATCACAATATCGATCTTTTGTGATTAATTTAATCAAGAATGGTGATATATGCGTGCGCCAACGTTAGATCTCACCCTGCTGCGTACGCTAGTGGCGATTGCCGATACTGGTAGCGTCACGGCGGCTGCCAAACGGCTGGATTACACCCAGTCCACCGTGAGCATGCAGCTTCAGCGGCTGGAGGCTCAGTTGGCGCTCAGCCTGCATGAACGTGAAGGACGGCGTATCCGCTTTACCCCTGACGGTGAGCGGCTGCTTACCCACGCGCGTCGCCTATTGGCGCTTAACGACGAAGCGTGGGGCGATATGCAGGCCCAGCAGGTGACCGGAGATTTGACCCTGGGCATTCCGGAAGACTACGCCTCGCTGTTGCCATCGGTGTTTGCTTACTTTCATCAGCTTTATCCGGCCGTCGGGTTAAAGGTAATCTGCGGAACAAGCGCGCACTTGGTCGAGCAGGTTAAAGCCGCCGAGCTTGATTTAGCCTTGGTAACACGCCAGCGCAACTCGCCGGGCGGTGATGTTATCCGCCGCGAGCCGTTGGTCTGGGCGGTGGGGGTTAACCAGCAGCCGCTACTCAGCGACCCGATACCGTTGGCCCTTTATTCGCCCGGCGCCGACGTATTTAGAGAAGTCGCCGAGCAGGCTCTGCATGGCGCGGGACGTAATTGGCGGGTGGCTTATACCAGTCAGTCCATGGCGGGGTTGGCGCCTATCGTCATTGCCGGGCTTGCCGTGGTAGTGGTAACGCGCAGTATGTTGACGCCTTCACTACGCCCGTTGGATGAAAGTAGCGGCTTGCCAGCCTTGCCCATGATTGAGTTGGCACTGCACCGTGCGCCCCACCGGCCATCAGAGCCGGCCCGGCGTTTAGGTGAGTTGATCCGTGAACAGTTAGCTGCCCCTAGTGAGGCGCTATAAGATCAAGCGCCAAGCGTTGAATGATTAATCGACTTAATATAGCTAGACTAAACGCCATATAACGTTGCTGCTAGGAGTGCTCAATGCACGAGCTGGATCACTACATTTATCCACACCGGGTACTGCATTGGCTGGTGGCGGGCGCCGTACTGCTTGCCTTGGCCAGTGGTTTAACCATCGGAACGGTCGGCTATGAACGTACGGTGACGCTGGTGGGCAATACGCTTACTAACCTGCTCTATACCAGCCATAAAACCTTGGGTTTAACGATTTTACTGCTGATGACCCTGCGCATTATTACCCGCTTGGCGTTTGTGGTGCCTGATCATGATCCGCCCTTGAATGCGTTTGAGCGCATTGTCAGCACTAGCGTGCATCATCTGCTTTATTTGGCGCTGGTTATTATGCCGCTGCTGGGTTGGGTCGCGACTGCCAGCGGTGGGTACCCGGTTGAGTTTTTTCACTGGCATCTGCCCGCTCTAATTAGCGAGCGCCCAGCGCTTTCTGACCAACTCTATATATGGCATGGGCGTCTTGGCTGGGCCATTTTGGTATTGATCGTGCTGCACGTGACGGGTGCGTTATTTCACTGGCGAAGAAAGCACGATAACGTCACCAAACGTATGAGCCTATTCGACTAGGTTTTAAATGACTAGGTTTTAAGTGACTAGTTTTAAGCGACTAGGTTTCAAGCCCAAACCCTCGCAGGGAGCGATGATATATGGGCCTGCAGATTGCCTTCATTATCGGTTTGGCTGCCGTACATATCTTCGCCAGCAGGCTACGTAAGCTAAGCGCTGTGCCCCGCAGCGCCTGGCTTTCGTTAGCGGGTGGCGTTTCTGTTGCCTATGTCTTTATCCATATCTTTCCTGCTCTAAGCGATGCCCACGAAACCATTAACGCCCATGGCCTGCTGGCGGTGCTGGAGCATAACGCCTATATCGTGGCGTTAATTGGTTTGGCGGTGTTTTATGGGCTTGAGCAAGTCGCCACCAAGTACTCCCATAAAGGCCAGCAGGAGAACCCGGTTAATTTTCAAAAGCTGAAAGGCGTTTTTTGGATACATATTGGCTCTTTCTCGCTTTATAACGCGCTGATCGGCTACCTGTTGGTTTATCGCAATAATGAACTTCCCGCCATCATCTTCTTCTTTTTGGCAATGAGCGCGCACTTTTTGGTCAACGACCAGGGGCTGGTGCGTCATCATCGGGATATCTACTTGAGCAAGGGCCGCTGGGTGCTGGCCGCGGCGGTTATCGTCGGTTGGCTGATAGGGTTAAGCGTGGATGTGAGCGAACCCATTATCAGCCTGCTTTATGCGTTTGTGGCCGGTGGGATCGTGCTCAACGTTTTGAAAGAGGAGCTGCCTGAAGATCGCCACAGCCGCTTCTGGCCCTTTGCGTTAGGTGCACTTAGCTGTACTGTTTTGCTGTCATTTTCCTAGAACCATACGGCTATTTCGCAGATGCTCATCTAATGCATTATTAAGCTACCGTCCGATAGCTGTGTCTGGACTGCCTCATTTGTAAATGAAAATCACTTTGCGCATTGACTTGACGGAGTAGTACGTCAAACTCTTCCGCTCATATTCCCGTCAGGAAGCGCTAATGGAGTTGCTGCAGGTTGTCTTTCGTCACTACCGCTGGCCGTTTTTAGGTGCCATTGGTTTAAGCCTTTTGAGCGCGGGCCTGGGGGTCGGCGTTATTGCCTTTATTAATCAACGCCTAATAGAGGTAGGCAGCCCCATGTCAGCGCTACCTCAGTTTTTGGGGTTGTTGGCGGTGCTACTGGTGGTGACTCTGGCTACCCAATTAGCCCTTACCTTGCTGGGCCACCATTTTGTTTATGATCTTCGCTCAAGGCTTGTCAAACGCATTCTGGATACGGATATCGAGCGCCTTGAACAGCTGGGTAATGCCACGCTGCTGGCGAGTCTTTCAAGCGATGTGCGTAATATCACCATTGGGTTTGTGCGCCTGCCCGAGCTCGTCCAGGGCGTGGTGTTAACCCTTGCCTCGGTTGCGTATTTGGCGTGGCTCTCACCGGAAATGGTGGTGATTACCATTGTATGGATTGCATTCACCATGGGGGTGGGCTGGGTGCTGGTATCCAAGGTATATCGGCATTTTAATCTTGTACGGGCAACCGAAGATCGCCTTTATAAAGACTACCAATCGGCAATTGAAGGGCGCAAAGAGCTGGCGTTAAACCGCGACCGGGCAAAGCGTTTTTTTGATGACAGCTACACTGCTAATGCCCGGGATTACCGCTACCATATTATTCGTGCCGATACGTACCACCTGAGCGCCGGTAACTGGTCCAACATCATGATGTTGGGGGCCATTGGTGTGGTCTTCTTTATGGCTAATGGGCTTGGCTGGGCAACACCAGCCGTGGCGGCCACGTTTGCATTAACCCTGCTGTTTTTACGCACGCCGCTTATTCAGGCGGTAGGTGCCTGGCCGACTCTGATTAGCGCCCAGGTGGCGTTTGATAAGCTGGCAAGCCTGAAGCTTGCCGACTATCAGCCGGGTTTTGAGGTCGATGATGCCTTTGCATCCTGGCAGCGTCTGGAACTTGTCGATGTGACCTACCACTACCCCTCTGGTGAGCAGGGCGAGGGGTTTCATGTCGGGCCGGTCAATTTAACCCTGGCGCGTGGCGAACAGGTCTTTCTGATTGGCGGCAACGGAAGTGGTAAATCTACCTTTGCGCGGCTGTTAACCGGACTGTACCGTCCGCAAAGCGGGCAGATCAAGGTCGATGGGCAAGTGCTTACGTCTGCGCAGTGGCATGCCTTTCGGGCGCGATTTGCCAGTGTATTTACCGATTTCCATCAGTTTGATCTGGCCATGAAAGCCGGCGGTGAAAAAGCCGATCCGATACTTATCGATACGTGGTTAAAGCGTCTGCAGATGCAGCAAAAGCTGCAGTGGGAGGGCGATAGAGTAATCAATACCCAGCTTTCCCAGGGCCAGCGCAAACGCCTGGCACTTCTGTTGGCTATCGCCGAGGAACGGGACATTCTATTGCTGGATGAGTGGGCCGCCGACCAGGATCCGCAGTTCAGGCGGCTATTTTATCGCGAACTGCTGCCCCATCTGCGTGATATGGGTAAAACGGTGTTTGCGATTAGCCACGATGACAGCTACTTCGTTCACGCAGATCGTTTGCTGGAAATGTCTCAAGGGCAGCTACGCGAGCTAACCGGCGAGCAGCGTGATGTGGCGAGCCAGGATGCCGTCGCCCAGATCAATCATTAAACCGTATTAGTTTACGTTGACCGCTTGCGAGCCACGCGGTCACAGCCTTCCAGCGGACAGTTACTGCAGACGCTGAACTCATCCAGCAAGTAGCGCAGGCAGCAAAGCTTGCGCACTTGCTTCACTTCATCACTGCCTTTGGGTGTAAACGTGCGCACCGGCTGAAACAGGGGATTACGCTGCCCGTTAAGGTGGCGTGATTCCAGCAGGGCCCGTGCGGCACTGAGCGCCTCTTGATTGACCTCAGGATGCTCAGCCAGCGCATTCACGTAGAAATTCAGGTAGCCGCCAGCCGCCGGCATTGCTCCAAAACACCCGTGGGGCAGCACCAGATATGGCGGCCAGACGTTCAATAAGCGGTGCCCAGTGTTGATCAATCAATTTGGCAAAGCGCTTACCCGGGGCTTGCGTATCCAACGGCACGCCTTCATCAGGGAGCCAAAGCTGCTTTGTACATCCCTGTTCATTAACGATCACATGGACATTATCGAGCCCGACCGGTAAATCGCGGTTGAGGATAAGTTGTGCCGCAAGAGTAGGCACGGTTAGCGCAACAAAATGCCATTTCGACCACAGCGACGTGATCGCACGCTTATCGCCGCCTGGGTAGCGTGAGGCATAAAGCGAAATGTCTTGTTCTAACAATGCGGGGTTGCGCCAGCGAGCTGCCTTAATCGCGCCTGCGGGTATTTCTGTGCCAATCAGCGGGGGAGTGAAGGGAGCTAAAGGGCCCTTATAACAGTCGGCCAACGAGGGCAGGGCAGCTGCAGTCTGACGTAACGCAAAAGACATAACCGGACTCCAACACTGGGCGCTGGGAAGCATGAATGTGGGCAGTTTAAACGATAATGCATATCAATAAAATATCAGATCAACGCTGAATGCGTCTATATATCAAATGAAAATGAGTTTGTTTTGTTGTAGCCTTTGCATCGCTGCCCTGCTGTTACCCCCTATTGCTCTTAAAAATAAGGAACACTCATGTCGCTGCCTTCCCCCTCCTGGCGCTCTTTCACCTTTGTACTGCTGGGCGCTTTACCATTGCCTGGCGCTGTATGGGCGCAAGCGCCCAATAACGACGCCGCGCTTGAAACCGTAACCGTTATTGGCGAAGCAACGGCGCGTGGCGATACGCCGACTTCGGCGTTTGCCGGTGGTCAGGTGGCAGCTGGCGCGCGTATTGGCACCTGGGGGCAGCGCGCGGCCGCCGATATACCCTTCAATGTGATCGGCTTTACCGCAGATTTAATCGACAATCAGCAGGCAAAAACGCTGGCGGATGTGCTGATCAACGATGCCTCGGTACAAAGCGGTTTTGGTTATGGCAACTTCGCTGAAAAGTTTCAGATTCGTGGTTTTGAGCTTGATGGTGATGATATCTCTTATGGCGGCCTCTACGGCGTATTGCCGCGCCAAGTGGTTGCCACCAACCTTGCCGAGCGCGTGGAGCTGTTTAAAGGCGCCAATGCTTTTGCCAATGGCGTGTCGCCGAGCGGCTCTGGGGTGGGCGGGGCGATCAATATTGAGCCCAAACGCGCCGCAGATGAACCCCTCACCCAGCTGACTACCGCGGTGACCGACAGCGGCTATGTGGAAAGTGGCGTAGAGCTTGGGCGGCGTTTTGGTACCGAGAATCAGTTCGGCGTGCGTACCAGTATCGAGCGAGGCCGGGGGGACAGCGCAATTGATAATGAAGAGCAGCGTGCAACGTCGGCCGTTGTGGGGCTGGATTATCGCGGTGAGCGTGGTCGTGCTTCGCTGGATATTGGCCACCAGGCCCATACCATCCAAAGCGGTCGTTCGGTGGTTCACGTAGGCGCTGGTATGGACAGTGTTCCCAATGCCCCTTCGGCAAGTACCAACTATGCACCCCAATGGGCCAATACACAGCTTAAGACCAACTTTGCCATGCTGCGCGGTGAGTACGACATGACCGACAGCTGGACGGCCTATGCAGCATTGGGTGGCAGCAATACCCGGGAAAACGGAACCTATGGATCGCCCACCGTCAATGGCGCGGATGGTGCCGCCACTGTCGGCCAGATGAGCGTGCCGTATCGCGCTGAGGGTGTCGGCGGGCAGGCCGGTTTACGCGGGGCCTTCGATACGGGAGTCGTCAGCCACCAGCTGGATCTGGGCTATTCAAGCATCTATCGCACCACTCGGTCGGCCTATGCAATAGCCTCCTCATCCTTGACGAATATCTACCAACCAGCCGACGTGGCTTTCCGGGAGCCTGGGTCGATAGGGGGTGATTTGGATGACCCGAACTTGCGTAGCCGCACGCGCAACAGCGGCATATCGCTTTCCGATACCTTGGGCTTTCTGGATGATCGCCTGCTGTTGACCCTGGGAGCGCGCTATCAGGATATCGAGGTCACCAACTATAGCTATGAAGGTGAGTTCGACAACCGGTTCAGCGATACCCGCCTTTCGCCGGTATATGGCATCGTCGTGAAACCGACGGACTCCCTATCGCTCTATGCTAATCATATTGAAGCGCTACAGCCGGGTGATACGGCTCCCACCACGGCGGTGAATGCCGGGCAGAATATTGGTTTGATTGAAGCAGAGCAGAACGAAGTCGGCGCCAAACTCGATTTGGGCAACCTGGGCGGCAGTTTAAGTCTGTTTCAAATCGAGCAGCCCAATGCCTTTATTGACGCTGAAACCGGTGTTTACGCCTACTATGGCGAGCAGCGTAACCGTGGCGTGGAGCTAAGTGTTTACGGCGAGCCGATGGAGGGTTGGCGCCTGTTGAGCAGCGCGATGTGGATTAATCCTGAATTAACCCACACTACTGATGGTACAAACCAGGGCAACGACGCGGTGGGCGTGCCTAACTATCGCGTGGTTCTTGGCAGCGAGTGGGACATTCCACAAGCGCCGGGCTGGACGCTCAGTGGCCGAGCGGTACGGAACGGCAGCCAGTACCTGGACGCGGCCAATCAGTTGGAAGTCGATGCCTGGACTCGCTGGGATCTTGGCGTTCGCTACGCCATGCCGCTCAATACGAACACGCTAACCCTGCGCGCCAACATCGAAAACCTCACCGATGAAAACTACTGGGCCTCGGCAACCGGTGGTTACCTGACCCAGGGCGAGCCGCGTACGGTCAAGCTTTCCGCCGCACTGGACTTCTAAGCCAGGATTAATCGGCTAACAGCGCTTCGCTGAGCAAATCAGCGAAGCGCTTAGCAGATGGAAAACCACCAAAACTCCACACGGCAGGTAGCTGAATAACGCGCTGTTCTTGAACCGCAGGTAAATGCTGCCACAGTGCATTGCCAGAAAAATCATTATCCATGCCGGTAAGAAGCGGCTCGACCACCACCAGGGTGGCATCGGGATAGCTCAGCAGTTCCTCTAACGCCACGGTCGAAAAGCCCCACTGGTTGGTGGGTTGCTGCCAAGCGCTGGCCAGCCCCAAGCGCTCCAGCACTGCCTCAAACAGGCTGTTTTTACCAAATACGCGTAGATGTCGGGCATCGATAAACTGTACGACGAGTAGCGGAGGCTGCCCCTGTAACTGGCTTTTTCGATGCTCCAGGTAGGTTTCGACAGCGTCGATCAGGGAGACTGCTGCTGAATCATCGCCGTTTAATGCGGCTAATGTGTGGGTGGTGCGTGTCAGGCGCTGCCAGAGAGAGTCGCCGCGTTGGTAGGTGGCCAGCCCGGTTACCGGAGCAATGGAATTTAGCTGATCGCTCAAGCGCATAAACAGCGGTGAAAGCAGCACATGGTCGGGCGCTTGTTGCGCCATCAGCTCACGATTGGGCTGGCCGCGAAGGCCGATATCCAGAACGTTGGTGGGTAGCTGGTCGGCACCCACCCAACGCTTGTACTGAGGAATTTCCGCAAGCCCAATAGGCGGGTTGCCAAGCGCAATCAGCGTTTCGGCAATGGTCCAATCCAGCGTCACGATATTGGTTGAGGCCGCCACTTGAAGGGAGGTAAGCGCGCTGACGCAGGCCAGCGCTAACTGGCCGTAACGCAGGCGGCGCATCATTGGGCAACGGCGATGTTGTGCTCTCCATTGGGATGTTTCATTACCTGCATGGGCAGCCCGTAAATAGCTTCCAGAGTGCTATCAAGCATCATGTCATTTGGGGTGCCGTGGGCTAGCAGGCGACCACTGTGCAGCGCCATTAATTCATCGCAGTAGCGTGAAGCCATATTGATATCGTGCAGTACGATAATGACGCCCAAATTCAGTTCATCGCATAGCTTGCGGATCAGTGCCAGCACTTCTATTTGATGAGCGATATCCAGCGCAGCAAGGGGTTCATCAAGCAGCAGGAACCGGCTGCCCTGAGCAAGTAGCATCGCCAGCCATACCCGTTGGCGTTCCCCCCCCGAGAGCGTATCCACTAAGCGGTCTGCGAACGCCTCGGTGTGGGTGAGGGCGATGGCGCGCTCCACGGCGTCTTTATCCTTTTGCGTATGACGGCCCAAAAGCCCATGCCACGGGTAGCGACCAAACCCTACCAGCTCACGCCCGGTCAAGCTTTCGGCGCTGGGTAAATGCTGGGGAAGGTAGGCGACTTGGCGTGCAAATTCGCGGTTGCCCCACTCGCTCAGCGGGCGCTGGTCAAAGAGGATGTCGCCCTGAGTGTTAGGCTGTTGTTGAGCCATGAGCTTGATCAGCGTCGATTTTCCCGAGCCGTTATGGCCAATCAGACCGTAAACCTTGCCCTCGTGAAAGGTGTGCTCAATGGGATTGAGAATAGGCTTGCCATTGATTTCAAAGGTGGCGCCTTTGACCTCGAACATGAACGACTCCTGACAAAAGGATGAAGAGTAATGGCCCCATTCTAGTGCTAATGGTTCTCATTTTTAACAGTGAAGTGAAAAGATTTATTCGAAAGAGGGTAAACACCGCATCGAAGTGATTAGGCTAAGTTGAAGTGTTAGAGCGGAGATACAATTAACGCCTGAAGCACATACCTTTGGCATGCCGCCCTTAGATAAATCAGCAAGTATATCGTTATGAAAATTGGCTTAGCTCTCATTGGTTGACTTACTGCCCCTTAACGCAAATAATAATTATTGCTATTTATTCCGTAGTGTTAATTGAGGCAGGAGGCCAATCAGTGGATACCCAGACCTGGAGCGCTGAGTTAGAAGATATCTTCGTTAATCAGCGGCCCCGGCTCTGCTGTGTCGCTGCCAAGGTATTGGGTAATACTGATCAAGCCGATGATGTCGTGCAGGACGCTTATCTGAAAATTTCAGAAGCAACAACGCTTTTTGAAATTAAGCAACCCATATCCTATGTGTCACGTGTGGTACGCAATCTCGCCATTGATCGTTGCCGCCGCTCAGTATTTGAGTCAGCGCTGTTTGCAAAAGAAGAGGAGGGGGATAACGCCTCTTGTGCATCACATTCTCCAGAGGTGATCGCGATTGATCGCCAGGCTTTGGCCCTGGTGGTGGATGCGTTGGATGAGCTGCCTGAGCGTACGCGGTGCGCTTTTGAACTCTACCGGTCGGGTAGTCATACGCAGCGAGAAGTAGCCCATCTATTAGGTATTTCTACAACGTTAGTTAAGGAAGGTCTGAATAATTACCGATATTCGTCAACGCTCACTTGAGCTGATAAAAAATTGCAAATTTAGGCACTATT
>NZ_JABUZA010000023.1 GCF_014897985.1 Halomonas colorata
ATGAAGTGATGCCACAGCAACTCATGGGCCTTCACTATTGCTTGCCGATCGGCGTTCTGCTCCACCCGGCACAGCGTTGACTTGCCTGCCAGCGTATCCTCTTCACCGAGCGCTGTCTGGAGGGCCTGATCATAGCGCAGGGCCTCATGGTCGTTGAAATCTTCGTAGCCAGCAGCGACACCGAACACCCGCTGACGAACCAGAGTGTCGAGCTTATGACGAACCTGTTTCGGTGCACGGGGGTCATGAAGCACGGTGGCCAAGCGGCGTGTCAGGCGATGGTGTTTATCGACTTCACGAAGCAGGAGTAATCCGGCGTCCGACGTGATGTGGCCCCCGGAGAAGTCGGCTTCAATTTGGCGGCGAGAGAGTGGCGAGAAGGTCAGCTTTTCAGGTACCATTTTGGAAGCGGCTGTTGGTGTTGGTTTTGGTGTAAGGCCCTGAAACGTTAACACTTTCAGCCGCTTTCTTTTATACCCTGTGAGAAATCCGGGCTAGGCTCCCTTGTCCTGCATGAGGTGCTGGCTAAGCTCCTCATGTATTTGACACTAAAAGCCACTTAAGACGGCTAGTGGGAGTCGATGATGGTTTTATAAAGCAGGCAGCCAGTAGCTCACACCGTTCATGGTCACCTGTACCCCGTCTCCTGAAAGCTCTATGGTCTGACGACGTAGTGCTTTTTTGGACAATTTCTTGTCATGAAAATATTCCATGGCTGTGACGATCCATTGCTCCCTCCAGTCCTCTCCTTGATCAGCACACTTCGCCATTTTCATCATGGAGCGAGCCAACTTTTCTTTCCGCCGTTTTCTTACTCGCTTCTCATCCACTCTAGGGGCTAGTGTGGTGGCATGTTGGCGATTTAAAAAATTGGTAAACCCCGTCACCGAGGCTGCTTGTCCGGGCACCGCCTGCAAATAGTTGTCCACATCACCCTGTTGAGGTAGCCGCTGCCCCTCCCGGTCAGTAGCGAGTAGCAATGCGGCTGCTGCTCTTAGTGCAAGTCGTGCGGAGGTGTGGGACGTTTTGCCCGCCTCTATACGGGTTTCCAATTGCAGCCAATAGGCTTGCAGCACTTGGTCTGATAGCGAAGCGGACGGCATAGAACTGAGACACGCTTGAATACGTCTTTTCTCAGAGTCGATCTTCTTTGCTTGGTGATCCGGCTCTACCCCTTGCTCTTCATGCAACCATCGCATGGGAAGCCTAACACGCCGCAACCCCTCTGCCCCAAAGTGATGGAGCAGCTCCGAATAGCTCGGTATCCGTGACCATGCCTGGTCAATCTCAAGGAAGAACGAGAAGAAATGATTGATCTTGAGGGCAGCCTTATGCGGCCCTGTGGTACGAATCAGCCATTCACCAAATTTCCCAAATGCCTCACGTAACGCTTTGGTGGTGAGACCGGCTTGGCCAATGGAAATCCGCTTGCGGCATGTTCGTGTCCAGTAGCAGGGCTCACAGACATCGCCTCGACCGGCTGGCATAGGATGGCCACACGATGGACAGGCGATCTCACCTTGCTCATAACAGGCTTTACACAATGCGTCACCGCTGGATGTCATGACCAATAAGCGATGCCGACGACACGCAGAGCAGGTACCGTGATCTGCCGTCGCACAGCTTGGACATAACCGATGATCATGCCCCATACGTGTCACTCGGGTAAGACGTTGAGATGCTTTCCCACATGCCTCGCAGGGTTCTGGTTCTTTGAAATAGGGAGCGCAGGCGCTACAGACAGGGCCGTAGGGAGTGACCTTGCCGATGTTGTAGTCTGAACTGGCTTTTCCACATCGTGCACACGGTTTGTCAACATCGCACTGACGACAGACGGCGTCTGGGTCATTTTTAGGCAGACGGGCTAACTCGCCACATCGTGGGCACATCCGCCGCTTAAACACACGAGCATAGCAAGTTGAGCAGTAACCATGACCCTTATGGCGTCGCCACAATTTGGAGACATCTCGACCACACTCATCGCAGTCTACCGTTTGATGTTGCTTCAAGAGGTTGGCTCCGCTTTCATTCTCCGTTTTAAACGCGCCCATGAGGCTCTAACTGCGCGCTCCGACATGGGGCGATGAGCTAGTGAAACGCGGCGGCGATGCGGCCCATGAGGGTGGTGAGACAACCGCGATAACAGTGGTAACAACACAATGGGGGGTGACTTTCGGGGATCATGAAGCGTGCTCGTTTTCACTTTGAACGCGACCAACGCACTGAACGTTTCCTCAACCCCTATGCTCATTAACCGCTCAACCGCCGCCAATAAAGCACGACGCTCGCTGACAGGCAAAAGCTCAAACGCTAACCCAGACAAAGGCATCTGGCTATTCGTAACCGAAACGCCCAATGACAGAAGCGCATCGCCGAGGGGTGAGGCAGGCCGCCGACTTGCACGCCGTACAACGCCAATAAAGAAAGTCACCATAGAAAACCAATCGGCGGGTGTGATAGAGGCCTGCCTAAACGCCACCTTATTCTGTTCTAAAACACGATCAGCCATCACTTGGAAACTGAGCGCTTCAGGTAAAGGGGACGTGCATACTGCTTTTCTAAAATCCTCATGACACCGACTGCATTGAGCTAAATGTTGATCTTCCGCTGTCAGGCGATGGGGCTCTATAGGGGCCTTGCATGCCGGGCACTCATCTACCAGCTGCACCCCATGAAAGCGGCACCCAGTGTGCCAAGCGAATCGCCAGTGCCGGCGCAAGTAGGGGGTTGAGTCCTCTGCCAAGCACAACGTGCATACCTGTTGTCCTCCATGGCGGGTTCGATTTCGGCTGCCGAGTGCCAACAACCAGGGCCAAGTCCGGGTTTCCGGTAACGAGTAACCGACCACTTTCTCACAATCGTCCCGCATCCCCGCTTTCTGAAACTTAGCGGAAGCATTCCCCGAGGCATTCACTAATGGGCGCATTCTTGCAAGGGGTATTTCCCTATCAATGTCCCTCGTCCATATACGCCATGTTGGCCAAATAGCCCCGGTGAGCGACAAAGGATCACACCCCTGTCGCAACGCCGCCCGAACTAGCCATGATGAAAGGGACTCTTCAGGCAGCAGGGGCACACTCAGCGCCCAGGGCATTACAGCATCACTTCCCTAATGCCACGGGTGGGCCGCACCCATGATTTACTCTGAATAATTTTCTCATCGATGCACTCAGCTCCAGACAAAATAGCGGCATTTGCACACTCAATCAGCAGCCGGTGCAGGTCACCCAAATTACCGCCAGAAATCGCGTGGAGCTGAGTAGCTAATTGTGGCTCATGCAGTTGGGAAGGGTGTTTGAGCGGTAGGATCTTCTCAAAGCCAGCAAGCAGCTTCTGAAACTCCTGATTGAGCTCCCACTTCGGTAATGCAACCACATCAAAGCGACTCGCATGCTGCGGGTCTGAATGCAGCACACGCACAGCATCCTGCGTACCCACACCAACGATGGGAATCATTAACTCGTTGCATAGGAGCTTAATGGCATTCATCGTTTCCCGCTGCTTGACGGCTCCACCGGTTAACAATGAGTGGAACTCATCAATGATCAACAAGCGGGTATGGCAAGCCCGCAGTTGATGAATCACTTGGTAGCGTAGCTTGGGTACCGGGTCTGAAGGCCGGTAGGGAGCCCAAAAGCTCTCTAGCACTGCGATATAAAGACTTTTCTCATCGGCACTCGGTGGGGCTTGAGTGACGATCACTGGTTTCACCGGTTCTACGTCTTCATTCACATAGCCTTCACCGTACTGTTTACGAAACCGTTGAACGATGGTCGTCTTTCCGTTGTTGGAGTCACCCACGAGCAAAAGGTTAGGCATACGAGGACGACTAGGCTTCTCCATCAGCCCACGCATGACCTCAATGACACGATTGGCCAATGGATACCCCAACCATCGAGGTTGATCCATAAACTCCATTCGCTCTTTAGCGGACAGCCCCAAGACATGACGAAGATCAGGATGAAGGTGTGTGCTCATGATATGTCCCAGTTCACATCGATATCACCCGATAAGAGACCGTCTGCCTGAGCGGGTGACTCTTTGGGGGCCGCGGTTGAGGGCGCATGTAAAAGGGGATCGGCAGGCGTCACCTTTTTCTCATGCTCTTTACGTCGTTGTGCCTGACGGCGACTTCGCTTGGTACGTGCTTGCGACTCCTCCACATGGGTTCGCAGTTCACTAATAGCGCGTAGAATTTCAGACTCATTGACCGAACTCCTGCCTTCCTGGCGAAGGCGTGCTTTGGCCTGGGCATGCTCCCAAACACTCATTGAGGGGAGAGCGAGATTGGCAAAGGGCACACGAAAATACTGCCCGAGCTCCGGGTCTTTGAACCAAATGACGCTAATGTCACGAGGGTCACGCCGAAACACAAAGGTGCGTTTCTTGTTCGGCGTGTCTGGATCTTTGGCATTGATCCATGGCCTGAGCGCCTCATCGTAATAGTTCATGCCATCGATGGTCACACCAAAAGTCTGGATCGTGCGCTGAAAGCTGGGCAAAAAATCGAGCAGTACAGAAAGTCTATCAGCAGGCCGTGGCGCTAAGCCCACTCCCTGCACATCGGCATTGCCAAACACACCGACTTCCCATTTCCGCATCGGTGACATACCAATCCCAGAATGAAGACGCTGGTGGTAAACCTTACAAATCAACGTCACCAGCCACTCTTCAAACTCGCTTTTCGTCATGGCCGCGTGCTTCTCTGGATCGTACCCCTCTTTCTCTTTAATGGAGGAGAAGGTCGTCCCAGGCAGGTTATGGATCTCTTTGAGAAGAGAGCCCAGCAACCGCTCGATGTGGCCACCGTAACGAGGCTGCTTAACAGGCCGAAATTCAAGATTGATTCCATAGGCTAGGCATGAGCGCCGAAACGTCTCTGAGCGAAAATCGGGGCCGTTATCGACATGAATCGTGGCGGGAGTGCCCCATACCGGCCACTCAGCCTCCACGTTATGCAGCAGCAGCCATTCATCTTTAGGCAGCATTGATTGAGCCACACACATGCCGACGGATGTTTCAGAGGGTGGATCAAACGATAAGTAATACCCCGTGACCACACGGGTACACACGTCCATGGCCAATGTGATCCATGGTCGACCAATCGGTTTGCGATGCACGTCATCGACTAAAATAATATCGGCAGGCGTGTGGTCAATCTGCATGACCGCTAGCGGGTAGTCCGCATTGGGAAACTTCCCAGCCGCTGGCTGGAACTTGTTAATGGCTTTGTCTCTAAAGCCATGGCCACGCAACCGGTCACGCTCTGGAATATCCCGCAGACGAGCACGAACGGTACCAGGGCTCGGCGGGTCGATGCGCCGTTCATGGCAACGCCGCATCACTTCCTGTACCGCTTTTTGCGCGGAGGGACGCTGCAGCGTCAGGTACACCTCTTTGATGACTTCCTGAATGACCGCCTCGGCATGCGCGGGGATACGCGACTTACCCTTCTTCCATCCTGGCTTTCGAGGAATCAATGCAAGCACCGAGCCCGTCGCCTTGTACCGCTTCAACCAACGATAAATCGTGGCCGTATCCACCCCCGTTTGTTTAGCACGCTCTTCCGCTGCATCTCGCCCTACGGTATGACGATCCACCAAGGGCTTAATGATGGAGAGGCGATGCTCAGCCTCCCGCCAATCGGCATCCCCAATCTCAGACATATCCTGCTCAAGGGGGGCAGGTCCGCTATGGAAAGGCGTTAATTCACTGATGCGAAGCGGACAACTACGCCCGGACTCAACGGCAATACCAATGACCGTCTCAAAATCGAGCACCTGAGAAATTCGGTAAACGGTGTCATCTTTCTGAACCTGCTCGCCCACCGTGATTTGCAAGTGTTGGCGTGTTTGGGCAACACCGTTACTGGGTTCAGCTGTGATGTCACGATGATTATTCATAATCGGGTATCCACACCTCTGATAGAGGGCTAAAGGATTGAGCCATATCGCAATCTAGTTGCCGAGTCGCCAGCAGGTGCCATAAGTGTGCAATCCCCTCTGCCCGATAAATGTCACCCATGAAGTGCCGAGACAGCAGGTAATCCAAGGTCGCCACCCCCATCTCCCTCACCGTATTGAGCACTGCCTGGCTTTCAACCGAGGGAAACACCATTCGTTTGTAGCGCGCCAAGAAGGTGATGTTGTCCAGGGTCTTATCACGAATGCGGCTCTCGTCATGAATGCTAAACGACCACCCCTCGTTGCTGGCATGCCGCATCGCCGCCTTCCATTTAGGCGACCATTCACGCCAATGTGCTTGCCACTTTTCCCGTGGTTTGACCTCCACCAGGAGAGGTTTTGGGTAATCCCTGTAATCACGGTTACCGAGACGGTAATAAACCAAATAATCCGGCGTGTAGGTGTAGCGCCTACCGGTCCCGGGATGATGAAACGGAATCTCGCACGGCTGGGAAATCACACCAAGGACGCTTACATCAAAGTCAGCCTTGATGAGGAAATCACGTTCGAGCGTCGACTCGAACGCAATAGACTCCTCCCCGCGAAAGGCATAGTAGCCAGACACACTTCGTCGGGTAGGGCCGATTTTACGAACGGAAGTAGGCAGTGGCATGAGCAGTCGCACCAAATATTGAATAAAACGTGACCTGTCGCAGTAATTGCTATTAATTCTGTCGCATTCAATCCTGCACAGACTACCATAATAGCCCGATATTACGCTCTGAGGGTCGCATTAATTGCTGAAAATGACAGTGGCTCAAAACCCAAGCCGGGAGAAATCTCGCTTGCCCACCACGGCGTGCTGTTTTTAGACGAGCTGCCGGAATTTTCCCGCAACGTGTTAGAAGTTTTAAGACAGCCGCTGGAAACGGGCGAAATACATCTGGCCCGGGCAAGCCATGAACGCCGTTACCCGGCGCAGTTTCAATTGGTAGCCGCCATGAACCCCTGCCCCTGCGGGCATTTAGGCGACCCACGCCAGCGCTGCCAGTGCACCGCCAGCCAGATTCAGCGCTATCAAGCGCGGCTTTCCGGCCCGCTGCTGGATCGTATTGACCTACAGGTCGAAGTCCCCGCGCTACCGCCTGAACAGCTCACCGCCCAAACCCAAGGTGAATCGTCCGAGGCGGTGCGCGAGCGTGTGATGGCGGCAAGAGAGCGTCAAATGGCACGTGGCGCGCTCAATAGCCAGCTAGGCGGCAAGGCACTGGAAGCCGCCTGCGACTTGAACGATGAGGAGCGCACCTGGCTTGCCAGCGTGCTGGAAAAGCTCAAGCTCTCCGCCCGCGCCTACCACCGAGTGCTGCGCGTGGCGCTAACGCTGGCTGATTTGCAGGGTGAGCCCAAGCCCTCCCAAGCGCACCTGATCGAGGCCATCGGCTATCGACAATTGGATCGAATGCTGGGCAAAGGCTGAAGGCGCATGAAGTAAGGCCTGCCCTCAACTTTCGTGGCGGCCGCTCATCACCCACGCCGTCCATGAACCATCGAACAGCGCAAGATGCTCGTACCCGGCAAGCTCCGCGGCCACCCACACAATGCAGGCGGTGATGCCGGAGCCACAGCTGAAGGTCAGATGATCCGACGGCTCAAGCTCTTTGCTGCGCATGAGCGCTGCAATCTCCTCCCGGCTCTTGAAGTGTCCGTCTTCCAGAACCTCGGTAAAGGGCAGATTAAAAGAGGCAGGGATATGCCCACTGGGGAATTCTGGGCGGGGCTCGGGGCCCGCCCCTGAAAAGCGCTCGGCACTTCGGGCATCTACCAGTTTAAAGCGCTGCTGCGAAATATTGGCGTAGACCTCGTCCACACTGACCACGCTCTCGTTGGCCTGTAGCACAGGGCGGGAAGACAGCGGCGCTGGCGCTGAATAACCGTGCTGGACTGGCAACGACAGCGAAAGCCAGTGAGGCAGACCGCCATCCAGCAGTTTTACCTTCTTGAAGCCCGCTTGGGTAAGCAGCCAATAGGCCCTCGGGGAGGAGTAAACGCCTCGATTATCGTAAATGACGATCTCATCATCAGGAGCCAGGCCGAGGCCTTGGCACGCCGCCTCCAGCGCCTCTTTTGCGGGCAGCGTATGTGGAAATGCCGCCTCGCGGTCGGAAAAGACCTGCTCGATATCGAACTCAAGTGAGCCGGGTATTTTTCGATCATCTTCCGGTACATGAGCCGCAATGGGGCTGTTAGGTAGCGATGCATCCAACACCTTGGGTGGTGTATCACTCGCTAAGCGATCCAACAGATCATGGGCACTAATCAGAATATCCGACATAAGAGGAAACTCCTTTGAGTTGGGGCGGGCGCCCTCGGTGGCCAAGACACTGGAAACCGCCTGCGCGCTTGATGATGAGGAGGTAGAAGTTACGCGTTGGCACGCGCCAGAATATCCACTAGCCGCTGGCAGAGAGCATCAAGCTTTTCGCTATTGGCTTCTTCGATAAGCGCGCCCGTTTCATCAAAAGCAGTGTGCGCTTTGGATAGTGACATGGGCTGGGGCAGTACGATCAAACCCAGATTGGCGAGCAGCTGCTGGGCCAGTGGCATAGCGCGAATGCCGCCTAGGCCACCAGGGGATGCCGATACCAGCGCGGCCCATTTACCTGAGTAAAGTGCCAGGCCCGGCGTGTCTTCATAAGGGCGAGACAGCCAGTCCAGCGTGTTCTTCAAAAGCGGGGTGATAAAGCCGTTGTATTCGGGCGAGGCAATAAACAGCGCCTGGTGATCGGCCAATAGCTTACGCAGTTTAAGCACGTTCTCGGGCATGCCTTGGGTTTCGATATCTTCATCAAACAAGGGGCACGGGTAGTCTTTTAAATCCACGAACGTTGCTACACCGCCCAGCGCTTCAATACGCTTGGCCACTAGCTGGGCTAGCTGCTTATTGAGTGAGTCCTGGCGGCTACTGCCTGCAAATACTAATACCTTGGGCACTGCTGTCATCTGTTAACACTCCTGTTAAGTCAATGGCTTATTGGTCGGTAGCCTCAGGATTACCGGCGGGCATCCCATCAATAAACGTATTGATGGCTTCAAACAGCACCTGGCGAATCGGCTCTGCCTCGTTCACCAAATGGTGGCGCGCATCTGGATGGTAGTGAACCTCGGCGGCGGTAAATTTTTCCGCCAGAATGTTCAGGTTCCATTCCCAATCCACCGTTAAATCCTGCTGCCCCTGCAAAATCAACACCGGTATATCCACAGGCGCGAGCGCCAGCAGGCGTGGCATCCAGCGGCGCATGGCGCTCACCCAGGCAACGCTCAATCGCTCGGGCTGCAGCGGGTCGCGGTCACGTAGAAATTCGGTAAACGTTTCATCGGTCGAGTTGGGTCGATATTTACGCGGCAGCTCTTTTAAAAACGGGCTCGCGATTAAATGCACCCAGCTGGCCTGGCTCCACCGCCAGGGGCGCACCAACGGCGCCAATAGCACTAAACCATCCCACCCGGATTCCTCACGGCGGGTTAACGCGTCGGTGGCCAAAATGGCGGCCCCGGTGCTTTGCCCAACCCCCAGCCAAGGCTTAGGGGCCATCCCCAATGTTTGCAGAGTATTCTGCATATGTGTCAGGCAGTGCTGGTAGTCGTCGAAATCTTCAATTTCCGCCCGTGGGCCGCTTGAAAGGCCGTGACCCGGTAAGTCCCATAGCACTACCCGCCAGCCTTTCGCCAATAGGTGCGCCAATAAATGTCGATAAAGCCCTAAATGATCGAAGTAGCCGTGCACCACAAACGCCGTGCCGGACGGCTTGGGCGGGCTCCAGACCTGGCACCACAGGCTAAAGCGCCCGGTATCGATAAACCCTGCATGCACCTCATCGGTGCCTTTCAGGAGTTTTTCAAGATCATAGTGCAGGAAATAGTCCTGCACTATGTTCCACAGCGCCTCACCCGGTATTAATCGAGAGAACGCTGATTCGCCTGATGCTTGCCGAAACAAGCCTTCCAGCTGTTGGAAATCCTGCATCCCTGTCTCTCCGTGAACGCCCTACTTCCATTATTTTAAGAAGGCCACTCTGGGCCTCTTCTCATCATTTGGTCGAGCATTTTACTGCTTTAAGGTCTACGCTGTTTACATGCCCAACCAGATATGGAAGTATTTTCCATAAATATATTTTCACTCTAACTGTGGCCTTCAAACAATCCACGGGCATCTTCACAGGAGAACTCCCCATGAGCGAGCGTATCACGCACCACCGTTTACAGGTGGCCGCCGAGCTGGACCGTTTTATTAATGAACAGGCGCTACCCGGAACGGGTGTGGATAAAAGCGCTTTTTGGGCCGGTGTCGATGCTCTGTTTCATGATCTGACCCCAAAAAATCGTCAATTGCTAGCAGAGCGTGATGCGCTGCAGGAAAAACTCGATACCTGGCACCGTGAAAACCCCGGCCCGATAAGCGATATGTCGGCTTACCGTGCGTTTTTAAAACAGGTCGGTTACCTGGTAGATGCACCGGCCAACGTGAAAGCCAATACTGCCAACGTGGACCGTGAAGTGGCACTTCAAGCCGGCCCGCAGCTGGTGGTGCCGGTGAGTAACGCCCGCTACGCCCTGAATGCGGCGAATGCGCGCTGGGGCAGTCTTTACGATGCGCTCTATGGCACCGACGCTATTTCCGAGGAAGACGGCGCGGAAAAAGGCACCAGCTTTAACCCCAAGCGCGGCGCCAAAGTCATTGCCTATGCGCGAGGCGTTCTGGATCGTGCTGCGCCCTTGGCCACCGGCTCTCACCGCGATGCGGTTAAATACGCGATCCGCGACGGCCATCTGGTGGTTACGCTGGAAGGCGGCCGGGAAACCGGGCTAAAAGATTCAGCCAAGCTGATTGGCTTTACCGGTGAAGTGACGGCACCTGAAGCTATTTTGCTGGCCAATAACGGCCTACACCTGGAAATCCAGATCGACGCCAGTCACGCCATCGGCAAAACCGACCCAGCGGGCGTGAAAGATGTGGTAGTGGAAGCCGCGCTGACCACCATTATGGATTGCGAAGACTCCGTGGCCGCCGTGGACGCCGAAGACAAGGTCGGTGTGTATAGCAACTGGCTCGGCCTGATGAAGGGCGATCTGGAAGAGAGCATCGACAAGGGCGGCAAAACCTTCGCACGCAAGCTGCACGCGGACCGCACCTGGGACACCACCGAAGGCGGCAAGGTGACACTGCCCGGCCGTTCGCTGATGTTCGTGCGTAACGTGGGCCACTTGATGACCACACCAGCGATTCTGGATGAGGATGGCAACGAGCTGCCGGAAGGTATTCTCGACGCCGTGGTGACCTCGTTGCTTGCCCTGCACGATCTGAAAAAAGACGCCGATCAGCCGCGCAATTCGCGCACCGGCTCAGTGTATATCGTCAAGCCCAAGATGCACGGCCCTGCTGAAGTAGCGTTTGCCAACGAGCTGTTTGGCCGCGTGGAAGACCTGCTGGGCATGAGCCGCGATACCCTGAAAATGGGCATCATGGATGAAGAGCGCCGCACGACGGTTAACCTCAAGGCGTGTATTGCCGAGGCCTCTTCACGCGTGGCATTCATCAACACGGGCTTCCTCGACCGGACCGGCGATGAAATGCATACCGCGATGGAAGCGGGCCCGATGGTTCGCAAGGGCGATATGAAAGGCGCCAAATGGATCGCGGCGTATGAGAAGAGCAACGTGCAGGTAGGCCTTGCCTGCGGCCTGCGCGGTCGCGCCCAGATCGGTAAAGGCATGTGGGCCATGCCCGATTTAATGCACAACATGCTCGAACAGAAAATCGGCCACCCGAAAGCCGGTGCCAACACCGCTTGGGTGCCTTCGCCCACGGCCGCTACCCTGCACGCGCTGCACTATCATCAGGTGAACGTGACCGACGTTCAGCGCGAGCTTGAAGACCTGGGCGAGCCTGACTTCCTGGATGATCTACTCAGCGTGCCGGTGGCTGAAAACGCCAACTGGTCCGATGACGAGAAGCAGCAGGAGTTGGACAACAACTGCCAGGGCATTCTGGGTTACGTGGTGCGCTGGGTAGAGCACGGTGTGGGTTGCTCGAAGGTGCCGGATATTCACGACGTGGGCCTGATGGAAGACCGCGCCACGCTGCGTATTTCCAGCCAGCACATCGCCAACTGGCTGCATCATGGCATTGTCGATGAGGCTCGCGTGAAAGAAACCCTCAAGCGCATGGCCAAGGTCGTCGATGAGCAAAACGCCGGTGACCCCACTTACACCGCGATGAGCAGTCACTTCGAAGACTCTACCGCCTTCAAGGCCGCCTCTGACCTGATCTTCAAGGGTCGCGTGCAGCCGTCAGGCTACACCGAGCCGCTACTTCACGAGTGGCGCCAGGTGCATAAAGCCAAGTAAATCGGTTTCGTGGTACAACTAGCCCCAAGGCACATGCCTTGGGGCTTTTTTATGAAGGATAACAATAATGACAGTGATGAACGTCGAGCAGATCGAGCAGTTCCTGGATGAAGTATTTCCTCAGCGGATGGGCCGAATCGAGAGCGTAGGCGAGATGTGTGCCACGATGCGCTTAACGGTAGGTTATGAACACCTGCGCCCCGGCCCCCGAGTAAGCGGCCCCACGATGATGGGCTTTGCCGATGTAGCGCTGTATGTGGCGATTCTGGCCCAAATCGGCCCGGAACCCATGGCGGTGACCAGCGATTTCAACTGTCACTTCCTGCGCGCCGCTTCAGGCGAACACGACATTATCGCCCACGCCAAACTGATCAAGCTGGGCCGCCGATTAGGCGTTGGCGAGGTACAGGTTTTCTCCGCCGCGGATGACACCCGCCCGGTTGCCCATATCACCGCAAGCTACGCTCTGCCCCTGGAACGCGAACAGCGCTAACGTTAAAGCCGCTCTCAAGACAAAAAACGCCCCGCCCTTGGCCATTCACTAGCTCAAGGGCGGGGCGTTTAGCGGCCGGGGCGTTTAGTAGGACGCTTCTGGCTCGTAGTACTCTTCTACATTGTCGAGGGTGATCAGGTCAGCGTTAAGAATGAGCCGTGAAGGCACGCCGTGGTACATATCACCCAGATGCTCGCCTTTAACACCGTGCACCGCTAGCGCCATGGCAGAGGCAATCATGTTCGGCGGATAGGTTACGGTGCCTTTAACCATCGGGTGCTCGTTACGGATCATTTCAATCACGCGCTGAGAACCGCCACCGCCCACAATCAGCTTTATATCGTCGCGGTTGTTTTCATCCACTGCCTGAAGCGCCGAGATCAATACGTCATCGTCACCCGCCCAAATGGCATCCACTTCCGGGTTACTGCCCAGCAGGTCTTCCGTTACGCTAAGCGCCTGCTGTGGGTTCCAGTTGGTCGTTTGGGAGGCCAGGATAGTGATATCGGGATAGTTTTCCATCACTCGATTAAAGGCATCGACACGCTGGCTGTTGATGGGAATAGGCGGGCCTTCCAGCACCAAAATATTGCCCTCGCCGCCCAGCTCTTCAGCAATATAACGCGCGGCGTGATCGCCCAGGCCGGGGTTATCGCCCGCAATAAAGACGTCTTGCGCAGGCGTTTCAAGCTCGCGGTCGACCACAACGGTGTAGATGCCTTCATCATAAGCTTCGGAAATAACCGCCTGAAGCGTTGCCGGGTCGTGTGGCAAAATGACCAGCGCATCCAGATTGCGAATCATCAAATCTTCCACGTTAGAGACCTGAGTCGTGCCGGAGTTGGCGGAAAGCACGGTAAAGCTCACATCCGGATACTTCTCACTCAGGTCGTCGGCAGCTTGCTGTGCCCACCACAAAAGGCCTGCGGTCCAGCCATGGTCAGCGGAGGGTACGGTGACGCCAATATGGTAGTCGTCGGCCAGCGCCAGGCTGGATGTGCTTGCCATGGCCGTTGCCAGCGCGGCAGTCTTGAAAAGGCGTGATAGTGTCATTGTTATTGCTCCCTTTCTAACGTACATCGTGGATGGGCGAGCCAACCCCGCCCAGTGTGATCGTCGGCCCTGTTTGGGCATAGCGACCGAAAAGACCGTTCTTAAACCCCGTATTAACGAATCAGGCACGCTTGTACTGCAGCAGTACCGCCAACAAAATGACGCCGCCCTTGACCAGCCCCTGTAAATAAGGGGAGACGCCGGTCAGGTTAAGCATGTTGTTGATAATGCCTAGAATCAGCGCACCGATGACCGTGCCCCATACCGAACCGCGTCCGCCGGAAAGCGCCGTGCCTCCGATGACGACGGCAGCAATGGCATCCAGCTCATAAAAGTAGCCTGCATCGCTCGGGCTGACCGAGTTGAGCCGCGAGGTCAGCATGATGGCCGAAAGCCCCACACAAATGCCCGCAATCACAAAGGTGGAGAGCACAATGCGCTCGACCCGAATGCCCGAGTAGCGTGCTACCTGAGGGTTAGCGCCTACCGCGCACACATGCCGCCCGTAGGGCGTATGAAACAGCAGCACATGTGCGATGATCGCCAAGCCAAAGAACACTAGCACGGGAATTGGAATGCCCAGAAAGTAACCGCCGCCCACGCTTGAGAAGTGCGGATTGGGAGTAGAAACCACCGCTGCATCAGTGAAGTAGAGCGCCAGCGAACGAAAGATCGACATGCTGGCAAGCGTTACCACAAAAGCCGCTATGCGCCCCCGGGTAACTAACAAACCGTTGAATAGCCCTAACAGCCCGCCCGCCGCGATAGCGGCCAACAGGCCGAGAAGCACCGCCTGGACGGGGTCACTAATGCTATTAATGATGTACAGGATAACCACGCCCACCAGCGCCACCATTGACCCCACCGACAAATCGATGCCACCGGCGATAATCACAAAGGTCATGCCGATGGCGATAATGCCGGTATAGGAAACCTGACGCATCACGTTGGAGATATTGCGGGTATCGAGAAAATATTCGCTGGCGATGGACGACACCACAAACAGCAAAATCAGCGCCACCAGCGGGGCCAGAATCGTCGCGTTAAGGGGCAGTCTGCGCAGGCCTTGGCGTGCAACGCTCCCCATTGTCTTGGTATTAGGCGGTTGAGCCATCTTGATTCCCCACTTGTTCACGGTTGGCGTGCTGCCGTGCGCCAGCGGCATACAGCATTATTTGTTCTTCGTTGATATCGTCACCGTTAAGCTCAACGGCTATTTGCCCTTCGCGAATCACTAACACCCGATCCGCAATACCAATGACCTCTTCAAGCTCGGAAGAGATCACGATAACGGCTTTATTTTGTTGGGTAAGGTCGCGGATCAGCTGATAAATCTGCTGCTTGGCGCTGATGTCGATGCCGCGAGTGGGCTCATCGAGCATCAGGATATCGGGTTCAATATCGAGTAGCTTCGAGAAGTAAACCTTCTGCTGGTTGCCGCCACTCAGAAGGCTTACCGGCGCCGCCAGGTTGGATGCCTTGATAGAAAGACGTTGCTGGTAATGTTCGGCCTGGCGACGTTCAGCGCGATGCTTTATGAAGCCGCGCACATAGCGTTTCAGGCTGAGAGCGGTAATGTTCTGCATGACGTTAAACGAGAGAATCAGCCCCTTGCCTTGGCGGTCTTCTGACAGATACGCCAAACCGTGGGCATGGGCTTCGTTGGGCGAACGAAGATCTACAGGCTCGCCATCGATAAATATTTCGCCTTGCTCTTTGCGGTGCAGCCCCATGATGGTTTCAGCAATTTCGGTGCGCCCCGCGCCCACTAGCCCGGCCAGCCCCAGCACTTCGCCACGGCGTACTTCAAGGTTGATGCCCTTGAGCTTGCCTTTAAGGCTTAAGCCCTGCACACGCAGCGCGGGCGGCGTATTGTCAGCACGTTGCGCAAGCTTCTCAGGGTAAATTTGTGACAGCTCGCGCCCGACCATTTTGCGCGCCATGTCCTCCTCATTAAGCGTCGCGGTCTCGCACAGCTCTACCTGCTGGCCGTCGCGTAAAATCAGCAGCCGATCACAGAGATCTTTGACCTCTTTTAGCTTGTGAGAAATAAATAAAATCGTGACGCCCTTGGCGACCAGCGCGCGCACCACGTTAAACAGCACCGCGACTTCGCGGTCGGTCAGTACCGTAGTGGGCTCATCCAGAATCAGCAGTCGCGCGTCGTTAACCAGTACCCTGGCCACTTCTACCATCTGCTTTTGGGCAACGCTTAGCCGCTCAATGGGAAGTTCAGGGTCCAGGTCCACTTCAAGCGAGCTGAGCAGTTCCTGGGTGCGCTTACGCATGCCTGCGTGATCCAGAAAACCATGACGGCGTACTTCCTGGCCCAAAAAGACATTTTCGTAAACACGCAGCGTGGGGATTAAATTGAATTCCTGGGGGATCATCGCCACGCCGTGAAAACGCGCCGTAATCGGGTCCAACGCACTAAATATCTGACCATTCAGGTGGATCGACCCCACCGTTGGCGTGTAGATACCGCTGATGATCTTTAACAGCGTGGATTTCCCGGCGCCGTTTTCCCCCAGAATACCCAGCACTTCGCCCGGCATAACGGAAAGGGAAATATCATTTAGCACCTGAACGGGGCCGAAGGCTTTACCGATCCCTTCAAGCGTTAAAATAGGCTCGCTCATGGGGCGCTCCCGGAAGCGTCTGGCGCTTTAGTCAGATGCAGCGGCGTCCAGCTGCCTGCCGCTTGGTGTGAAGTAATCGCCGCCTTAATAAAGCGCATGCCATACACACCGTCTTCAATGCCCGGTAGCCAAGCGGGATATTCACCAGCCGCGTGCCCATCGGCCAACGCCTGATACAGGTTGGCGAAGGCTTCAATGTAGCCTTCCGGGTGCCCGCCCGGTACGCGAACGCCCTGGCCAACACCTGCACTTAACCAATCACCACGCCGCGTTAAGCGCTGGCTTGGTCCGTTAAGCGGTTTCAGCCACAGCTCGTTGGGCTGCTCCTGGGCCCATTGCAGGCTGGCCTTCTCGCCGATGACACGAATGGTTAACGCGTTTTCATAACCAGCGGCCGTTTGGCTTGCCCACAGCATGCCCCGCGCACCGCCGTTAAAGCGCAGCAGCGCCTGAACGTTATCATCAAGCGCCCGCCCCGGCACCGTGGTCACCAGCTCAGCGCTTACCTCACTGACGCGCTGGCCGCTAATAAACTGGGCCAGTTGAAACGCGTGCACGCCAATATCTCCCAGGCAGCCAGCAGCCCCCGCCTGGGTGGGGTCTAAACGCCAGGCGGCCTGGCGGTTATCGGCTTCCGGGGGTTCGCTTAACCACTCTTGAATATATTCGACCTGCACATGGCGAAGCTGTCCCAGCGCGCCCTGGGCAATCATTTCACGGGCATGCTGAACCAGTGGATAACCCGCATAGTTGTGCATTAATACAAAGTGGCGAGCGCTTTTCTCAGCCGCTTGCGCCAGCTGTTCGGCTTCCTCAACGCTGAGCGTCATGGGTTTTTCACATACCACATGAAAGCCCGCTTCCAGGCTTGCCAGCGCCGCCGGGTAATGCAGGTGGTTAGGCGTCACAATCGCCACGACCTGGGCGCCATCTTCGCGGGCGGCTTCGCCTGCCAACAGCGCTGCGTAGTCGGCATAGCAGCGCTGGCCATCAATGCCTAACTCGTTGGCGGTCGCCAGATTGCGCTCTGTTTGGGATGAAAAAGCCCCGGCCACCAGCTCAAAGCGGTCGTCCAGCCGCGCCGCCATACGGTGCACACCGCCAATAAAGGCGCCCTGGCCGCCGCCTATCATGGCGAGGCGAAGTCTGCGTGGCGTGTCGTTGGTTGTTGTCATTATCTAACCCCTGAGCGTGGTTTAGCCGAGACCCAGCAGCGTGCGATTAGCCTCACGATCCGTCCCGGCATCGGCAAAGTCATCAAACGCGCGGTCGGTCACCTGGATAATGTGCTCATTCACGAACGTGACGCCTTCCGCCGCGCCCTGCTCAGGATGCTTGAGCGCACACTCCCACTCGATGACCGCCCAGCCGTCAAAATCGTACTGGGCCAGTTTCGAGAACACCGCTTTGAAATCCACCTGCCCATCGCCCAGGGAGCGAAAGCGGCCTGCCCGCTCGACCCAAGAGGTGTAGCCGCCGTAAACGCCCTGCTGGGCGGTAGGATGAAACTCGGCATCCTTGACATGAAACATGCGGATATACGGGTGATAACGATCAAGAAAGGCAAGGTGATCAAGCTGTTGAAGCACCAAATGCGAAGGGTCATACAGCATGCAGCAGCGCGGGTGATGGTCCACGGCGGCTAAAAAACGCTCAAAGGTCGCACCATCGTGCAGGTCTTCACCGGGATGAATTTCAAAGCACAAGTCCACACCGACGGCATCAAAGGCATCCAGAATAGGGCGCCAGCGTTTGGCAAGCTCGGCAAAACCATCTTCAACCAGCCCAGCGGGGCGCTGTGGCCACGGGTAAAGAAACGGCCAAAGCAGCGAGCCTGAGAACGTAGCATGGGCCTTCAACCCCAGATTGGCGCTGGCCTGCGCGGCAAGCTTTAGCTGCTCGACAGCCCAGGCCTGACGTGCGACCGGGTCGCCGTGCAGTTCAGGCGGGGCGAAGCCGTCAAACAGGCTGTCATAAACCGGATGCACGGCCACCAATTGGCCTTGGAGATGAGTGGAAAGCTCGCAAATCTCTAGACCATACCCCGCTAAAAGGGCCTGAATCTCCTGGCAATACGCCTGGCTTTCTGCCGCTCGCTCAAGATCAAAAAACCGCTTATCCAACGTGGGCATTTGCAGCGCTTTAAAGCCCAGCTCCGATGCCCAGCGCGCAATATGCTCCAGGCTATCGAAAGGCGGCTCGTCACCAATGTACTGGGCTAGAAAGAGCGCGGGCCCTTTAAGTGTCTTCATCATCGACCTCATTTATTTTGTTGTTTTGGCGTCAGCAATCAGTACTGAAAAACACAATGTAATGGATTACATTTCAGCAGAGCAAAGTACATCGGTCAAGCATGACAAAAAGGATGAAATAAAATGGATAACGCACTGCTACAAAAGGATTTTAAATCTTAAAATTCTCGCTAAGCGCTTATAATTTAGACTAAAGAATAAACAAGAATAGGAAATAAATAGCCATATAATTAACGCGCTAATAGTAAAGGTGCGTTTAAATGTTCTGGTTAACACTGCTAGAATTTGAATGTAAACATTTACATTTTAGCGAGTAGCGCGCCAATATTGTCTTTAACCGCCCGCTTTCAGGCGCGTTTTTTTCAGGACCATCGTTCAATGCTTAACACCCAGGTAACGAGCAAACAGCCGCATAGCGTGCCGACGATTAAAGACGTGGCGAAAGCGGCGGGCTGTTCGACAGCGACCGTATCACGCGCCCTGGCAACGCCTGAAAAAGTCAGCGATGCCACCCGCAAGCGGGTAAATCAGGCAATTGCTCAGGTGGGTTATTCACCCAATATTGCCGCACGCAACTTGCGCCGTGCGGAGTCCAAAACCATCGTGGCGCTCTTGCCGGATATTTCCAATCCGTTCTTCTCCGAGATTATTAGCGGCATGGAGGATGTTGCCCATCAGGCGGGTTACCAGATACTGATTGGCGACTGCGAACACGACCCAGCACGTGCAGAAGCCTACTTTCGGCTGCTTTCCACCAACCAGGCCGATGGTATTGTGCTGTTGACCTCCGAGATTCCCAGAGCGCTGGTCAAGCAAGCGGATAAGCAGGCGGACTTTCCGTTGGTCATGGCATGTGAATTTTTTAGCGATATCGATCTTCCCCTGATTGCCATCGATAACCATCAAGCCAGCTGCCAGGCGATTGATTACCTGGTGTCGCTTGGCCACCAACGTATCGCAACGCTTTCTGGCCCAGCGCATAACCCTATTTGCCAGGAACGCAATCGCGGCTATCGCGATACGCTAGCGGCCCATCAGTTGAGTAGTGAAGCGCGTATTGCAGAGGGTAACTTTGGCTTTCGCTCCGGGTATCAGCAGGGGTTAGCCCTGCTGGAGGGGAAAACGCCCCGACCCACCGCGATTTTTTGTCATAGTGACGAGATGGCGGTTGGCGTGCTGAAAGCCGCCCGCCAGTTGGGTATTAGCGTGCCCGACCAGCTGTCCGTTGTCGGCTTTGACAATATCGGCCTGAGCGAATACTGCGATCCGGAACTGACGACCATTAGCCAGCCGCGCAATGAAATCGGCCAGCAGGCCATGCAGTTGCTGCTTCACCTTTTGCGTGGCGAGCAGCCCATACGCCATCAAACGCTAAGCAGCCACTTGATCGTGCGTAAAAGCACCGGGCGGCTTAAAGGTTAGCCATCGCGTTATATGCCTGCATAAAAAAACGCGGGGGCAGTTGCCTGCTCCCGCGTTTTAATGGTTACCTCGCTGGCTTACGCGTCGGGCAGTCGATCAAGCATGCGGTCCAGCGTCATGGGGTAATCGCGTAGGCGTATGCCGGTGGCGTTGTACATGGCATTGGCTACCGCCGCCGCGCCGCCGCAGATACCCAGCTCACCGACCCCTTTGGCTTTCAAGGGTGTGGAGGCGCCGTCTTGAGTATCAAGGAAGATGACTTCCTGCTCGGGAATGTCGGCGTGTACGGCTATTTCGTAACCGGCCAGGTCGTGGTTGGTAAAGTACCCTCGCCGTGAGTCGATGTTCAGGCTCTCGGTCAAGGCCGCGCCTGTGGCCATGGTCATGCCGCCAATCACCTGGCTACGCGCGGTGACAGGGTTCAGGATGCGCCCGGCATCCACGACCGAGAGCGTACGCCTGAGGCGCGTTTCGCCGGTATAGGCATGCACCGCCACCTCGACAAAGTGCGCCGCGAAGGTACCGATCTCAAGCTCGTCCTTGAAGTCGCCAAAGTGCAGCGTATCTTCGCCCACCAGCTCTTCATTCGGGGCCACGTCACGTAGCGCCACGCGCTTGTCATCGGCCACCACATGGCCGCTTTCGAACCGCGCCGACTCGACGCCCAGGCGCTTGGCAATCTCGCCTTGCAGTGCCACACACGCTGCATAAACCCCCGCGGTAGAGCTGGCCGCGCCCATCTGGCCGCCGGAGCCGGACGCCGCCGGGAAGGCGCTATTGCCCAGGCGCACCTCCACATCGTCCATCTCCAGGCCCATGGTTTCGGCAGCGGTCTGGGCGATGATGGTGTAGGAGCCGGTGCCGATATCGGTCATGTCAGTCTCGACGATTAGCCGCCCTTCGCTCAACCGTACCCGCGCACCGGAATCCATCGTCGGCGCACCGCGGTAGGCACCGGCCATGCCCTGGCCAATCAGCCACTGCCCTTCGCGCTTACCGCCTGGCGTGGTGTTACGCGCGCTCCAGTTAAATACCTCGGCGCCCTTGCGCAAGCACTCGACGAAATGGCGGTCGCTATAGCGTTTGGAAGGCTCTTCGGGGTTGACCTGGGTATCGTTGAGAATCCGAAACTCCACCGGGTCCATGCCGAGCTTTTCGGCCATTTCATCCATGGCGATTTCCAGCACGGCCAAGCCCGAAGCTTCGCCGGGAGCGCGCATGTCGGCGGACTCGGGCAGGTTCATGTCGATGGCGTGGTGCGCCACACGGCGGTTTTCGCCAGCGTAGAAGCAGCGCGTCTGATTGACCGCATCTTCACCACTGCCGCCGGGCAGCGTATGGGAGATCGCCGAGTGATCGAAGGCGGTGATCCGACCGTCCTTGCCCGCAGCGATGCGCAGCCGCTGCACGGTGCCGGAGCGATGGGTGGCATTATTGAAGATAAACGAGCGTGGCAGCGCCAGCTTCACCGGGCGGCCAGTCTCTCTTGAGCCCAGCGCGGCGAGCACCGCGTCGGCGCGAAGCCACAGTTTGCCCCCAAAACCGCCACCGATGTAGGGGCTTTCCAGGCGGATATTGGCCGGGTCGAGCTCAAACGTGGTGGCCAGCGCCTTGCGGGTCCACTTGATCATCTGATTCGAGGTCCAGAGCGTCATGTTCTTGCCATCAGTCCAGTCCGCAATCGTCGCGTGGGGCTCCATCATGGCGTGGCTTTGCGAAGCGGTGTGGTAGGTCTCATCCAGCGTGACCTCGGCACTGTCAAAGGCCGCGTCCACATCGCCCACGTGCGAAACCACGTCTCTATCCTGTAGCCGCTTCCAGGCATCATCCAGATCGAACTCGCCTGGAATCTCTTCGTACTCTACCTCGATGAGCGATGTGGCCGCCCGGGCCTGCTCCAGCGTGTCGGCCACCACCACGGCAATCGCCTGGTGGTAATGTTCAACCATATCGCCGCCAAACAGCTTGGCGACGTTGCTTTTGGCACGCGGCAGCTCGTCGATATCCAGCGCCGTGATCACCGCCGCCACGCCTTCGGCGTTACGCGCCGCCGTTGCGTCCATGCGGGTAATACGCCCTTTGGCGATACTCGACCCCAGCGGGTAACCTACCAACGGGTTATCCGCTACATCATGGCGCTCGTAGGCGTAGGGGGCCGTGCCGGTCACTTTCAGTGCGCCATCGACCCGGGCATGGGGCTTGCCGATGATCCGGGCGTGGTCAAAGAGGTTCTCGTCGGCTGATTGATTAAAATCCATACATCACTCCTTTGCCAGCAGGGCGGCCAGCGTACGCTCGGCAAGTGTCAGCTTATAGGCGTTCTCATCGGTGGGGCGCGCGCCGTCCAGAAGCTTGGCCATCACCGCTTTGGCGCCGTTGCCAAGCTCGGCATCCGCCTCGTCACGCCGCCAGGGCTTGGGCGCTACACCGCCCAGCGCCACGCGGCCCTTGCCGTCGTCGGTTTCGATCAGTGCCACGGATACCAGCGCAAAGGCGTAAGAGGCGCGATCGCGTACCTTGTAATATTGCTGGCGCCCGCCGACCGGCGCAGGAAGCACCACGCCGGTGATGATTTCACCGGGCTCCAGCGCGTTCTCCACGTTCGGGGTATCGCCGGGCAGCTGGTAGAACTCATCAAGCGTAAGCCTGCGTGTTTGCCCTTCGGGGTTGACGGTTTCCACCTCGGCATCCAGCACGCGAAGGGCCACTGCCATGTCCGAGGGGTGCGTGGCGATGCAGTGATCCGACGTTCCGATCACGCCCAGTTGGCGGGTATCGGCGCCCTCGTCGAGCGCGGCGCAGCCAGCCCCGGGCTCGCGCTTGTTACACGGCATCGCCGTATCGTAGAAGTAAGGGCAGCGGGTACGCTGTAACAGATTGCCGCCGGTGGAGGCCTTGTTGCGAAGCTGGCTCGATGCACCGGCGAACAGCGCCCGGCTGAGCACCGGGTAGTCGCGTTTGATGCGCTCGTCGGCGCCAAGGGCGGTGTTGCTGACCAGCGCGCCGATGCGCAGGCCGCCGTCGTCGGTCGCGACAATGTCATCAAGGCCAGTGCCGTTGATATCGATCAGGTGTGCAGGCACTTCGATCTCATGCTTCATCAGATCGAGTAAATTGGTGCCGCCAGCAATGAATTTGGAACCTGACACTTCAAAGGCGCGCGCCGCCGCCTGGGCGGCATCGTCGATGCGCTCATAGGAAAAGGCTTTCATGAGCGCTCCCTGGCAGTTTGATCGTTGGCAACCTGATTGATGGCTTTCAAAATGTTGGCGTAGGCACCGCAGCGGCACAGATTGCCGGACATGCGCTCGCGGATCTCCTCATCGCTGATCTCGATGGGCCCATTGAGTTCTTTGGTCACGTGGCTCGGAATACCGGCGCGGATCTCATCAAGCGTCGCCTTGGCCGAGCAGATCTGGCCCGGCGTGCAGTAGCCGCACTGAAAGGCGTCGTTATCGATGAACGCCTGCTGCATCGGGTCCATATGCTCGACATCGCCCACGCCTTCGATGGTGGTGATCTCGTCGTCCTGGTGCATTACCGCCAGCGTCAGGCAGGAATTCACCCGTTCGCCGTTGATATAAACCGTACATGCCCCACACTGGCCAAGATCGCAGCCTTTCTTGGAGCCGGTGAGCTTCAGGTGTTCGCGCAGGGTGTCCAGCAGCGTGGTGCGATTATCAAGTTCCAGCTCGTGGCGTTGGCCGTTGATCGACAGGGCAACCGCGGAGCGGGTCGTGGCGCTGTCACGATGCTTCTCGAACGTCGTCGTTGAGGTCATTTGGATTGCCTTTAATTTTTTCGTTGCTATCGCCTGGTCACGGTCATGACGAAATAAGCATAGTCACAATTAAAGCCAGCAGCCCAATTCTTATGATACGCCCGCCCCAGCGCACAATTGGTCTACGCTAAAGGGCACATAGACCCCGGCCCGGCTTGCAGGTCACTGAACAAGGAACGCGTGAATCAATGCAACACCTGGACCTCAAGGTCATCGAACAAGCGCTGACATGGTGTGAAAAGGGCGAGACGATCTGGCTCTGCACGGTGCTTGAAACCTTCGGCTCATCGCCTCGGGCACCAGGTTCTTGGCTGGTCGCCACCTCGCGTGGCGAGCATATCGGTTCGCTCTCCGGCGGCTGCGTGGAGGAGGATTTTCTCGAAAGGCTCAACAACGGCGCCTTTGAGCAGCCCATCACCACCACCCGCTACGGCGATACGGCAGATAGCGATGCTCCAGGCGTAGCGCTGCCTTGTGGCGGCGTGCTGGATGTACTGGTCGAGCGGCTGGCGCCCACCGCCGAGACCCGCGAACACCTGAGCGTGGTTTTAAACGCGCTCAAGGGCCACGAGCCGCTGATGCGTAGGGTCGATACAGTAAGCGGCGAGCGCGGTTTTCACCCGGCCCCACCCACCGGGCCGCGTGTCGAGAGACAAGGTGACGCTATCAGCATGCGCGTCTCCCCGGCTCACCGGCTGGTCATCGCAGGTATTTCGCCGATTACCACGCCGTGTGCGGCGTTTGCCGTGACGCTTGGGTATGAGGTGATTGTCTGCGACCCGAACGAGGCCGCCTGCGCGGGCTTTGACGTGCCCGGCGCCCGGGTGGAGACACGCCTGCCCTCAGCGTATATTTCACCGAACACCTGCCATGGCGCCACCGCGGTGGTGGCGCTCACCCATGACCCACGTATTGATGATCTGGCAATGATGGAAGCCGTGCGCACGAGCGCCTTCTATATCGGCGTCATGGGCTCACTGCGCTCCTCGGCGGCGCGAGCCGAACGGCTGGTCCGCTCCGGCGGGCTGAGCGAGGCAGAAATCGCGCGTATCCATATGCCGATCGGCCTGGCGCTGGGCAGCAAGACGCCGGCCGAAATTGCCCTGGCCGTGATGGCCGATATTGTGCGCGTTCAGCACGGAAGACCTCTCGATGAGCTCTAACCGCGCCTGTCACGTGGTCGCCCTAGTGATGGCCGCCGGCTACTCGCGCCGCTTTGGGCCTAGCGATAAACGCTGTGCGCTTATGCCGAATGGCCAAACGCTGCTGGCCGCCTCGCTTGCCAACGTCCAAAAAGCATTTATCCACCTGCGTGTGGCCGTGCGTGAAGAGGAAGATCCGGCGTTATTGGGCATTCCCGAGGATGTGGCGTTGGTGTGCGTTCGTAAGGCGCACCTTGGCCTGGGGGCAAGCCTGGCCGAAGCGGTAGGCGCTCTGGGCTGTGACCCTGACCTTGATGACATTGACGCCGTGGCAATCCTGCTCGGTGATATGCCCTACCTTAAGCAAGAAACCTTGCTGGCCCTGCAACGCCGGGCTTCTCGCGATACCATCGTGCGGCCCTGCTTTGAAGGCCAGCAGGGCCACCCGGTGATTTTCGGGCGGGCAATGTGGCCTGCGCTTGAGAGACTTAGCGGCAGTGACGGCGCCAAGGGCGTGATCAAGCAGTACGCCTCGCGCTTGCGGGAATGCCCGGTCGCAGATGCAGGCATCTTGCGTGATATCGACGCGCCAGCAGATCTATCAAGGGCCGTTTAGTTAAAGGCTTGTTAGCTAGAGACCAGTCAAGGACTTCTTAGTACCGCCACCGCCAGCATCAGCCACCCGCCAATCAGCAAAACGCCACCAATAGGCGTCACGATACCCGCATTCAAACCGGCCATCGCCATGGCATAAAGCGAGCCGGAGAAACCCACGACTCCCAAGCCCCACAGCGCAACCGACCACTGCCAGCCCTTGAAACCAAACACGCGCTGACCAATTAGCACTGCCATCATCGCCAGCGTGTGCCAGGCCTGGTAGCGCACGCCGGTTTCGGCCGCATGCACCATTTCGGCACTGGCCCGTAGCGCCAGACCGTGGGCCGCGTAAGCTCCCACCATGACCGTGACAGCCCCAGAGAGCGCGATCAGGCACCAAATGATTCGTTCGTTACGTTGCATTGCTGCTCCTTTCAAGGTGTTACCGCACCTGTAAAGCTCGCGTGCGACTCGGCATACCTTGCACCGCGGGAAACCGCTACAATAGAGGCACTTTTAAGCATTTTGCTAGGGTTAGCCCTAACTCTTATAGACCCTATGCCTCGATAGACGAGACAGTTTTATGCACATTCAACTCAATGGCGAGCCTTACACGCTGGAAGCGGGCCTGACGGCCGCGGATCTAATCGATCAACTGGCGCTCACCGGCCGGCGGGTCGCGGTAGAGATCAACGAAGAGATCGTACCGCGCAGCCAGCTGGCCACCACCCGCTTGGCTGAAGACGACCAGGTGGAAGTGGTGCATGCCATCGGCGGTGGCTAGCCCGCAGCACTTATGGCTCTTTGACTGGCTACGCCCTCTTTTTCGCGTTCTATTTCTCTCGTTTTATCCAGGATTCGCTATGACACTTCAAAACGATACGCCGTTTACCATTGCCGGACGTAATTTTAGCTCTCGCCTGCTGGTGGGTACCGGCAAATATAAAGACTTCGACGAGACCGGCGCGGCGATTGCCGAAAGCGGCGCCGAGATCGTCACCTTTGCCGTACGCCGTACCAACCTGGGCCAGGAAGCGGGGCCTAACCTGCTCGACGTGATTTCACCGTCGCGCTATACCCTGCTGCCCAACACGGCAGGCTGCTACACCGCCAAAGACGCCGTGCGCACCTGTCGTCTGGCCCGCGAACTGCTCGACGGGCATAAACTGGTCAAGCTGGAAGTGCTGGGCGATGAGACCACGCTCTACCCCAACGTCGTCGAAACCCTGAAAGCCGCCGAAACGCTTCTGGCCGATGGCTTTGACGTCATGGTGTACACCAGCGACGACCCCATTGTAGCCCGCGAACTTGAGGCCATGGGTTGCTGCGCCATCATGCCGCTGGGCTCACTGATTGGCTCGGGCCACGGCATTCAGAACCCGCACAACGTGCGCCTGATTGTGGAACAAAGCAGCGTGCCGGTACTCGTCGATGCCGGTATCGGCACAGCATCCGACGCGGCTATGGCCATGGAGTTAGGTTGCGACGGCGTGCTGCTGAACACCGCCATCGCCCACGCCCGCGAGCCGCTGCGCATGGCGCGTGCCATGAAAAGCGCCGTAGAAGCCGGGCGTGATGCTTTTCTGGCCGGACGCATGCCGCGCCGCCAAACGGCAGACCCATCATCACCTTTTGCTGGCCGCATTAACGGTTAAGAGATTTTATGACTGATATTAAAAGTACCGACGAGTCCTCAACCGGGCCGGAAAGCGCTGAAGCGCCGCTGCATCGTCGGGGGATTAAAAGCTATGTAATCCGTGCCGGGCGCATGACCCAGGCGCAGAACCGGGGCCTTGAAGACGTATGGCCACGCTTTGGTCTGACGATTGACGACGGCCTGCAGGACCTGACCGCGCTGTTTGGCCGGGAAGCCCCGCGTGTGGTTGAAATCGGCTTCGGCATGGGCAACTCGCTGATCGAGCAGGCCGAAACCCACCCGGACACCGACTTTATCGGTATCGAAGTGCATTCGCCGGGCGTCGGCAAGCTGCTGGATGAAGTGGACAAGCGCGGCCTGACCAACCTGCGTATCTACAAGGAAGACGCCCTGGCCGTACTGGAAAAATGCCTGCCGGAAGGCTCATTGACCACCGTGCAGCTGTTCTTCCCCGACCCCTGGCCGAAGAAAAAGCACCACAAACGGCGCATCGTGCAGCCCGCGTTTGTCGAGCTGATTCGCACGCGCCTCAAGCCCGGCGGCACCTTCCACATGGCGACAGACTGGGAAGCCTATGCCGAGTGGATGGCCGAAGTAATGGAAGCCGCCCCCGGCTACACCAACACGGCCAATGCCGACACGACACCTTACGTGCCCCGCCCCACCTTCCGCCCGCTAACCAAGTTTGAAGCCCGCGGCGAGAAGCTGGGTCACGGCGTATGGGATCTGATCTATCGGCGCGAGGCGTAAGCTCCCGCTTTCGGCCGCCTTCGCCTGTCAGGCGTGACGTTGGGCAAGTGATACCTCCAATGCAACGTCGGCAGGCGCTCCACCCGTTGCGTCTCTTTGCCCTATCTTTCTCTTTACTGCTTTATGCTTCCCTTTACTGTTTTACATTAAGGGACGTTAATATTTCCATTTTGTGCAAGGTGTCGATTTCGGCGTATATTTCTTCGCAGAAGGATTCAGCTACGTTGCTTAACGGCTTGTGTTTAGATTTAAGCAAGGCAATTTCCCATTCGATGGTGGGGTCCATCGCCTTTGACACGACGGCTGTTCCCGGCAGCAGTAGCTCTGCAACAGGATCAATGACAGCGACGCCAAGCCCTCGGTCAACCAGTGCACACACCCCTCGCATATGGCGCATTTCAGCCGCCATATGTCTTTTAATATTCACTGTTTGCATCATGTAATCTACACGGACACGCAGAGGGCTATCTGCCATCAGCTCGACAAATGTCTGATTCTGCAAACTAGACAGCGATATAACGTCCTGCTTCGCGAGTGGATGGGTGCGGTGCATGATGCAGCGCGCAGAACAGCGCGCCAGACTTGTGACCTTTGCGCCGTAGGTATCCGCTTCAAGCGTAATTCCCAATGCTACGTCGCAGGTATTGTTGTCGATCATTTTAAGCAACTCTTGCAAACCTGCATCAATCAATCGCACGCCTACATTGGGGTGTTTTTGTTTAAAGCGCTTAATAACGTCGAGTAAAAAAGTATCGCAAAAAATGGGTTGAGCAGCGACGACGATACTGCCCAACTGATTGTTGGAAATTGCATCCGCATCTTTCTGAGTATCTCGAATACTCGCCATCAGCCGTAAGACAGAGGCGTGATATAAAAATGCTTCGGATGTGGGTGAAAGCTGATTACGCGTTCGTTTGAATAATGCAAAACCCAACGCCTCCTCAAGCCCAGTAAGCAAGCGACTCACCATTGACTGGCTAATGCCCAGCATCTCTGCGGCCGCCTTGGTCGTGCCGTGCTTCATAAACGCGTCAAATGCTTCAATCTCTTTTATTTTCATTACCTTAAACTCGCTTTAAAAACGTTAGCTAAATCATTGGCAGATTAAAACAGACGTTATAAGCCGTAAGCTTGCAATTTCAGCCCTCTACTAGAACATTTATGCATACTTAATTGAATTATTGAAACAATTTTCATACTTGTCTATGTTGAATAAGCTAGGTTTAAAACTGCTGCTGGCAACGCCGTTTAATAAAACCTCTAACAACTGCTGCGGAGACAAGTATGAAACTCACCCTAAGCTTAACGGCGGCAACGCTTCTCGCTGCATCCACCGCCTATGCTCAAAACTATCCTTCCGAACCCGTAACGCTTGTCGTTCCTTATGGCCCGGGCGGCGCCTCTGACCTTGCGGGCCGGGCCCTGGCGGAGTCTGCGCGCGAATATCTAGGCCAGCCTGTCACCGTCGTCAACCAAGCCGGCGCCGGTGGAATGACCGGTGCTCGCGACGTGACACAGGCCGAGGCCGATGGTTACACCCTCTTACTGGCTCGCGTCGGCATGGCGCTGTCACCAGCAGTCAATGAAAACAGCAGCGTTGACTGGGATGAGTACACGTTTATCAGCCCGCTTGAAGCCACTCCCATGATTCTGGCCGTCGCCGATGACTCCCCCTACGAAAGCGTTGAGGATCTGCTGGAAGGCATCGAAAACGACCCTGGGGCAATGAGCTACGCCGCCTCTGGCGCCACCGCCATTGATGGTTTTACGGTGCAATCTCTGCTTGCTGATGCGGAAATGGATCCACTGACGGCGGCAACGTTGATTCCTTATCGGGGCGGCGGCGAGCTGGCAACGGCCCTGCTAGGTGGACACGTTGATTTTCTCGCCATCGCGGCAGCGTCACTGATGCCGCATATCGAGAGCGGCGATATGCGCCCATTAATGGTGTTCTCACCCGAGCGCATGGAAGCATTGCCGGAAGTGCCCACTGCTGAAGAGCTGGGCTATGAGCTGGCAGGCCAGGTCATTGGCTGGAGCGCTTTGTACGGCCCGCCTGATCTGCCCGAAGAAGTGATGAATACCTGGAGCCAGGTAATGGAGCAGGTTGCCGAAGATGAAACGTGGCTCAGCCGTGCCGAAGGCCGTGGCTCGATTTCTACCATCGGCAGTGTCGATATGGAGACGTATGCAGAAGAGCAATACGAGTTCTATCGCTCCTTGGCTGAACAGTTTGGCTACCTGGAGTGAGTCCGCGCTAAACACCGCGTAACAACTGCATACATCATTTCATCGCTGGAGGGGTCATGGGTATAACACGCGGCTTGGTTATTACAGCGCTGTTCGGGGTCGTGCTTTTTTTACTTATCCCCGCCTATGTGCCCCGCCCGCGCTTTATTCCGGGGTTTGCACCACCGCCTGATATGTGGCCACGAACGGTTTCCATGCTGGGCATGGCGCTGGGAATGCTGCTTGTCGGGCTATCGTTTTCGCGCAAAACCGAAGCACTCGCTGACCCTGAAGATGCCAGTACCCTTCGCGGCGGTACACCCCTTGCCACATTGCTCACTCGCTTCGCCTGGACAGTACTGGCCTTTGCGCTCTTTATCGGCGCAGTGTCGCTATTAGGGTTCTTGTTATCAAGCATCCTGCTGTTAATGGCAATGCTGGTACTGACGGGTTATTGGCGCCACAAAATAGTGGCGACCATCGTAGCCATCGTGCTTCCACTGCTTCTCTACCTGTTTTTCTCCAGCGCACTCAATACGCGTTTCCCGGTTGGCAGCCTTTTCAGGGCTTTCGGAATTTAACTGTCGCGTACAGGACTGACCACTATGCTCAACGATCTGCTGGTTGCCTTTCAGGCGGTGGCCACCATGGAGAATTTCCTGATCATGGCCGCCGGTATCTGGGGAGGTGTGATTATTGGCGCGATTCCCGGCATGACCGGCACCATGGCTGTTACATTGGCGCTGCCCTTCACGTTTTACATGCAGCCTATTCCAAGTATTTTGCTGCTTGTCGCGCTTTATAAAGGCTCGACCTACGGCGGTTCGGTATCGGCGATATTGATCAAGACCCCAGGTACTGCTTCAGCCGCTTGCACCACCCTTGATGGCTATCCCCTGGCCCAACAGGGCAAGGCGGGCAAAGCCCTTAACATGGCGCTCTACTCCTCATGTACCGGGGATTTTATTTCCAACCTTTCACTGATTTTTATCGCCGCGCCACTGGCGCTTCTCGCACTGCGTATCGGTCCTCCCGAATATTTCATGCTGATGATTTTTGCGCTTACTACCGTGGCTGGCGTATCCGGGCGCTCACTTCTGCTTGGGCTGGTTTCTGCATGCCTGGGGCTTTTGTTGGCCACCGTGGGGGAAGATATGTACGGTTCTTTCCGCTTTGACCTGACGGTGGATATGCAGAGCGGCCTGGCCGTGGCACCCGTGCTGATTGGCCTGTTTGCGATTCCTGAGCTTCTAAAGATTATTGTGTTTCGCAACAACCAAAGCCATAAGCCCATGCAGCTGGGCGATAACCGGGTAACACGCGATGAGCTGCGCCGTTCATTAAAGGCAATGCTCAAAGGCAGCATGATCGGGGTCGTGATGGGGGCCATTCCCGGCATTGGCCCTTCGGCGGCGGCTTTCTCCTCCTACGGCGAAGCACAGCGTAGTTCAAAGAACCGCGAAAACTTTGGTAAAGGCGAACTGGAAGGCATTGCGGCATCAGAGTCTGCCAATAATGGCTGCTGTGGCTCCACCATGATTCCGTTATTAGCCCTGGGCGTACCAGGTGATGTGATTACGGGCGTGATGCTGGGCGCCTTTATGATTCACGGCATGACCCCAGGCCCCATGCTGTTTGAGAACAACCTTCATGAGGTTTACATGCTGTTTATTGGCATGCTGTTCTCATCCGTTTTGCTGTTTGGGGCCGGCAAGGCAACGATGCGCTTTTTCTCGCATATCTCACGTATTCCGCCTGGCTTGATGGCGCCGATTGTCCTCGCCCTGTGCGTATTCGGTATTTTTTCGATCTCCAACAGCATGTATGACGTCATCGTGCTGCTGGCGATGGGCGTATTTGGCTTTTTCATGTTCCTGTTCGCCATTCCCGCCGCGCCCTTTTTAATCGCGTTCATTCTTGGCCCAATGCTGGAAGAAAACCTGCGTCGCGCCCTTGCTCTATCTCGTGGTGATCCCAGCATTCTGGTGTCATCGCCGATCACCTGGTTATTCGCGTGTTTGGCGATATTTGTGGTGGTAGTAACGATTCGTCAGCAACTTAAAAAAACCCAGGTTTGAGCCAACGATTCCCCTATTGCCGAGGATTAACCATGCAAGCTAGTGCCATGCCGAATGCTCATCCGCAGTTGGAAGCTTCAATATCACACCTTGCCGACCTGATCGCTTACGACACAACGAGCGCGTACTCCAACCTCGAAATTATTGACTACATGGAGAGATTCTTCACCAATCTAGGCGCGGACGTGACGGTGTTACCGGATAAGAGCGGTGAGAAAGCCAATCTGGTCGCTCGCTTGGGCCCAGCCGACCTACCTGGCATCGTTCTCTCTGGTCATACGGACGTGGTGCCTGCCAACCCGAAGAGCTGGCAAAGCGACCCTTTCAAAATGGAGCAGCGCGGCAGTCGCCTGTTTGGTCGCGGCACCTGCGACATGAAAGGTTTTGCAGCGTGCGTCATGGCGGCAGCACCGGCGTTTGCCAACGCTGAACTACAGCGCCCCGTCTATTTCTGTTTCTCTCACGATGAAGAAGTGGGCTGCCTGGGGGCACCCGCCATCGCACGCTATTTATCAGAACTGAAAGCACCACCGGCGTTGGCGATTATTGGCGAGCCCAGCGAAATGAAGCTGATCAACGGCCAGAAAGGCAAGATCGCCATGCGAGTGACGGTGCGCGGCGAAGGCGGTCACTCCTCGTTTTCTCCCCAGCACGTCAATGCCGTCGAGTATGCCTCACGTATCATCACCATGATCGCTGAACGAGCACGACGATATGAGCAGGATGGCCCTTTCGATCACGACTTTACCGTTCCTCATGCCACCACCCTTACCACCATTATTGAAGGCGGTGTGGCAACCAACGTTACCCCCGACACGTGTAGCTTTATCTTCGAGCTGCGCAGCATTGATCAAGAAGCAGCCGCCACGGATATTCAAACCCTGATCAACGATATTGAGTCGGCCCTACTGCCCGAAATGCAGCGCCAATCATCAGATTCCGCCATTGAATGGCAAGAGCTGTTTGCCTACCCTGCCATGGGCGATGCCACTGGCAGCGCGATGTTTAAAAAGCTTGAACCCATTCTTCCGGGGCGTGGCGGCAAGGTTTCTTATGGTTCTGAAGGCGGGGTGTTCGAGATCGATGGCGGCATCCCGTCGGTCATTCTTGGCCCAGGCTCTATTCGCCAAGCCCATAAACCCGATGAGTTTATAGAAATTGAGCAGCTTAATCAGTGCCTTGAGTTTCTAGACGAACTAAATGGCTGGATGGAACGTTAATATATCGACAGAAGCTAGGTACTTTCCGACAGATGGAAGTACTTTCCGACAGAAGATAAACATTTTCTCATTGCATAGAAATTTGCAGGCCTAGAAAAAAGAAAGCCACTCCAAGGGAGTGGCAAAAGACCGTGACTAGCAATGAGAGGGAGAAACCATGACAAAAAACTGGCGGTTATCTGTCGTGGTCTGTAGCGACTCATTAAACGCTACACAGACAATATAAGCATTCGTATTTATCTCGTCAATACAAATGCGAATACTTTTTATTTATTTTTGCATCTTAGCCGGCTAACTGTAGCCATAGCGGTAGTGAGAGCATGGCGAGCAAGGTCTGCCCGGTAATAATGGCCGCCATTAGCTCGGCATCGCCGCCCAGCTGGCGGGCCAGAATGTAGGCTGAAGTGGCAGTAGGTAGGGCAGCGAACAATAGCGCAACGTCTCGGCTAATCGTGTCCAGCCCTAATGCCCACGCCAGTACCAATACCAATGCAGGCATCAGCATTAGCTTAATACTGTTGGTGGCGAGCAGGCCGCGGTCGATCCGCAATAGCGCTGCCGGGCGCAGGGCTACCCCCACGGCAATCAACCCCAGCGGCAAGGCGGCTCGTCCCAGAAGGCCCACGGTATCCTGGCTCCACCCAGGCAGACCAATACCGGTCAGGTTTAACGCAATGCCCGTCAAGCAAGCGAGTATCAGCGGGTTTTTCACCAGCGCCATCACGCTTTTTCCCATACTGGCACTGCCTAACGTGCCCGCAGCGACAAAGCTTGCTACACATATCACGTTAACCACGGGCACCATTAACGCCACGGCTACAGCAGCAGTCGTTGCTCCTAACTCGCCGTGCAACGCTGCCGCCCCTGCTACGCCAACATAGGTGTTAAAGCGCACCGCTCCTTGAAACACGGAGGTAAACGCTGCGGGTGTTAGCTGTAACCAATGGCGTAGCCACCAGATCAGCAACCCAAAAAATGCTATTGCGCCTAACAATACTAGGGCTAAGCGCCCCACGGGTACCTGGCTGACATCGGCGGTAGCAAGTGTCCCCACCAGCATGGCTGGAAAAAGCACAAAGTAGATTAATCGCTCCATAGCGGGCCAAAAACCCGGGGACGGCCAACGCCAGTAACCCAGCGCTGCGCCAAAAAGTATCAAAAGAAACAAAGGCCCTAACGCAGCGGTAATACTCTCCATGGGGTTTCCTTATGACCTGCGACATCACAGCACAACGACATCGACACATTTACTGTTACCATGAGACGAATCCCCGTCTGACGGCTTGCGTAGCGATATTCTGCCATGAAAATACTGCCTCAACCTGCTTACTTTGCGGGTTTTAAGGGACTCAAGGTACTGATTTTGACCACCGCCTTAGCGCTGGCGGCCTGTACTTGGTATGTGTTTTTTCATCGTCTGCACGATGGCCACCCGACTGCGGGGCACCTCACAATGGCTATCTGCGACCTTAATGGTCAGGCCTGCTCAGCTATTTTGGGCGATGGGGGGAGGTTAACACTGCAGATCAATATCGACAGATCGGCAAAAGCCGCCTCTCAAGCCATTATGCCTATGGCAGGCACGCGTCATCCTTGATATCCCAAAAGGGAGATCAAAGTCGGCTTGACGTTAATGTGCCAGAAAAAAGCTTAGTCGGCGTCGATAGAGGCCGTTTGCAATCGGTCGAGCATGGCTATCAGCGCGCTCACCTGGCTGCCTTCACGGGTATCGTGGAGCGGATTCTGCTGCCAAAGGCTTTCGGCATATCCCCACCAATCCCAACACCCTTGCGGATTGGATAAGCTACTGTCGATTTGCGGGTAAAGCACTACCTGGCGATGCCTTGCGGCCCAGTGATTTAATCCACTGTGACTGACGAAGGTGTCATTGATGGCATTAGTGCTCATCTGGCAGCCGTGCAGGGCAATCGTGACCGGGCAGGCTTCATCTTCACAGGAAGCGGGGATAAATAGATACCCGGTATCCGCCAGCCCCTTGACGGCAAACTCTGACTGATCGAACGCGACCAGTTCACCTGACTCTGGACTCACCGTTTCGCGCTCTGGGTATAGCCAGTCGAGCATTTCGCGGGCGACGTCTTCATCGCAGGCGAGCACATGGCTTCCCCCGCCCTGACGGCAGTTCCCCAGCTCATGGGGGCCAACCGTCTCCTCTTCGTGAAGACGCACCGGCCAGCCGTGTCCTGCTGTTGGATTGCGCACGACCTTTAACTGTTCAGGCGCTGCCAGCCACTGCCGCCACTGCCCGGCCAAAAGCTCAACCAGTTCGGGATCAACAACGTTATCCGCACCGCCATGCCAGATAAAAGCTCTTAGCTTGCCAAGGGCTGCCTGATCGCCCGCCTGCTCGTTTTGCGTATAACGCTCGCGGCGGTCTTCAAGATCCTCAAGATCAGGCAGGCCACCACGCGTCATCATGCATTGACTAAGCGCCACGCTTAGCGAACCCTGGGAACACCCCCAAGGCCCCGCCGCCAGTACCCCAACGCCACTAAAGCGCTCAGGCCAGGCAACCGCTAACTGGGTGGCCATATAACCACCCGAAGATACGCCTACTACGCTTGCCTGTTCAGCCATTGCATTTAGCGCAGGCAAGCGATCAGGTGTTTCAGCAGCACTGGCCACCAGAGGCCCGCCTACCAAGAGTATGAAACTGGTGTAACGGGCAACCACTGGGGCCAGGAACATAGGTTATTCGACGCCTAGCAGTTCAACGCGGAAGGTAAGCATTTCGTTGGGGCCAATCGGGCCCTGGCCGTGTTCACCGTAGGCAAGGTCAGCGGGAATGTATAGCATCCAGCTGTCGCCAACGCTCATCAGCTGCAGGGCTTCCTGCCAGCCTTCAATCACTTGATTGACTTGGAAGCTTACCGGTTCACCACGCTCAAACGAGCTATCAAATACGGTGCCATCGAGCAGCATACCTTCGTAGTTCACTTCCACGGTATCTTCAGGCCCAGGTGTTTCACCATCGCCCGACTCCAGCACTTCGTACTGCAGGCCCGACTCGGTTACTTCAATACCTTCACGCTCGGCGTTTTCCGCCAGGAAGTCATCGCCTTCTTCCTGGTTTAGCTGGGCCATTTCGGCCGCTTCTTGTTCACGCGCTTCTTGCGAGCGTGCCTGGAAGGCCATGATCGACTCAACCATCTCATCTTCGCTGAGTGCCAAGTCATTGTCTTCGAACACGTCGCGCATGCCATCGTTAAACGCGTCCAGGTCCAGGTCTTCGATATCGGCCTTCATGCTTTCGCCAAGCGTAACGCCAAGGCTGTAGGCAAGACGCTGCTCGTCTGTATCAGGGGCGGCGGCAACAAAAGGCGCCACCAAAAGCAGACTGGTCAGGGCCGTTGTAGAGAGCAGTGTTTTCATTAAAAAATAACCTTATTCGTCGGCGTGATACGCCATATTTAGGGTGCTTCAAAAATATTTAGAGTACTTCAAAAAATAGGACAGCGTGTTTATCCAGAGGTTTGCACCAGATTACACAACGAGCGTCGGACAGTGGGCCGCACCGGCCACCCGTTGAGAAACGCTACCTAACAGCATACTTTTTTCACCGTTGGTGCCCTGCGCACCAATCACAATTAAATCGCACTCCCGCTTCCAGGCAAAGCGGACGATTGTGCGTGACGGGCGCCCACCTTTCACAAAAGCGCGAACGCAGCTACTTTCAGCTCCCCTATCGATCGCGTAGGACTTGGCATGCACGGCAATCTCGGTAGCGTACTCTTTTAACGCGTCATCGGGTATATCCAGTTGGCTTGGGCGTACCATAGAAAGCGACGCCTCAAGCAAACTGTGATGCTTGAATACACACAGGAAATACAGCTCGGCGCCCGTTAGCATATGTAGCCCAACCGCCTTGTCGAGTGCTTTGATGGCCCCTTTTGATCCATCCACCGGGACTAAAATGCGATTAAACATGCAATTCTCCTTGTGGAAAGTTAGCGAAAGGCCACATCACGCAGGAACAGCGCAATTTGCGGAAACATAATCAGCAGTGCGGCCGCCAGGATCAGCATAAAGATAAACGGAGGCGTGCCTTTAATAACCTCCCAGTAAGGCCGCTTAAAGATCGCAATGGCGGTAAAGATATCGCACCCAAACGGCGGTGTCGCCGATCCTATGGCCACCTGCAATGTAATCAGGATACCCACCAGTACGGGGTCCAGGCCTGTCGCCGCAATAGCGGGAGCAAAGATAGGCGTTAAAACCAGAATGACCACGATAGGATCAACGAACATGCACGCGATAAAGAAGGAGATACAAATCGCGATCAGAACGCCGGTCGGCCCTGCGTCATTCACCCCGACCGATTCCAAAATCGCCTGGGGGATCTGAGCAAAGGATATGATCCACGAGAAACTGTTGCCTACCGCCACCAGGATAAACACCACGGCCGTAATCAAACCGGTGGACTTGGCGATGGCATAGATATCGTTCATTTTGAGCGAACGAAATACCACAAACTCCAGCAGAATGGCGTAAAGCACACAGGCGGCAGCGGCCTCGGTGGGGCTGAAAATACCCCCATAAATCCCACCGACGATAATAACCGGGAAGCCCAGCGGCCAAAGCGCCTTTTGCACGGCAACGCCGCGCTCCTTCCAGCTGGCACGCTCTTCCGTGGGTACGTCTTTGACTATCGCGTAAACGATACAGTAGGCTGAAAACATGAACAAAATCAGCAATCCTGGCCCAATACCGGCGATAAACAGCTCACCAATCGAAGTGCCTGAAATAACCCCGTAGATGATCATGCCGATACTCGGCGGGATCAGAAACGCAATATCGCTGGCATTGATTATCAGTGCCAGGGTAAATGAGTCGGAGTAGCCCGCTTTCAGCATTTTCGGGCGCAGCGGCGAACCAACCGCCACCACTGTAGCCTGGGTGGAACCGGACACAGCGCCAAAAAGCGTGCAAGACGCCGCCGTGCTTACCGCAAGCCCGCCTTTAATATGGCCGATAAACGACATCACCATATCGATCAGACGGTTAGCTGACTGGCCGCGCGTCATAATATCCGCGGCGAGAATAAACATGGGCACGGCAATCAGCGACGCTGGACGAATGCCCGCCATCATTTGCTGGATCAGCGTATCCATTTGGCCGAAGCCATTAAACATCATATAAAAGCCGATGATTGCCGCCGTAATCAGCGGCACCATCATTGGAAAGCCCAGCAGCAGCAGGGCAATCATGGTGACTACCATTATTGTCGTCATAACTATTCCCCTAGAGTGCGATGCCCTACGTCAAACTTCGGTTTCAGTATCTTTATAACCGTCCACAACGCCGGTTGAGAGATACACATCATGCGAAGTGAAGTTTTTGATCGCGGTCAGCAGGTATTGGATACCGGTGATCAAAAAACCCATTGGCACCCACAGGTAAATAATCCAGACCGGCAAGCTTAGCGAGGGCAGCACCCGCCCCTTGCTATACAGATCCAGGATATAAACGACAGAGTAATAAAGTAGAAAGAACATGATCATCGAGGTAAATAGCGCAATACAGATCATGAGAGCTTTGCGCCCACCTACCGGCAACGCATCATAAATTGCCGACATACGAATGTGACGCCCATGGCGCGCCGCATAGCCAATACCGGCAAACGTAATCATGATGATTAGAATGCGGTTAAGCTCGCCGGAAAACATAATGCTGTTGCCAAACACAAAACGGGCCACAACGTTGGTAACCGTATTCAGCGCCATTAGCAAAACCCCTAGCGCCAGAATCACTGACTCGATTTTGCTAATTGCATTGTCGATTATCCCTAATATGCCGGGTAAACCTGAGTGGTAGTTCTTTTCGGATTCTTCATCGGTCATGGCAGGACTCCCCCTTTGGCAGCATGGCTGTGGCTTACAACCGCTCACAGCCCGCTCAACATCATGATCATTCCACGCTCACGATTGCATTGATGAAATAGCGATAGTGAAAAAGTAGTGATGAAACCAGTAGTGATGAAACCGCATCGCCACTTTCTTAGCGTAACGGGTGCTTGGCTTTTTTGCGTCAAGATTGGAAAACTATTCTCCAACGCTTTCTACACTTTTCAAGCCTGCTCTCAGCGCCCTTAGGCCCATAAAAAAGGGGCAGCCTGGCTGCCCCTTGATGAGTCACCCTATCCGCCAAAGCGGAAATGTTACGGTTACTCGTTGCTGACGGCTTCAAGGTCGGCTTTGAACTGCTCAAGCAGCTCAGCACCGTCTTCTCCGGTCATTTCGAGGAAGGCTTCTTCCACTTGCGGCGCGCGATCACGGAATGCCTGGATCTGCTCTTCATCCAGACGAGTAACGGTCACTTCATCGGAAGCGGCCTGAATTTTCTCCAGCGCTTCTTCGGCCAAGCCTTTAATGTGCTCAATAGTGTGGTCGTAAGCAGCATTGGATGCGTCTTGAACCAACTGCTGGTCTTCTTCAGAAAGACCTTCATAGAAGTCCTGGTTTGCCATCATCGCGGTTGTGAACCAACCGTGGCCGGTAAACGTCAGGTGCGGAGAGACTTCGTACAGGCCGCCTGACTCGATCCAGAAAATCGGGTTTTCCTGACCATCCAAAATACCGGTTTGCAGACCGCCATACACTTCACCCCACGGCAGCGGCGTCGGTGTTGCGCCAAATGCATCGTAGGTTTCGGAAAGCAGCGGATTGGTCATGGTACGGATTTTTTTATTGTTCATATCCTCTGGCGAGCTGATCGGCTCGTTAGTGGTGATGACCATTTCACCTTCAGGATACATTTTCAAAAGCTCAAGGCCTTGCTCGGCGTAAAGCTCAGGGAACATTTCATTGATGGCTTTGCTTTCGTCGAAGAACGTGAGGACCGTTTCTTCATCCGTAGGCAGAAGGTAGGGAATAAAGAAAATCTGCGCTTCAGGAATCAGCGCACCGGTAAAACCAGGCGACTGATTAACAAACTGGAGGATGCCGTTTTGCGTCTGCTCCATAATGTCGTCCGACTCGCCCAACTCGCCAAAACGGTAAACCTGCAGCGTGTGGTCGGAATTCTCTTCGATATATTCTTTGAACGCGTAGGCGAACACATCCTGTACATCGCCTTCGTACTCTTCATGCGCGTAGCGCCAGTTATCCGCCTGTGCAGCTGCTGTCATGCCCAACAGCAATGCGCCGACGCTAGCCGTCGTTATTAACTTGCTTGCCTTCATGCGATGTTCCCCTTGCAGTGGTAAGCGCGATACGAGTGCGCAAGATTCTGCTTTTGTTTTCAGCGTTGAGAAACGCACTTTAACGATTGGTTTTACCTTCGCTGACCTGCATAAACGTTATTCACTGCTGTCAGCCAGCGGACGTATAACGAATGGTTAATCAAAAGCAGCTTGATTTTAGGCTAGCGCGCTCATTCAAAGCGGTCAAGCCGGGCGGCCAGGGTTTGCCAGGCTTGCGACACGCTCTCGCGCGCGCTTTGCCCAGACGGACAATGCTTGTCAAGTTCGCCGAAAAACAGCCTATCCTGCAGCCATTGTGCAACATTTTGTATATTTTCAGCACGTTTTGTTAAATGCGGATTGTTTTCAAACATCTGCATCGCCCATGTTTGCCAGCGTTGAAGGTTCTCACGTTCGGCCTGGAGTTCGGCCTGCTGAATGGTTTGGCGAAGAGTGGCAATAGATGAACTTTGCAGCGCCTGTGGCTTTAACGTGCGCCGCAAATGACGCAATACCTGGGTTATCTCGCGCTGCCAAATATTGCGCTCTTCACGCTCTACTGCAAGGGCATAGGGTCGCGCCTCAAACCCATGCACAAACAGCCAGCTATGCAATAAAATCTCGCATACATCCACACCAAGCGAGTCCTGCAATGTCAGGCAGGCGCTCTCTATACCGGGCTCGGCATAAAACGCTAGGGCAAAATCCCATAGCGGCGCCTGCTCCAAGCGGCGCAATCGGTTAGAATCAAGCATTGGTTTACCCACTTTTTAGGGAGAGAGCATGATCGCACTGCGCCAAGTCGCCCTGCAACGCGGCAAGCAAACGCTACTCGATAACGCTGACCTAACGCTACATGATGGCATCAAGGCAGGCATTATCGGGGCAAATGGCGCTGGTAAATCGAGCTTATTCAAGCTGTTGCTGAATGAACTGGGCCCTGACCAAGGCGACGTTGAAATGAGCGGCGGCCAGCGCATTGCGCATATGGCGCAGGAAGTAGAGGCGCTTGACCGCCCGATTATTGAATATGTTCTCGACGGTGATCATGCCCTGCGTCAAGCAGAGGCCGCGCTGTTGGCCGCCCAACAGGCGGGCGAAGCACATCGCGAAGCCGAGCTTCACGGGCTAATCGAAACCCTGGATGGCTATCGCGCCGAGTCTCGCGCCGCACAGCTTTTGGTGGGGCTTGGCTTTATGCAGGCTGACCTGGCGCGCCCGCTATCCGACTTTTCCGGCGGCTGGCGGATGCGCGTCAATCTGGCGCGTACGCTGTTCATGCCCTCGGATTTACTGCTGCTCGATGAGCCTACCAACCACCTGGACCTCGACGCGCTGCTCTGGCTTGAACAGTGGCTGACCCGCTACCCCGGCATGCTGCTGCTGATTTCTCACGACCGCGATTTTCTGGATGCGGTATGTGACCACATCGTGCATATGCACCACCAAACGCTGGAGCTGTACCGAGGCAACTACTCCCGCTTTGAACGCACCCGTGCCGAGAAGCTGGCGTTGCAGCAGGCGGAAGCGGCAAAGCAGCAGGCCCGCCGGGAAGAGATCGAGCGGTTTATTACCCGCTTCAAGGCGCAGGCAACCAAAGCGAAGCAGGCGCAAAGCCGGGTAAAAATGCTGGAGCGCATGGAAGACATTGCCGTCGCCCACGTTGATTCGCCCTTTCACTTTACGCTACCGGCCGCCGATAAGACCTCGCACCCGCTACTGGTGCTCGACCAGGCCCAGCTGGGCTACCGGGGCAAAGAGCGCGACACCGTTCAGCTCGACAAGGTCAATATCACCCTGCTGCCGGGCAGCCGTATTGGTCTGCTGGGGCCTAACGGGGCAGGCAAATCGACACTGATCAAATCCCTGACCGGTGAGCTTGAACTGTTAAACGGCAAGCGCATCCCCGGCGAGCACCTGGCGATTGGCTACTTTGCCCAGCACCAGCTGGAAGGCCTGGACGTCACCTCGACCCCGTTTGTGCATGTCCAGCGCCTTTCCCCTAAAGCCAGCGACCAGGAGATTCGCAACTTCCTGGGCGGCTTTGGCTTCAAGGGCGATGACGCCTTTGGCGAAGTGGCCACGTTCTCAGGCGGTGAAAAGGCGCGCCTGGCACTGGCGCTGGTCGCCTGGCAAAAGCCCAATTTGCTGCTGCTGGATGAGCCTACCAACCACCTGGACCTGGAAATGCGCGAAGCGCTTACCGAGGCACTGGCCGGTTTTGAAGGCACGGTCATTCTGGTATCTCACGACCGTCACCTGCTGCGAGCTACGGTCGATGAGTTCTGGTGCGTGGCGGACAATCGGGTTGAACCGTTCGACGGCGACCTTGAGGATTATCGCGCGTGGTTAAAAGCGCGCCTTGAAGAGAGCCGCCGCGATTCGCGCAGCGAAAAAGCCGAGCGCCAGAACCAGCAGCCCAGTGGCGATAGCCGCGAGGCGCGCAAAGCCTCACGCAAGGCGGCCGCTGAACTGCGCGAAAAGCTGCGTCCGCTGAAAAAGGAGCGCGACCAGGCTGAGAAAACCATGGAAAAGGCGCAGGCAGCGCTGGAAGAAGTAGAAACCATCCTGGCCGACCCCGAGCTATACACCGACAGCAGCCGCAAAGCCCAACTGACGGAAGTGCTCGCTAAACAGGCTGATATCAAGGCCGGATTAGACCGTGCCGAGCAGCAGTGGTTAGCGGCTGAAGAGTCGTTGGAAGCCATGGAGGCGGAGCTTCTTGCCAGTGAAAACGCTTAGCGCAGGGCTTTTCGCACTCAGTCTAGCTTTCTAGTAAAAAGGTAACCGGCCCGTCGTTAACCAGCGCCACCTGCATATCGGCGCCAAATTGTCCGGTGGCGACGTTCGGCCAGGCTGACTGGGCCTTGGCAACCAGCTGATTAAATAGCCGCTCTCCCTCAGCCGGGGCAGCGGCGCTGGAAAAGCCGGGGCGCAGGCCCTTTCGCGTCTCGGCGGCCAAGGTAAACTGCGAGACCAGCAGCAATCCGCCGTTGATCTGCTGAAGATTTAGGTTCATCTTGCCGTCGGCATCGCTAAACACGCGGTAGTGCAAAAGCTTATGCAGCATTTTTTCAACCGCGGCGTCGCTGTCGTCTCGCTCAACGCCGACCAGCGCTAAAAGCCCCTGATCAATGGCGCCGATTGTCTGCCCTTCCACCACTACGCTCGCCTGCTTAACTCGCTGTATGAGTACCTTCAACGCTCCCTCTCCTGATAAGCTAAAAGGTTTAGTGTACCTATACCTTTCTCGCCAGTCTTACCAGGCACGATACAGCATCAAGTCACAGTGCGGCTCACTCAGCAGCGACAGGGTTAGCTGGCTGGTGTGATAAGGCTGGCCTCGGCTGCCCATTATCACCAAATCAGGCGAGTGGCACTTGATATAGTCTTTGACGACATCGCACGGTGTGCCAGGTTCGAGTACCAGCTCGATATCGGGGGCGCCGTCTCTATCTTGTACCAGGCACGCTATTTCGCTGTTGAGCATCTCACGCAAGCGCGCCACTTCCTGCTCGCGCCACTGAGCGTAATAGACCTCTGAGCCAAGCTCGCCTTCACCCGGCAGCGTCCAGGCGTGGAGCAACGTCAACTTGGCTTCGGGGAAGCGGTTTAACGCCTCGATCAGGGTCTGGCGTGCGGCCAAATAGGAATCTACCGGAATCAGGATGTGCTGCCAGGGTTGGGTAGGTACGTGGCGCACTACCACCACCGGGCATGGCGCGCTGCGCAATACGCGCATCAGCGTGGTGCCCGCCAGCAGTTCTGGCTGGCCCCGCTTACGGTGCATGCCCAGCACAATGAGTTCTGCCTGCTGCTCATGGGCCTTACGCACAATTTCCACATGGGGCTCACCAATCACGGTTTGCACTACGGTTTTGGGCGCTTCAAGCGCATAGTCTTCGCGGATATCGGTCAGTGTGGCGCCAATATGCTCGTTTACCGCCTGCTCCAGCGCCTGAAGCAGATGGGCCGGTAGATAGGGGTCGAGTACGTGCAGTACGTCTAGCTGGGCGTGCTGGGCATACGCAAGGCGCAGTGCGCGGGCGAAGCCAGCGCGATTATCAGCGGAGAGGTCGGTGGCAAACACAAACGTGCGGGTCATGGCATAACGCTCCTCGAACAAGCATCCAAACCGTTAGGCAGTCGTCGTCACACAGACACCCCTCAGCATGGTGGGCGAAGCCATATCCCGCAAGCTAAGTACGTTTCAAAGTACGTTTTAAAGTGCATTTAGTTTTTAAAGCGCACTTGAAGCGCATTACCACCAGGCATGAAAGTGATGTACCGGCCCACGGCCTTTACCCACGCTAAGACGCACGCTGGCTTCAAGCGCGGCATGCAGCCACCGCTTGGCATCACCAATGGCGGCGACAGTCGCATCGTCAGGGGCGTCAGCCGGCAACTTTGCCAAACAGGCGGCAATCGCAGACGACAGTGCACAGCCGGTGCCATGCAGGTTATCGGTCTGAATGCGTGAGGCAGGCAGCCATTCATGGCTAGTCGGTGTCGCTAGCAGATCGGGGCAGGTTTCGCCGCGCAGGTGCCCGCCCTTGAGTACGACATAGGGCGCACCCAAGCGAGTCAGGCCCGGCAACATCAACTCCATGGCCTCAAGGCTCTCGGGAGAGGGGGTATCCAGCAGCACCGCCGCTTCCGGCAGATTAGGCGTGATGACATCGGCAAGCGGCACCAGGATATCGCGCACCGCATGAATCCCCGCATCATCGACCAAAATATCACCGCTTTTGGCGACCATGACTGGGTCGAGCACAATCCAGCGCGGACGGCGTTGGCCTAGTACCTCGGCAATTACCTCAGCCACTTCACGGCTGGCCACCATACCGATCTTAACTGCATCCAGCTTAACGTCATTGAGCAGCGTCTCGAGCTGTTCGCGGATTGCCTGAGGCGACACCGGATACACTGAAGCAACACCACAGGTATTTTGCGCAATCACGGCGGTAATAACATTCGTACCATAGACACCGAGCGCCGAAAATGTCTTTAGATCCCCTTGCAGTCCGGCACCTCCCGAAGGGTCGGAGCCCGCAATCGTCAATACATTGACACTATTTGTCATGGGGTCTCCTAAATAACCGACGGAAGCCAGGTGGCGAGCCCTGGGAATAGCGCCAGCGCCAGCAGCATTGCCAGCTGCATGACGATAAACGGAATAACCCCACGGTAGATGGCCGAAGTAGGCACGCTTTGCGGAGTAACGCCGCGCAGATAGAAAAGCGCAAACCCAAACGGCGGGGTCAAAAACGACGTTTGCAGGTTAACGGCGATCATGATGCCTAGCCAGATAGGATCAAGCCCCATGGCGAGCAGCACCGGGCCGACAATTGGCACCACCACAAAGGTGATCTCGATAAAGTCGAGAATAAACCCGAGTAAGAAGATCACTAGCATCACCACAATGGTCGCGCCCAAAACGCCACCCGGCATGGAATCAAACATATGGTTGACCAGCTCTTCGCCGCCAAACGCCCGGAACACCAGCGAAAATAGCGCCGCACCAATCAGGATCAAAAACACCATGCTGGTCACCTGAGCGGTGGAACGCACCACTTCGCCCAGCATTGAAAAGCTTAACCTCCGGTTGGCCGCAGCCAGCACCAACGCACCGAATGCGCCCACTGCCGAAGCTTCCGTGGGCGTTGCAAAGCCGCCCAAGATCGAGCCCAGCACGGCTATAATCAGCAGCACGGGCGGTAAAAGCCCCTTCAACAGTAGCGGCCAGATGCTGCCGGTATGCCCAAGCTCTTCCATCAACGCTTCTCGATCCGCCGCCGGAGCCGTGCTGGGTTTTAGCCACGCCACCACAAGCAGATAGATAATATAGGCGACCACTAGCAGCAGGCCGGGCACCAGCGCGCCGATAAACAAATCGCCCACAGAGAGTGTCTTGGGGCTCCAGGTACCCATGGAGAGCTGGGCCTGCTGGTAGGCATTGTTTAGTACGTCACCCAGCAGCACCAGGGCGATGGAGGGCGGAATGATCTGGCCTAGGGTGCCCGTCGCGCAGATAGTGCCAGTCGCCAGTGACGGCGAGTAGCCGCGCTTGAGCATGGTAGGTAGCGAGAGCAGGCCCATGGTAACGACTGTGGCCCCCACAATACCGGTAGACGCCGCCAGCAGCATGCCCACCAATACCACGGCAATACCCAAGCCGCCGCGCAGGGCACCAAACGCCATGGTCATCGCGTCCAGCAGGGTTTCTGCCACCCGTGACTTCTCAAGCAGCACGCCCATCAGCACGAATAAAGGCACCGCCAGCAAGGTGTTATTCGTCATGATGCCGTAAATCCGATTAGGCATAGAGCCCATCCAGCGCGCCTCAAAGTGCACCGGCACACCCATCGACTGGAGCAGAAAGCCTAATCCGGCGAAGGCCAGCGCCGTTCCTGCCAGTGAAAGCGCCACCGGATAACCCAGCATCAAGACGCCGCATACCGTGGCAAACAGCAACAGCGGCATACCTTCCAATAGAGTCGCCAGCACTAGACCATCTCCTCATGCACAGGGGCAGAACCGGATAGCTTGCCGCGAATAATCAGTACCTGACGAATAAGCTGCGCGACCGCCTGTAACAGCAGCAGTCCCACCATGACCAGAATCAGCGTTTTAAGCAGAAACACGGCCGGAATGCCGCCATCCCCCGAGCGCTCCATAATGGCCCAGCTGGTAATCACATAGTGGAAGCTTGAAATGGCAATAAACGACATGACCGGAATCAGCAAGAACAGCGTGCCGAGCAGGTCGACCCATGCACGGCCCCGGTCTGACATCTTGCGGTAAAAGATATCCACCCGTACATGACCATCGTGGCGTAGCGTCCATCCCGCACCGAGCATAAACACAGCGGCGTGCATGTACATCACGGATTCCTGCATCACGATACTGTTGATACCGAAGATATAGCGCAGCACGACGATGGCGAACTGCACAAGCATCATGATCACAACCAGCCAGGCAATGGCCCGACCCACTCCCTCAGTCACGCAGTCGAGCCAGCGTAGCAGGCGCGGCTCATGGGCATTGACGAGCATGTTAAATGTCCTGGAAAAGAAAACGGCCCAGAATCATCGCTGATTCTGGGCCGAACGTCATCCCCCAAGCGCGCTTGTGCGACCTTTTATTACCGCTAAGCGACTTATGAAACCGAAGGCGCGGCCTGTTCAATAGCCAGCAAACAGGCCGCTGGAAGCGGTAAATCCACGGCGATAGGCAAGTGGTCGGAAAATAGATGATCCATCACCCGCACTTCCGCCGCTTCCAGAGTTTGCGAGAGCAGAATATGGTCAAGCGCACGCCGGGGCTGCCAGGAGGGGTAGCTGAGCAGCGGCTTGACCGGGTGCAACGGCAGCGAGGTGCTGAATCGCTCATGGGCATGCAACTGATCCGGAGTACAGTTGAGATCCCCCATGACGACCACATGACGAAGTGGCTCAATAATCTCGCTTAAGTAGTTAAGCTGGAGTACCCGTCCCCGGTGGCTAAGTGCCAGATGCGCAATAAAGATATGCAGCGCATCGGGGCCGTTGCCAAACCGCACATGTATCGCCCCGCGGCCAGGCAGCATACCAGGCAAGCGATGCTCTTCAATTTTGGAGGGCACCAGACGCGAAAGCAGCCCGTTACTGTGCTGGGCAATACGCCCCAAATTGCGATTCAACTGCTGAAAGTGGTGGGGAAATCCGGCTTTGGCTGCCAGATACTCTACCTGGTTAATACGGCTGGAGCGAAAGCTGCCGCCATCGGCTTCCTGAAGGCCCACCACATCAAACTGACCCAGCACATCCCCCATGATATCCAAGCGTTTTACCCGCTGAGGATTAGGCAAGAAGTGCTGCCAGCTACGAGTGAAATAGTGATGATAAGCAGACGTCTGAATACCGACCTGTAAATTAAAGGTCAGCAGGCGAAGATGCCCCCGCTCTCGCAGAGGCAATGGCCCGGCTCCCTGGTTCATCGCTGTCATATCGACCATCTGCTTATCACCTGACTCCCTGGTTTAAAAAAACCTTATTGCTCGCGCTCCGTGCGTACACGCTCGATAAGCGCTTCAGCGACTTGCGGCATGTTCTCAAGGCTACCGGCTGAGCTTGGCGTTACCACAAAGCGGCCATCAACCACCAGCGCAGGCACGCCCATCAGGCGCATTTCGCGCATGCGGCTATTGGCCTTGTTGACGTCGCTACGTACGCTAAAAGACGTTAACGCCTTTTTAGCGTCCTCTTCACTTACCCCGTAGTCGGAAAAGAACTCGGCAATCTCGTCGGAATCGGTCAGCTTGCGGCCATCCTGATGGATCGCATCAAAAAAATCAGCATGCAGGTCTTCTTCAATGCCTAACGACTCCGCCGCGTAAAAAGCCGTGGCGTGAGTGTTCCAGTTGCCGCCCATGGTCGCCGGCATATGGACTACGCTGATATCGTCTTCCAATGTGTCATACCACTCGTTGACGGGTGTTTGCAGGCGGTAGCAGTGCGGGCAGCCAAACCAGAAAACTTCGGTAACTTCGATCTGATCTTCATCGGCCTGGGTCGCGACCGGTGATTCCAGCAGCGTGTAGTCTTTGCCTTCTACCAATTCCTGAGCACTGACGGCCGCCGAAAGACTTAAACCCGTCAGGGCAACCAATAACGTTTTGATCATAGCGACAATTCTCCAAGGGTAAGCGAAAGCTGGGACTACTAATAACGCTATCAGGTTCCCCTGCTGATAGGAAACCGGATTAATTAAGTAAACAAACCTTAATGCAGACCCAAGAGATAGTTAGCCAAGGCCTGCATGTCAGCATCGCTTAGTTTTGTAGCAATATCGTGCATGCTGTCATTAGGATCGTTAGTCCTATCGCCTGAGGCAAAGGCGCGTAACGTGGCAATGGTATAGGCAGGATACTGCCCGGCAATGGCTGGATAAACGGCGCTACCGATGCCCGCCCCGGTAGGCGTATGGCACGCGCTACAGGCAGGGATACCCAGGCGGCTGTCGCCTGCGCGGTAAAGCGCTTCTCCGCGTGCCAACAGAGCCGCATCATCGGCCTTGGCATGGCCCAGGTTGGCTTGCTGCTCGGCGTAATAGGCCGCCACATCCCAGGCATCCTGATCGGAAAAATCATCCACCATGCCCATCATCTGAGGCACGATGCGCTCGCCATCACGAATATCCATGATTTGCTTGGCCAGATAGGACATTTGTTGGCCCGCCAGGTGAGGAAAGATTTCAACAGGGCTGATACCGGCTGGGCCATGGCAAGCCGCACACGTCTGGGCTTTTTGCTGACCCGCAACTGGGTCGGCCTCGGGCTGGGCATAGGCGCTTGCCGCACTACTCAAGATAGCCACTAAACCCGCCGACAATACTTTCATAAAAACCTTCATAAATACTTTCATAAATACTTTCATAAAAACGTTCATCACAACCCTCATCACAACTCGCATGAGAACTAGCATACAAACTCACTAGCCTGTTGAATGATGGAGGGTTCTCGCGCCGCCTGGGTAGGCACCGTTTACCCATCCCGATTCAAGCCAAACCAACAGCATGCCGATTAGTCGCGGTTGGCTTAAGCGCGGTGGTACACTAGCGCCCCAGGCCACAGGTATCACCGCTTTGGCAGAACGCTTGACCTGCCTGACGGGGTCATTCGTCGCAGCGCAGCGTGCCGCGCCATTATACGCGTGGTTAACGCAAACTGTTTTATAGGTTCGATTTCAGGATTCATTTCATGTCCACCCCCCAAGATAGCCCCGTCGTTCGGCTGAACTACCACACCGCCAGCTTTGTCATCAGCGCGCCGACGCTGGCGACCTGCCCGGACGACACGGGTGCTGAAGTGGCGTTTGCGGGACGCTCGAACGCAGGTAAATCCAGCGCGATCAATGCGCTAACCCAGCAAAACGGCCTGGCACGTACCTCGCGCACGCCGGGTCGCACCCAGCTGATCAACTTTTTCAGCGTAATGAACAATGAATCGCTACGCTTAGTCGATTTACCCGGCTATGGCTACGCGAAAGTGCCCGAGGCCGTCAAAATCGAATGGCAAAAGCACCTGTCTGACTACCTTCGCGGGCGTTTCAGCCTGCGCGGCCTGGTGCTGTTAATGGATGTTCGCCATCCGCTGACCGAATTTGACCAAATGATGCTGAGCTATGCCGACCAACGCAATATGCCGGTGCATATTCTGCTGACCAAAGCCGACAAGCTGAAAAAAGGCCCCGCCAGCGCCGCGCTGCAAAAGGTCCGCTCGCGGCTTAAAGAGTGGGAAGACTTAGTGTCAGTGCAGCTTTTCTCGTCGCTTAAGCGTGATGGCGTCGATACGCTGTCCCAGAAACTCGACCAGTGGCTGTACACGCCCGAGGAAGACACCTCAGGCCAGTGAGCTTTCCACCCGGTCAAGCACGTCCGGCAGTTCCTTAATATGCGCAATGCGGTGCACTCTGGGCGGCAAAGGCTGGTCGGTATCACTTGAAACCCACACCGCATGCATACCCAGCTGCTGGGCAGGCAGAATGTCTTCCGACCAGGAGTCACCCACATGCATGGCGCATTCTGGCGAGACGTTAAGCTTTGAGAGTGCGGTCAGAAAAGGCGTGTGATCAGGTTTGGGGGCCAAAAGCTCGCCGGCGGCAATGGCCACCGGAAAGTAGGCCGCCAACGGCTGACGCTTGAGGTGGATATTGCCATTGGTGATAGCGGCAAGCTGGTAGCGCTCGCTTAACGCCGACAGCAACCCCGCCGCTTCTGGATGCGGTGATACCTGCACGCGCAGGCGATGAAACTCATTCATCGCCGCCGCCGCCCATAAAATAGCTGCACTACGCGGCAGGTCTTCGGCTTCCAGCTGGGCTTCCAACGCGCGCAGGCGCAGCCAGGTAAAGTCGCCGCGCCGCTCGGGCACATCCTTGGCGAACTGCTGACGGCGCTGTAAATAATCCGCGATGCCTTCTTCATAACCCAGCGGTAACGGCGCCTCATGACGCGTGGCGCGCCATATGCTCAGCGCCTCAAGCAGCCAGGCGTAGTGCCCCTCCTCCGTACGCAGCATCACCCCGTGGTTATCCCAAAGCGTATCGTCTAAATCAAACGTGATGGCTTGCAATGCGGTCATGGTTTACTTCCAGAAGGGCGACGCTTGGCGCGTGGGTGGGCGGAATCGTAACTGGTCGCCAGATGCTGCCAGTCGAGTCGGGTATATACCTGGGTGGTGGAGAGATTAGCGTGGCCTAAAAGCTCCTGAACCGCGCGCAGATCCTGACTTGATTCGAGCAGATGGCTGGCAAACGAGTGGCGCAGCCGGTGAGGATGCAGATGCTCAGGCAAGCCGCGGCTGACAGAGAGCTGGGCCAGGCGTTTCTGAATCGCCCGGTGCCCCAGCCGCGCGCCCTGCTTGCCGACAAACAGCGCCGTTTCACCTTCCGGCGCCATCGCTGCCCGGCAGCTTAGCCAGTCAGCCAAGGCATGCTGGGCACGCTGTCCCACGGGCACCTGGCGTGGCTTGCCTCCCTTACCGATTACCCGAACACGGCTGGCCTGCAGGTCATGAAGATCAAGCGCCGCAAGCTCAGCCAGGCGCAAGCCGCTGGAGTAAAAAAGCTCCAGCATCGCCTGATCGCGCACCGCCAAAGGCGAGCCATCGTGGGGGCTATCCAGAAAATGCGCGAGGGCATCGACATCGACCGGGCGCGGCAGATGGCTAGGCTGTTTGGGAGTACGCAGCAGGCCGACCGGGTTATCGGCCAAAATGCCCTGTTTAACCAGATAATCGGCAAAGCGCGACAGTGCTGCACGGCGCCGGGCAAGGCTGCGGGCTCCCAGCCCACGGCTACGCTCGGTGCCTAGAAAAGCGCGCAGTAGCGCAGTGTCCAGCGTGGCTGGGTCATCAATTTCACGCTGCTCGGCAAACCGGCACAGGGCGCGCAAATCCTGCTGATAGGCCGCCACCGTGGCCGGGCTTGCGTGACGAGCTAACCCTTCCAGGTAGCTCGTTACGGCGACCGCAATAGGCGACTCAGCCATGCTGACCCAGGCGGATCAACAAGCGTGCCACGATATCGCCCAGATACTCGGTAAACAGGGTATCCATGCTGGCGCGATAGCACTCGGGGTTAGGGCTTGCCAACAGCAGGTAGCCTAGCGGCTCCCCTGCCGAAAGGCGTGAAATAGCGCAGGAACCCGCCTTGCGCGGCGCTTTGATATGCGGCAACAAGCATTTCCAGTCGCTGACACTCAGCTTGGCACAGCGGCTGGTTTTACCGTCTAACAATGCGGCTAATCGCGCGCTGGCATGCTGGTCCAGCACATGCCGCGGCGGCTGGGGCATCGCTGGCTCATTATCGCTTAGCGTGGCCGGGCACCACAGCGCCATTGCCGGAGTATCAAAGCGCTCGCTTAACTGCGTGGCCAGGGCCTGTGCCAACGCGTCGCGGTCATCAGCCTCTACCAGCACCATCAGGGTTTCCCGCAGGCGCCGATACTGCGCCTCGTTGTGCCTCGCCGTTTCCAGCAGGTGCTCAAGGCGGTCTTCTGCGGTTTCCGCGCGTTTGCGTAAATCCAGCACCAGGCGCTCAAGCAGCGACACTGCGCCATCAATATGCGGATGGGGGACTTTAAGCTGCTGAAGCAGTCCTTCACGGCCTACAAAAAAATCGGGATGACGAGCAAGCCAAAATGCTACTTGATCTGGATCGAGCGTCTTGCGCGGTTCAGGGGCTTGAGACATCACCGTTCTCCTTGAATCAGTTAAGCGCGACCATCATTGATTAGCGCGACGCGGCCATCAAAGACGCGCGTAGCAGGCCCGACCATGACCAGAGATGCTTCCGGGTCAGGCCACTCGATGGTCAATTCGCCACCGGGTAGATGGACGCTCACCGGGCTTTTCAATAAGCCCTGACGAATACCGCTGGCAACGGCGGCACACGCGCCAGTGCCGCAGGCCAAGGTTTCGCCGCTGCCACGTTCAAATACCCGCAGACGAATCTGGTTGGGCGAAAGGACCTGCATAAAGCCCACGTTAACACGCTTGGGGAAACGGGGGTGGGCTTCTACCAACGGCCCAAGGCGTTCAACCGGGGCCTGCTCAACGCTTTCGACCTGCAGTACGGCATGCGGGTTACCCATGGATACCACGCCGACCTGCAGCGTTTCACCGGCTACGTCAAGCGCGTGCAACGGCTGGTCGCCCGGGGCTTCAAAGGGCAGTGCCGCCGGGCTGAAGCGGGGACGGCCCATGTCTACGCGTACCATGCCATCGTGCTGCACTTTCAATACCAGCGGACCACCGGCGGTTTCCACATGAATTTCATGCTTGTGGGTCAGGCGCTGGTCGCGCACAAAGCGCGCGAAGCAGCGCGCGCCGTTGCCACAATTTTCCACTTCGCTGCCGTCAGCATTGAAAATGCGGTAACGAAAATCCATTTCCGGGTCGCGCGGCGGCTCAACGATCAAAAGCTGATCAAAGCCAATCCCAAAGCGGCGATCAGCGAGCTGGCGAATCTGATCTTCACGCAGCCGGGCACGCTGGGTCACCAGGTCCACGACCATAAAGTCGTTCCCCAGGCCGTGCATTTTGGTGAAGTGTAAAAGCATCAGCGTGCTCCTTCGGGTAGCAACGCCTCGCCCGCCCAAAGGCTTTCCATGGTTTCCCGACGCCGTACCACGTGACAGGTATCGCCATCGACCATCAGCTCCGCCGGACGTGGGCGGCTGTTGTAGTTCGAGGCCATCACAAAACCGTAAGCGCCCGCCGAGCGCACCGCCAAAAGATCGCCTTCGGCAATCGCCAGTTCACGCTCTTTACCCAGGAAATCGCCGGTTTCGCACACCGGGCCAACCACATCGTAAGTGGCCGTTTGCCGGGTGTTGCGTGTATCCACCGCAACAATGGCCTGCCACGCCTGATAAAGCGCCGGGCGAATCAGGTCATTCATGGCCGCGTCGACAATTGCGAAGTTTTTGGTTTCACCGGGCTTTAAGAACTCCACGCGGGTCAGCATAACCCCTGCGTTGGCGGCAATCGAGCGGCCCGGTTCAAACAGCAGCATCAGATTCTCGCCGCCTTCCCAGCGCGACAGGCGAGCCAGAAGCTGGCTTGCGTAATCAAACGGCTGCGGGGGCTTTTCATCCCGGTAAGGCACGCCCAAGCCACCGCCTAAATCGAGATGATCAAGCTCGATGCCTTGCTCGCGCAGACGCTCCATAAGCACCAGCAGGCGCTCCAGAGCATCCAGGAACGGCGCGGTTTCGGTTAGCTGCGAGCCGATATGGCAATCAAGCCCTTTAACCTGAAGATTCGGCAGGCTGGCCGCCAGCTCATAGACCTCAAGCGCGTCGTCCACCGCGATGCCGAACTTGTTGTCCTTAAGCCCGGTGGAAATATACGGGTGGGTACCCGCATCTACATCTGGGTTCACACGCAGCGACACCGGGGCGACTTTACCCAGCTCGCCTGCCACGGCGTTCAAGCGCTCAAGCTCCGGGCGCGACTCGACGTTAAAGCACTTGATACCCACCTCAAGCGCGCGGGCCATCTCATGGGGCTGCTTGGCAACGCCGGAGAACACCACTTTTGCAGGGTCGCCGCCAGCGGTTAATACGCGCTCAAGCTCACCAGCCGAAACAATATCAAACCCGGCACCCAGTTTGGCTAATACACCCAATACGGCCAAGTTGGAGTTAGCTTTAACCGCGTAGCAAATCAGGTGCGGATGGCTGCCCAGGGCCTCGGTGTAAGCGCGAAAATGGCGCTCAAACGTGGCCTTGGAGTATACGTAACAAGGCGTACCATGCTCTTGGGCAATCTGTGAGAGCGGTACGTCTTCGGCGTAGAGTACGCCGTCGCGATAGTTAAAGTGATCCATGAACTCGTTTCTCCTGCAGCCGCTTACCCAGCCTGCTCGGCAGCACCGTTATCGGGCGAAGTATCCTCGGGCAGGTAAAGCGGTCCTTTCTGACCGCAGCCTGCGACTAATAGCGCGATGATCGCGATACATGCCAGCGTTTTCATGCCTGCCCCTGCAGTAAAGAAAGCGCTTCGCGGGCACGCTGAGCCGCGGCACGCACCTGATCCGGTGCAGTCCCGCCGATATGGTTACGCGCAGCAACCGAGCCTTCAAGCGTCAACACGTCAAAGACATCCTGCTCGATGATAGTGGAGAACTGCTGCAGCTCTTCCAGGCTCATTTCTGACAGATCCTTTTGAGTCTTCAAGCCGTAGGCAACCGACTGACCGACGATTTCATGGGCATCGCGGAAGGCAACGCCACGACGGACCAGGTAGTCGGCAAGGTCGGTCGCGGTCGAGAAACCGCGCCGCGCCGCTTCATACATGCTGTCTTTTTTCGGCTCGATGGCAGGGATCATATCCGCAAACGCCTTCAGGCAGTCACGCACCGTGTCCACCGCATCAAACAGCGGCTCTTTATCTTCCTGGTTATCCTTGTTGTAGGCCAACGGCTGCGATTTCATCAGCGTCAAAAGGCCCATCAGATGACCATATACCCGGCCCGTTTTACCGCGCACAAGCTCCGGTACATCGGGGTTTTTCTTCTGCGGCATGATGGATGAGCCGGTGCAGAAGCGGTCAGGCAGGTCAATAAAGTTGAACTGGGCGCTGGTCCACAGCACAAGCTCTTCGCTCATGCGCGACAGGTGCATCATCAGGATGCTGGCGAAACTTGTGAATTCAATCGCAAAGTCACGATCCGACACGGCGTCCAACGAGTTTTCCGCCGGGCGGTCAAAGCCTAAAAGCTCAGCGGTTACGTGGCGGTCGATCGGGTACGTAGTACCGGCAAGTGCTGCAGCACCTAGTGGCAGTACGTTGACGCGCTTACGGCAGTCAAGTAAACGCTCGTGGTCGCGGGCAAGCATTTCCTGCCAGGCCAGCAGATGATGACCAAAGGTCACCGGCTGGGCGGTTTGCAGATGGGTAAAGCCCGGCATGATAGTGTCGGCTTCGCGGTCGGCAAGCTCGATCATGCCTTCGCGCAGACGCTTCAATTCCACTTCAATGACGTCGATCTCGTCACGCATGAACAGGCGAATGTCGGTGGCGACCTGATCATTACGCGAACGCCCGGTGTGCAGCTTCTTACCGGTAATGCCGATCTTGTCGGTCAGGCGTGCTTCGATATTCATGTGCACGTCTTCAAGCGGTACCGACCAGTTAAATTCGCCGCGCTCGATTTCACCCTGAATCTCGGTCAAACCGTTAATGATCGCATCGCGCTCTTCGTCGGTAAGTACACCGACGCGGGCAAGCATGGTGGCATGGGCAATGGAGCCCTGAATATCCTGGCGCGCCAGGCGCTGGTCAAACGTCACAGACGCTGTAAAGCGCGCAACAAAGGCATCGGTGGGCTCGCTGAAGCGACCGCCCCAGGACTGATTCGTAGTTTGGCTCATCGGAGGCATATCCTGCTGACAAAACAAAAGAGTCGATTGCGGAAAGTGTAACAGAGTCATTGCCCTGAATGCTTGAGTTCAAAGGCACGGCATATTTAGCTCAATGGCGTTTCAACCATCTGGCGCTTATCTTAAATAAAGCGGCTGATTTTTACTGTGTGGCCGGGTGCTTTATGATGAGACACATCATAGCTTGACGCGCCGCGTCAGCGGCAAAGGGAGAATAACGTGTCATCCATCACCAAACTGCGTATCGCCACGCGGAAAAGCCAGCTGGCCATGTGGCAAGCCGAACACGTTCGCGACCGCCTGATGGCGGCACATGAGGGCTTGGAAGTCGAACTGGTGGCGCTTTCCACCAAAGGCGACAAGATCCTCGATACGCCCCTCTCCAAAATTGGCGGCAAGGGCCTTTTTGTCAAAGAGCTGGAAGACGCCATGTTGGACGGTCGAGCGGATATCGCCGTGCACTCCATGAAAGATGTGCCGATGCTGTTTCCCGAGGGTTTGGGGCTCTCGGTGATTCTAGAAGGCGCTGATCCCACGGATGCTTTTGTATCCAACCACTACAAAAGCGTCGATGAATTGCCCGAGGGCGCCAAGATTGGTACTGCCAGCCTGCGCCGTGGTTTACAGTTACGCGAAGTACGCCCCGACCTGGAAATTCTTAACCTACGCGGCAATGTGCAGACCCGCCTGGCCAAGCTCGACGATGGCGAATTTGACGCCATTATTTTGGCGACCTCCGGCTTAAAACGCTTGGGGCTTGATGGGCGCATCGCCCAGGCACTGCCGCCTGAAGTGTGCCTGCCTGCGTGTGGCCAAGGGGCGCTGGGCATCGAATGCCGCCTGCATGACCCTGAGCTGATTGGTCTGCTAGCCCCACTGGATGACCCAGACACGGCCACACGCGTACGCGCTGAACGCGCCATGAATACGCGCTTGGAAGGTGGTTGTCAGGTACCCATCGCGGGCTTTGCGGTACTCAATAAAGCCAATGATACGATTTGGCTGCGTGGGCTTGTCGGCAATCCCGAAGGCACTGAAGTACTGCGTGCCGAAGGCAGTGGCTCGATTCATGAACCTGAAGCGCTGGGAATACGTATTGCTGAAGACCTGCTTGACCAGGGTGCAGGCGAAATTTTAGCCGAGGTGTACGGCAACAACGTATGACACAGCCGGTTTTAATCTGCCGCCCGGGTCAACGGGGTGAGGCACTGGCCAATACGCTGCGTGCTGCGGGTGCCTATGTAGAATCGCTCGACGTACTGGCGCTTGAAGCCTTACCGGAAGACCCTGTCATGCGCAGTATCTGGCTCAATATTGATCAGTATGACAAAGTGGTAGTAATCAGCCCTTTCGCGGCCGAGTATTTAAGTGACGCATTGGACCGCTACTGGCCGCAACTGCCGGTCGGCATTGATTACTATAGTGTGGGCCATGCCACGGCTGACGTACTGTTTAACCAGCTTGGGGTCAGAGTACGTATACCTCCAGCGGGTTTTGATAACCAGCCTACTAGCAATAAGCATGCTGAAAAAAATAGCGGAGAAAACACCAGCGAGGCGCTTTTATCGCTTGCCTCGCTCAAGGATGTCGCGAACCAGCGGGTGTTGCTGGTGGCGGGTGAAGGCGGCCGCACGCTGTTGGCCGATACCCTGGCCGAGCGCGGTGCCACGATTACCCGGGTTGCCGTGTATCGGCGGGTTTTTCGAGCGCCTTCAGAAGCCATGCAGGCGCGCCTGGCAGCCGGTGATTATCGAGCGTTAATCGTCACTAGCGGCGAACTGCTTGAACATCTGGCAAAATGGTGTGATCAGACAGCGTTGAACCAACCGCTAATCGTTTCCAGTCGCCGTTTAGCTACACTGGCCGGTACACTGGGTTTTTGTGACCTCAAGGTGGCGTCGGGAGCAACGCCGGCTGCCCTGGCAGCTGCGTTAAACAGGTCCTGTCACCCTTAGGGTGCCGATGTCGATCAAGGAACTTAATTAAGGGCTAGCGACAGATGAGCAAACAACCAAACGAGCAGGAAGACGTACAAAAAACGTCCGCTGATGCGTCCAAGGACAGCGTCAAATCGGATGCTACTGCCGCGTCAGCCACTACTCCTCCACCCGCCAGCGAGGCAGCAAGTCGTCCTCCTGGTGGTGCGACAACGTCGCCAAACGAGTCACCCAGGAACGGAAATGGCCGTTCGCGTCGACGTGGCAAAGGCGGCGGCACCTCTAACGCAACGCCTGCGGCAGCATCACCGCCAGCCAAGCCAGCGTCAAGTGAGGCGTCTTCAAGTACGTCGCCTACGACTGATAAACCGGCATCGACGCTTACCGACAAACCGACTGTCACCAGTGAGCCTGCGTCCGCTAAAAAAGATACTCTGGGCAGTACATCTACGCCTCACAGCCCATCCGGCAAAGGTGGTAATGGTACACCGCCGCCAACCTCCAACAGCGGGGGCGGTAAGCGCGGAGGCAGTAAAGGCGGGCTTATCGCCCTGGTACTAGTACTAATATTGGCCGTAGCGCTTATTATGGTGGCTTGGCAGGGTTGGCAACGTCTGGATAGCCAGCAGCAGCGCATCAATGAGCTAAGCCAGCAGGCTGAAAACAGCGCCACTCAGCAAACCGTGAGCGATCTTGAATCACGCTTTGAAAGCAGTGAAAGCGAGCGCACACAAGCGCTTGAAGGCACGCTGGAAGAGCTGCGCGGTGAGCTGGACAGCTATCGCAGCGATGTTAACAGCACGCTCGACGACGTACTGAACCAGCTTTCTCAAGCCCAGGACACCGACGACCGCGACTGGCTGCACGCTGAAGCCGCCTACCTGCTACGCCTGGCTAACCAGCGCTTACAGCTTGAAGGTGATGTTGATGGCGCCGCTGCCCTGCTACGCACCGCCGATGCCCGCCTGGCGGATGCCGATAACCCGGCGTTAACCGCCGTGCGTCGTGAAATTGCCAACGAACTTGCCGAGCTGGATGGCGTGCCGCGCGTGGATCGCACCGGTATTTACCTGGCACTCAATGCTCAGCAAGAGCGAGTGGCTGGCCTGCGCCTGTCGCAAGAAGTGGAAGAGCGTGCCGTAACCTCCGGTATTGAACAGCCGCCTACCGGTACCTTCCAGCGTCAGCTGGCCCGCTTTGGCGAAGAGCTGAAAGATCTGGTGATGATTCGCCATCATGATGAGGCAATGGAAACGCTGGTTACGCCAGAGCAGGAGTCTTACCTGCGCCAAAGCCTACGATTGATTATTGAGCAGGCGCAGCTTGCACTGCTTAAAGAAGAGCAGCCGCTGTATGAAGCGAGTATCGACAAGGCGCTTGAGTTACTCAACGGCTACTACGACGTCGAGCGTGAAGCGACCCAGAGCGTTATTGCCCGCCTTCAAGAGCTGAAGCAGGCCGAGATTGAACCGGAACTGCCGGACATTAGCGCCTCTCAGCAAGCGATGACCAGCTTTATTGAAAACCGCTTTAGATCACGCCAGCAAAACGGTGAAGAGGGAGGTGATGCATGAGAAAACTCGTCCTCCTTCTGGTCGCAGGTCTGGCAGTAGGTGCCCTGCTCGGGCACCTGATGATGTCAGTCCCCGGCTACTGGCTAATCCGAGTAGGTGACACCTCGGTTCAGACCTCCTTCTGGTTTGGCCTGATCATTCTGCTCGCAGCCTTTATCGTGGTGCACTTTGCGCTGCGCCTGCTGACCGGTATTATTCGCCCGGTGGGCCGCTTTCGTACCTGGAATGGCCGCGCTCGCAATCGCCGCGCCATGAAGCGTACCGTGCGCGGCTTGGTTGCGCTAACCGAGGGCCGCTGGAAAAAAGCTGAAAAAACCCTGGTTCACGCCGCCGACGACTCCAGCACCCCGCTGGTTAACTATCTTTCAGCCGCGTTGGCCGCTCATTATCAGGGTAATCACGAAAAATCCCAGGAGCACCTGAACCAGGCGCAGCTTTCCACTGAAGGCGCCGACACTGCGATTGGCTTAATGCAGGCGCAGCTGATGATCGACCGTCAGCAACCTGAAGAAGCAATGGCGATCCTCAACCGCTTGGATAAAAAGCTCAGCGATCACCCGCAAGTATTAAAATTGCTCAAGCAGGTGCACTTGAGCGTTAACGATTGGGAAGGCTTGCGCTGGCTGCTGCCTCGTTTAGCGGCCCAAAAGCTGATTGCACCGCAAGAGCGAGAACAGCTTGAGTTCAAGGCGTACCGCGAGTTGATTACTTTTGAAGCCAAAAACCCAAGCAATATCGAGCGGGTTCGCGGGTTATGGGCAGATATGCCTGAGTACCTGCGGGGTAATACCGAGCTGATCGTGTTGTATACCGACGCGCTGGTTCAGGCTAATGAAGAAACCATTGCCGAACGCCTGCTAAATCATTCGCTGGACCATCATTGGGATGCCCGTCTAGTCAAGCGCTATGGCCTGCTTAACGTGCATGCTGCACGTCAGTTGGCAAAAGCCGAGAAGTGGCTGCAGGAGCGTCCTAACGATCCGGAGCTGCTGCTGACCTGTGGCCGCCTTTCCTTGCGTACCGGCAAGTGGGAGAAAGCCCTGGAATACTTCGAAGCCAGCCAGCGCCAGCGGCCCAACGGCGAAGTATGCGCCGAGCTTGCCCGTCTCTACGCAAGCCTGGGCGAGCACAACAAGAGCCAGCTTTACTATCGCCACAGCGTGGAAATGCTCGCCAAGTCGCTGCCCTCGCTACCCCAACCCAGCGATGCCGGTGACAGCCAGAAGCCTGACACGAAAGCGGCTAAAAAACGCGCTTAACGTGAGCCACGTAAAACGGGTGCCCTTTTGGGCACCCGTTTTTGTTTCTACCTACCGTATGGTTCTAGCTGGTCTAACCTAACCAATCAATACAGCTAGTGAATGTCGCTAATAAATATCGCTAGTCGATATAGCTAGGCGCGCTGGTAGGACGATCTTCCGGCAGCGTGTCTCGTACATCAGCCACCTGGTCAGCACTGACCTCACCGCCCTCATTACCCCAGGCCGAGCGCACGAAGTTGGCGACTTCAGCCACCTCATCATCAGAAAGCCGCCAGGCAAAATCGGGCATAGCCAGCGCTTCCGGGCGCTTCTCGGTCGAAGGCATCCGGGCACCGGATAGAATCACGCGAATGATTCCGGTGGGGTCTTCAGCATTGACCAGTGAACTGCCCACCAGTGACGGAAAGACCTGAGGCGCCCCTTTACCATTGGCAAAGTGGCAGGCGTTGCAATTATCCAGATAGAGCCGGGCACCGGTATTGCCATCCACATCGGCGTGGGTCAGCATCGTTTGGGTCTGTTCGGCGGCCCGTTCATCGCGTGGTGCCTCATCACCGTCACCCGCGGGCAGCGATTTGAGATAGCCTGCGATGGCGTAGAGATCGGCCTCTTTAAGATGCGACGTGCTGTGGGCAACCACCGGGGCCATCTCGCCGACAACGGCGCTATGATCATTTCGGCCGGTTTCCAGATAGGCGACGATATCCTCTTCGCTCCAGCGCTGAAGCGGATGGCGCTGATTACCGCTACCCCGCAAGTTCGGCGCATACCAGCCTTCCAGCGTTTCCCCTGTAAGGAAATCGCTGCCCTCGTCCTTCATGGCCTTTTCCTGGAAGAACAGTCCACGCGGCGTGTGGCAGCTGCCACAGTGGCCTAACCCTTGTACCAGGTAGGCGCCGCGGTTCAGCTCATCGCTGCGCTCGTCAGAAGGCTTAAACGGTTCAGAGGATGTGAATAACCAGTTCCAAAGCCCGATCCCCCAGCGCTGATTAAACGGAAAGCTCAGATCCGTACGCTCCGGCTGATAGGACACCGGCGCCACGCCTTCCATAAAGTAGGCATAAAGCGCATCAATATCGTCATCGGTAATTAACGAGTAGGAGGGGTACGGCATGGCTGGATAAAGCTTTTTACCGTCGTTACGTACGCCATCGCGCAGCGCCGCGGCAAACTCGTCGCGCGTATAGTTACCGATCCCGGTATCCGGGTCGGAGGTAATATTGGTCGAGAAAATCTCCCCAAAGGGGCTTTCAACCGCCAGACCGCCTGCAAAAGGTTCGCCACCCGGGGCGGTATGGCAGGCAACGCAGTCGCCCGCCCGGGAAAGGTACTCACCGCGCTCTATCTCGGCCTGGTCGAACGCCACGCCTTGTGCCGCCACGCTTAACAGACCCACGCCCGCCAGCCCCTGACGCCATTGTCGATGAATCATCATGGTCGCTCTCCTTAGGCTTGGACCAGAGGTCCGGGGTTGGGTAGATACTGCTCGCGAATTGCTTTGGCCGACCAGTAAGCCAAAGCGCCGACCAGCCCCGTGGGGTTATATTGAATATTCTGCGGAAAGGCACTGGCACCCATCACAAACACGTTGTGGACATCCCAACTCTGCAAATAGCGATTCAGCGCGCTGGCGGATGGGTCGAATCCCATAATAGCTCCACCGACGTTATGAGTTGTCTGGTAAGGGCGGACGTCATAGCGTGAATCGAAATCCTTGAACGAGAGCTTGTAGTCATCCGGGCCCAGCGCCTTGGAGAGCGTGTCGATCTTCTGCTTCATAAACTGGGTCATGCGCACGTCGTTTGCCTTCCAATCAAACGTCATACGCATAAGCGGGCGCCCATGGTCGTCGGTATAGTTGGGGTCAAGATCCAGATAGCAGTCGCGGTAAGCCATGTTGCTGCCATGGGAACCAATCGTCATGGTGTGGCCATAGGTTTCCTGCACCGCCTGCTTCCAGCCAGCGCCCCAGGTCGGCGCATCTGAGCGCAGCGGCATGTTGCGAATCGGCTGCCCGTTGGTCATCGCGGCATTGATATACGAGCCGCCAATGAAGCCTTCCTGAGCAAAATCGATCTGTTCGACGCCATAGTCATTAACAACTTCACCATTGCCACCTGCGCCAATAAAAGGATTGAACTCCTTATCCTTGAAGTAGAGCGTTGAGCCGCCGTTCATCTGATAGGCGTAGTTCTTGCCGACCACACCTTCACCGCTTACCGGGTCATAAGGCGTACCGATACCCGACACCAGCATCAAATGTACGTTGTGGAGCGAGTAAGCGCCCAACACCACCAGGTCAGCCGGCTGAAAGACCTCATTACCGTCGCCATCGATATAGGTCACGCCAGTAGCCTTTTTGCCATCGCTATCAAGCTCCACTCGGAGCACTTCGCTATTGGCCTGGTAAGAGAAATTTTCGCGCCGTTTAAGCGCACCTAGAATGCAGGTTTGGGGCGAGGACTTGGAGTAGTTTAAACAGCCATAACGTTCGCAAAAGCCGCAAAAGTTACACGGCCCAAGCTGCATGCCGTAGGGGTTGGTATACGCTTCTGAAGCGTTAGCGGCGGGCAAGGGAAAAGGGTGCAGCCCCTGTTCACGCGCCATATCAGCAAACAGCGTGTCGTTATAGGTACGTGCGAGCGGCGGCATGGGGTACTCGTTTGAGCGCCATCCCTCGAATGGGTTGCCCCCTTCCTGAATCTCACCGTTAAGGTTGCCCGCCTTGCCGGAAATACCCGCCACTTTCTCGAAGTAATCAAAAAAGGGCTCCAGCTCGTCGTAGCTCACGCCAAAATCCTGAATGGTCATTTCGTCAGGAATGATATCGGCGCCGAAATTCTCCTCGACGTAGCTTTTAAGACGCAGCTCCTGAGGCTGGGGCCGCCAGGTATGCCCGTTCCAGTGCACGCCTGCCCCGCCAACTCCGTCGCCGGGTAAAAATGAACCCAGGCTGCGATAAGGCACCGCCATATCACCCAGGCCATGACGGACCGTCAGCGTGCTTTTGGCCGGACGCTGCATCAATTTATAGCGTACGCCATAAGTCAGCTCATCAGCGATTTTCGGGTAGGCAAAGTCCGGCACGGTATCGCGGTCTTCACCGCGCTCAAGCGCCAGCACGTTCAGCCCTTCGTCTGTCAGCTCCATGCCCATGATCGAACTGGTCCAACCCAGACCAACCAGTACAACATCAACCGGTGGATTTGTTTTCGCCATGCTTATCCCCTTTCGCCGGTAAGGCTGACCGGCCCTAACGGATATTTGACATTGTGTTGGTCGACCCACTCCAGATACGCCCCACGGGCACCTGGGAAGCCGATAAATTTCCAGGCGGCCATATGCTTGTTGCCGCCATGGATGGGATCGGCAAAATAGCCTTCCTTGGTGTTTTGCAGCAAAAAGACAAAAAACTGGAGAGCACCGACGCGCTCAAAAGTGATGTCTTCCCGCTCAAGCTGCTGCAACACCGCTTCCTGAGTGGCGTTATCCAACGCGGTGAACTCCTGGCCGTATTGGCGTACGCAGTAGTCACGCGTGGCGGCAATCCCCTCCCGGTAAACCTCCCGTGGGAGCAGAGACGACTGATAGCCCATTAGCGGCGAGACATTGTCAGGAAAGGGGCCTTTCATATACCAGTCAGCGGCATGTCCAAAGCTGCCTTCCATCTGTCTATCAATAAAGATGGGCACATTGGTTTCCAAAGCACCGGGGCCAGGCCCGTCACTGGGGATCAATCGGTCACAGGCCGCGAGCATAAAACCCCATTCGTCTGCATCAAAAAAGACCGGCTGATAGTCGCTTAGTTGTTCCGGTGGTTCGCTGGCGGGAGCGGTGATTGAGACCCCGCTCCCCAGGGTGACGGCGGGAATGCTGGTTAACGCTCCCTTCATAAATCGTCGGCGCGATTCATTTTTAAGACTCACGGGCCTGCTCCTCTTTGCTTTGTTAAATCACGGTATTTTTATTGTTAGTTATCGGACTAACCCGGATTTCTCACAGGGTATAAAAGAAAGCGGCTGAAAGTGTTAACGTTTCAGGGCCTTACACCAAAAACCAACACCAACAGCCGCTTCCAAAATGGTACCTGAAAAGCTGACCTTCTCGCCACTCTCACGCCGCCAAATTGAAGCCGACTTCTCCGGGGGCCACATCACGTCGGACGCCGGATTACTCCTGCTTCGTGAAGTCGATAAACACCATCGCCTGACACGCCGCTTGGCCACCGTGCTTCATGATCCCCGTGCACCGAAACAGGTTCGTCATAAGCTCGACACTCTGGTTCGTCAGCGGGTGTTCGGTGTCGCCGCTGGCTACGAAGATTTCAACGACCATGAGGCCCTGCACTATGATCAGGCCCTCCAGACAGCGCTCGGTGAAGAGGATACGCTGGCAGGCAAGTCAACGCTGTGCCGGGTGGAGCAGAACGCCGATCGGCAAGCAATAGTGAAGGCCCATGAGTTGCTGTGGCATCACTTCAT
>NZ_JABUZA010000024.1 GCF_014897985.1 Halomonas colorata
GTGGCGGGGAAGAACTCAGCCACGCTGTCCCAGACGAAGTCCTCCATGGCCAGCGTCAGCACCGTATCGTCGATGGTTTCAATCGAGATGGGCTCGGCATTTGCCATCAGCGCCTTGGCGTCGCGCAGGGCTGCCATAAAGCTTGGGTAGCGCACGTTGACCAGCGTGGCGTACTTGGGAATCGGCAGTACGTTGAGGACGGCTTCATTCAGAAGCCCCAGCGAGCCTTCCGAACCGCACAGCAGGCTATTGAGATTAAGCTGGCCGGCGGCGTCGCGTAAGTGGGCCAGGTCGTAGCCGGTCAGGCAGCGGTTCAGCGGCGGGAAGGTCGCCTCAATCAGCGCGCGCTGTTGGTCAATAATGGCCGTGGCCGTCTGGTGAACACGACCGACGATGCCCGCCTGCTGGCAGGCGTGTTGCTCATCCTCGGCACTCAGCGCGCGGCTATGTAGATGCTGGCCACCGAGCAGCACCGTGTCGAGTTCCAGCACGTGATTGCGGGTTTTACCATAGGCACAGCTGCCCTGGCCGCTGGCATCGGTGGAGATCATGCCGCCGAGGGTGGCGCGGTTGGAGGTGGAGAGCTCGGGGGCAAAGAACAGGCCATGGGGTTTTAGCGCGGCGTTCAGCTGGTCTTTCACGACCCCGGCCTGTACCCGCACCCGGCGGGCCGCCACATCAATCTCCAGTACCTGATTCATATGCCGGGAAACATCCACCACGATACCGTCGGTCAGCGATTGGCCGTTGGTGCCGGTGCCGCCGCCGCGTGGGGTAAGTACTACTTCGCGGTAAGGCATCTCGGCCGCCAGCTTGGCAAGACGCTCCAGGTCCTCAGCATGACGAGGAAAGACCACCGCCTGGGGCAAGCGCTGGTAAATCGAATTATCCGTTGCCAGTACCGTGCGCTGGGCGTAATCAGGGGCAATCTCGCCGTCAAAGCCGCGGGTCTTTAGGGCTTCCAGAAAGCGCAGGTAATGGGTGCCTAAGCGTTTAAACGGGGCGGTACGAGAGTCCAGAGATGCAATCATAATCGTTCAAGCCGTCAGTGCCAGGGCATAAAAAAGAAAGAGCGCTACTTTACCGCAGCGTTTGTTTAGCTGCACTCTTGTGAGAGGTGCTTAGCTTAAGGCCTCTTTGACCAGCGCGGCAGAGCTAGCCGACATGGGCAGGCCAAGCGCTAGTTCATGTGCTTGCGGAGACATTTTGCGCCAGGTTTTTTGAATAATCCGCAGCATGTGGTCGTGCTCGACCTTGCGTGAAAAGTCGGCAAAGTAGTTCTCTAAAAATACCAGGCAGGCACAGTCTTCAAGAGCCTGTACGTCTGGATCACGGCCTAACCCTTTCTTGTTGATAATAGTAGCAACCCGCGCGGCATCTTCGGCAGAGTAGCCTGCTTCACTCATCAGCAGTGCGGTAGTCTCGCCAGCACGTATACCCTGGTCACGTCGCCAGGTTAAATACCCCACGCGGCCTTCAGGGTACTCTTCGCGCGTTACTTGCCAGCGTTGTAAGTGTTGGGCTCGCACAGAGATTTGCAGGCACTCCCCAGGGGATTGGGTAAGCGTGGTAAGCCATGCGCTCATGCGCTGTGCATAAAGCAGTTCGGCCGCCACCGACTCGCCATCAACGTTAACCGCTTGCGGGTCTTCGCTGTGGAGTTGATCCAACGCGTTTATTACCTGTTCAAGGCGATTAGTCATTGTGCGTTCCTTGGGCTAGTGAGTTTCTGCAACCTGGGCAGGTTGCAGAAACTCTTGGCTTGCTTTGTCGTGGTCTAGGTCTTGGCTACGCCAGTTACGCTTTATTATCGGCGTTATAGATATCAAGGTTCAATTCACCCTCGCTTTTGCCTACCAGGGTCGTGACCATAATGTCGCCCGCCACGTTCACACTGGTACGCGCCATATCGAGGATCCGATCAATACCCGCTACCACAGCAATCGCTTCAAGCGGCAGACCGATTTGCGCCATTACAATCGATAGCATAATCAGGCCCGCGCCGGGTACGCCGGCCGTGCCGATAGAGGCGAGGGTGCCGGTTGCCACAATCATGCCGTAGTCGACCAGGCTTAGCTCAATACCTAACATCTGGGCAATAAACAGGACGACGACGCCCTGATAAAGCGCCGTGCCGTCCATATTGATAGTCGCCCCGACGGGAAGTACAAAGCCGGAGACACCTTCAGAAACACCCAGGTTCTGTTGTGCGCAGCGAATCGATACGGGCAGCGAGCCTGCTGATGAGGCCGAGGAGAATGCCACCATCATGGCATCCAGGCTACCTTGAAGATAACGAGCCGGATTAAGCCTTCCCAACAGGCTGATAAAGCCTGAATAAACCACCAGAACATGCAGCGCACTGGCGAGGTACACCACGCCAATTAGCTTGGCGAGGGGCAGAAGGATTTCTAACCCGTATTGGCCGGACACATGGGCGATAAGGCCAAAGACGCCAAAAGGCGCAAACGCCATAACAATACCGGTGAGTTTGTACATCGCTTCGGCAAAGCTATCGAACACAACGACCAGCGGCTCACCTTTCTTACCAATCAGTGTGAGCGAAATACCCAGGCCGATGGCAAACACGATAATCTGCAGAATATTGCCATTGGCCAGCGCATCAATAGGATTACGGGGAACCAGATCAATTAAAATAGACGCGAGTGTCGGCGCCTCGCTTGCATCGACACTACCATCAAAACTTATATTAACGCCCGCGCCGGGCTGAAGCAGAGTAGAAAGTAACAGGCCGATGCTGATCGCAAACGCCGTAGTGAGAAGATAAAGCCCAATAGTGCGCGCGCCGATGCGCCCCATTTTTTGCGGGTCGCGCATTGAGGTTATGCCCACGATCAGCGTGGAAAACACCAGGGGCACGATCAACATCATTATCGCATTGATGAAAATATCGCCCAGTGGTTTAAAGAGGCTGGCATTTTCACCCAGTAACGCGCCAGCCAATATCCCCAGTGCTAGGCCTGCGAGAATTTTTTTCCATAGGGCAATGCCTCGCCACCATCCGAATGCGCCTTGTGATGTGCTCACGGGCATATCCTCCTTGCTGTGCTTTAAAAGTTGATCGAAAAAGAAGCGCTGGATAACGATTCGGCGCGCACTTTACCACTTTTCACGCGAGGGGCGGGGATGTCGGTAGGCGGCGCTATAAGCAAAACGGATCGCAAAAGGGCTGAGATGCTCAAGCTTGAGCGCGAGGTAGGAAACCCCCATAGCCCCATGCCACGCTTTTGCCTACAATAGGTGGCTTTGATGCAGGCGTTTGGCGTCGTGTTTAACTGAATTCAGGCTAAGGGATAACTTATGCTCGATCCGAAACTGCTGCGCGGTGATCTGGACGCGGCTGCGCAACAACTAGCTCGTCGCGGCTTCATGCTGGATAAAGAGGGACTGCAGTCGCTGGAGTCGCGCCGCCGTGAATTGCAAACCCAGACCGAGCAGTTGCAGAGCGAGCGCAACACGCGTTCCAAAGCCATTGGCAAGGCCAAAGCGAATGGGGAAGATATCCAGCCGCTGTTAGATAGCGTGAGCGACCTGGGCGAACGTTTGGATAGCGCAAAACGCGAGCTTGCTGAGGTGCAGGCCGAGTGGGACGATGCCGTCAGCGGAATTCCTAACCTGCCCCATGAAAGCGTGCCGGAAGGCAAAAACGAAGATGATAACGTAGAGCTACACCGCTGGGGCACGCCCCGCGCGTTTGATTTTGAAGTGCTCGACCACGTTGATCTGGGCAAGAAATCCGGGTACCTGGATTTTGAGTTGGCGGCTAAGCTAACCGGTGCGCGATTCGCCGTAATGCGTGGGCCGATTGCCCGGCTGCACCGTGCACTGGCTCAGTTTATGTTGGACACCCAAACCGAGCAGCACGGTTATGAAGAGTGCTACGTGCCGTATATGGTCAACAGCGACTCGCTGATGGCAACTGGTCAGTTGCCTAAGTTTGGCGAAGATCTGTTTAAGCTTGATGATGAGCGCGAGTACTACCTGATTCCCACGTCAGAAGTGCCGCTCACCAATTTTGTACGCGATGAAATTGTCGATCAGGCGGCGTTACCGATGAAGCTCACCGCGCACACACCATGTTTTCGCAGCGAAGCCGGTTCGCACGGACGCGATACTCGCGGCATGATTCGCCAGCATCAGTTTGATAAAGTGGAAATGGTGCAAATCGTTGAACCTGAGAAGAGCTACGCGGCCCTTGAAGAAATGCGTGGTCACGCTGAGGCGATTTTGCAGGCTTTGGAGCTTCCGTATCGGGTCGTTACCCTATGCACCGGTGATATGGGCTTTGGCGCAGCGAAAACCTACGATCTGGAAGTTTGGCTGCCTAGCCAGGAAACCTATCGGGAAATTTCATCGGTTTCTAACTGCGAGGACTTTCAGGCGCGGCGCATGCAGGCGCGTTTTCGCGATCCGGAGTTGAAAAAGCCTCGGCTTCTGCATACGTTGAATGGTTCAGGCTTGGCTGTAGGCCGCTGCCTGCTGGCGGTTCTTGAAAACCACCAGCAGGCGGATGGCTCGGTGATTATTCCTGAGCCGCTACGTCCGTATCTGCGTGGTCAGGAGCGTCTGGCCCTTTAAGGGTCCACTCCACGTTTACCCCGGCATCAATACGAATGGTGCCGGGGCTGTAGTCGCTTTGCGCACCGCTACTGGCGGCGTCGCTTTCAGCACGCATCGCCATCATGCGGGGCTGAAAAATCGGCGACTGTGTCTCTTCAATACGCTGAACATGACCCAGCTCGGCTTCCAGAGTACTCGCCATCAGGTCAGCTTTGTGGCGGGCCTTATCAAGCGCTTTTACCAGGGCTTCATCGGTCGCTGCGTCTCTATCCTGCAAATCGAACTGCACGCCGTCTAACGCGTTAACGCCTACTCCGATAAGCGCGTTGAGGACTTCACCCAGTTGATCAAGGTCGGTTAGCTCTACGCTGAACGGACGCTCAAGACGCGTGCGCTGGAGCATTTCCTGATCACCGTTTTCGCTGCGCGGTGCCGCCACATGGTCAGGGTAAACATTTAAAGAACCCGCATTAATCGCACGCCGCTCAATACCTAATGCTTCGATGGCAGAGATCAGTTCACTGGCACGGCTTTCAAGGCGCTCACGAGCTTCACCTAGCGCTTCGCTGTCAGTATCTTCCATTGACGAGACGGCGGGCGTGTTTTCCCACAGTCTGGCGGTGAGCGTAGCTTGGTCTGGTTCAACTTCGACCCAGGACTGGGCCTGGACGCTCAGGCTTGGTGGAGTGGGTGGCGCGGCAAAGGCAAGCGGTGTGCTGAGTAACGCCAACAGCGCGCCACTTAATAGGCCATAGCGAAAACGCGGTAAACGTGCCGGTGTTGGGTTCATGGAATTTCCTTAATGAATAGCAAAGTAGAGTGGTGTCATCACAGTGTAGACGTTGCTTGGAATAGTAGGAGAAGCGAAAGTTCCTGTTTAAAGAGGTGACGTAAAACAGTTGCTTATTACTTGCACGGTTTGTGCAATGTCCTGATTGCAGCCATTATGTACGGATAACTAGCTAAGGATGAAGCTATGCCACAATTGTCGGATGAGGATTACCGAAGTATTCCCTTGCATGCCACATTGGCGCTCGCCGCGCTGGTGATCATTATTGCGGGAATGAAAATGGGCGCTGATCTTTTAGTGCCTTTACTGCTGGCGGTGTTTATCGCCGTGGTGTGCACCTCTCCCGTGCAGTGGCTGCATCGTTGGGGCCTGAGCATGCGGATGTCAGCCTTTTTAACCCTACTGGTTTTATTGGTCTTTCTATCGCTGATTGGCGTGCTGGTGGTGAATAGCTTCAGCACCTTTGTGGCAGCGCTGCCTGATATAGAAGAGCGGCTATACGAACACTATTGGGATTTGCTCAACACCCTGGCAATGCATGGCTTTGCGGTTGACCCTGATCAGCTTAGCGCCGTTTTTCAAATGGACGAAGAAGGCTCGTGGATCGCTACCCTGCTGGGCGAACTGGGCAACTTGATCATGCAAAGCATCATTGTAGGGCTGCTGGTCATTTTCATGTTGTTTGAGACGCTTAATTTTCGCCAAAAAGTTTCCCGGGCCCTTGAGAACCCGGCGCCCAGCTTAAAACGTTTTAGCGAGTTTAGTTTAACGCTAAAGCGTTACCTGGCGGTAAAGACGGTCATCAGCCTGGCGACCGGGGTGTTGGTATGGCTCTCCTGCCTTATCGTCGGGGTTGATTTCCCTTTGCTGTGGGGTGTGTTGGCATTTGGACTTAACTTCATTCCCAATATCGGCTCGGCACTGGCGGCGATTCCACCGGTTCTGCTCTTGCTGGTTGCCCAAGATGGCGGGGTATTTCAGGCGCTGTTGCTGGCCTCCGCCTATTTGGTCATTAATTTTGTATTGGGAAATCTGATTGAGCCTCGCGTCATGGGTCAAGCGCTGGGGCTTTCAACGTTTGTGGCGTTTCTGTCACTGGTGGTATGGGGGTGGATTTTTGGTGCGGCGGGGATGCTGCTTTCGGTGGTATTGACCATGACGCTCAAGATTGCCCTGGATAGCCATCCGCAGACACGCTGGATTGCGCACTTTCTAGGTCCAGGAAAGCATCGTACCGGCCGCTATCTGAGCCAGCGGGATGCAGGTCGTGCGCCTTGGAAACGTAAAAATAATGATCAGCACGAAGAACATCTGAAAGAAGGGGAGAGCTAGATAAAGGCGGGCAGCTAATTCAAGAAAGTAAGCCTGGTCAAGCAAGGCTCGTGCATAGCCACCGCCGGTGATAACGGCGGTGGCTAATTTCATCAAGCGTTTTGGTCGATGAATTGCGTTAGTTGAGACTTGGATTGAGCGCCAACCAGCGAAGCGACTTTAGTGCCAGACTTGAACAGCATAACGGTGGGAACACCGCGCACGCCTTGCTCAGCGGCAATTTCCGGCGCATCGTCAACGTTGACACTGACAACCTTTAAGTTGTCGCCACGCTCAGCAGCTACTTCATCTACAACCGGTGCCATAACTTTACATGGGCCACACCAGGGCGCCCAGAATTTAAGCAGGACAGGCTGTTCGGCATTGAGGACTTCTTGCTCAAAGTTGGCATTGGTGACATCAACATTATTAGCCATTTGCTTCTCCCGTTTGCGTTGCTCTTTCAGTTTCGTTGCCTCAAATGGAGCAACGGTCATTACGCGATAACCTGCTCACTTTTATCGCGCCAAGTCGGCAAATGGTAGCGGGCGTGGCGATTGCTGGCAAATATACTCGACTGATTTGTTAGTAATGTAAGAAATTAATAGATGCTAATAGACGCTTTCTTTTATAATATAAGTGAATTATAAGATTTTTTTTTATTCTAAATAGTGCTTTATGGCGAGCGGGAGAGGCGGTATCTGCGTAAGAAAACCTGCCTGCGATCGGTATAGAAAATGAGGTGACGATATGAAGCTACAACAACTTCGTTATATTTGGGAAGTTAACCGACATAATTTAAATGTTTCGGCCACCGCACAAAGCTTGTTTACCTCGCAGCCCGGTATTTCAAAGCAGATACGGTTGCTAGAGGATGAGCTCGGTGTGGAGATTTTTGCGCGTAGCGGAAAGCACTTAACCCGTGTAACGCCCGCGGGCCAATCGATCATTGATCTGGCGGGGCAGGTGCTTAAGCTCGCTGAAAATATTAAGCAGGTAGCCCAGGAGCATAGTGATGAGCGCCGCGGCAGTTTATCAATTGCCACGACCCATACTCAGGCACGCTATGCGTTACCGCCTATTATCAGTGAATTTACGCTGAAGTACCCGGAAGTTGCCTTGCATATGCAGCAGGGTACACCCAAGCAGATTGCCCAGATGGTGAGTGAGGGGCAGGCGGATTTCGCAATTGCCACCGAATCCTTGGAGCTATTTACGGATCTGGTGCTCTTGCCTTGCTACCGCTGGAACCGCTGCGCCCTGGTACCTAAAGATCATCCGCTCGCCTCTCTGAACGGACCTTTAACTCTGGAAGCATTGGCCGCGCATCCGCTAGTGACGTACGTGTTTGGTTTTACCGGTCGCTCGCAGCTTGATGATGCCTTCAAAGCGCAAGGGCTAACGCCCAACGTGGTGCTTACCGCCGCCGACGCCGACGTGATTAAAACCTACGTACGCCTCGGGATGGGCGTGGGCATCGTGGCGCATATGGCCGTCGACGATACGCTGGACGAGGATCTGGTTGCCTTGGACGCCAGTCATCTGTTTGCCAGCTCTACAACCAAGATCGGCATTCGACGGGGCACCTTTATGCGCGGCTATATGTACGACTTCCTAGCGCGATTTGCACCGCACCTTACCCGTGATCGGGTCGATGAAGCGTTAATCGCTGGGCCGCGTTTTGAGCAGTCACTGTTTGAAGGGATCGACCTCCCTGAGCACTGATTTATTGAATAAGCCCGATGAGTTAAAAGCTCACTTAGCCAGCGGCGCTTGCGTCTGCTCAATGGCCACAGACAGCCGATAGCTAAGTGAGCGGCTTATTCAGTGCTTAAATTAGCCGCTATAGCCTAGTGCTGAAGATTCGTAATGCAAATCAGTACTGCAACTTAGTATTAAAGCTCAGCATGAAGATTAGTGCTGTAAATGCAGCCCGCACTCGCGCTTCTCTTCCACTTTGGTGGGGTCAAAGTAATCAAAGTTATTGGGAAGATCGTGGGCTTGCAGGTATTGGTACATCTCTTTGGCCGACCAGTGAAGCAGCGGGGCCACCTTCACCAGACCATCGCTATTGCGGCTAATCGGTTGCATCTTGGCGCGCTCGGGCGTGTCTTCTGCACGTAGTGCCGTAAACCATATATCGGGGCGCATTTCACTCAACGCACGCTCAAACGGTTCGATTTTAACCTCTTGAGTAAAGGCCGCGTGGCGCGGGTCATCAATGCCAGGCATAGGGCCTTCCAACGCTTCGCGGTGGGCCCGAGTGCGTTTGGGCAGAAAATTCACCATGTTCAGGTTCAGGCGCTTAATTACTGCGTCGGCAAACTGATACGTAGCTTCGGTGTTATAGCCACTGTCCATCCACACAATCGGCATATCTGGGCGCACTTGAGTCACCATATGCAGAATAACCGCTTCAAACGGACGAAAGTTGGTCGTGCAAATGGGGCGTTCACCTTGGGCCAGCGCCCACTCAATAAGGGCTTGTGGATTGTTGCCGAAGTCGCGGTTGATCGCTTCAAGCGATGAAGTCATGTCGCCTCCTTGTCATGTTGATGAACCATGCTGTTAGGCTATCAAACTGCAAGCATATTCCCCCAATACCGTTTGGTTTGGCTTTTATATTCCTTTTTGATTTAAAAAAAACCTATGGCTTAGGTTAATGACTTTATAAGGTGGCGGATTTTATCTAGTGTCTCGACATACTCTTCATCCAGTGTTGAGTCAGCCACCAGGCCGCCGCCGCCCCACACGTGTAGTGTTCCGGCATCAGCCACTAAGGTGCGAATGGTAATAGAGGTGTCCATGCTGCCACGTATATCAACGTATCCCATGCTTCCGCAGTACACGCTGCGCTGACACGGCTCAAGCTCGGCGATAATTTGCATGGCGCGCACTTTCGGCGCGCCGGTAATCGAACCGCCGGGAAAAGCCGCCGCCAGTAAGGCAAGCGGTGAGGCGCCGGGCGCTAGCTGCCCACGCACTACGCTCACCAGATGATGTACATTAGGGTAGCTTTCTAACTTGCACAGCTGGGGAACATTAATGCTGCCCGGCATGCATACGCGGCCTAGATCATTGCGCAGTAAATCAACGATCATCACATTTTCAGCGCGATCTTTAAGGCTGCTCGTTAGCGCATTTGCCAGGGCAAGATCCTCATCGACCGTTGCGCCGCGCGGCCGGGTTCCTTTTATAGGACGAGCTTCGACCGCTCCATTTTTACTTTGAATAAAGCGTTCAGGTGAAAGGGAAAGGACGGCCTGTTGGCCCCAAGCCATGAAGCCCGAGAACGGTGTGGGCGTGGCTTTGCGTAAACGCAAATAGGCCTGCCATTCATCGCCCTGATAAGTGGCAGAAAATCGCTGGGCAAGATTAATCTGATAGCAGTCGCCCGCCAGAATGTAGCGCTGAACGGCTTTAAAGCGCTCAGCGTAATCGCTGTAGCTCAACCCTGCTTGAAAGGGGGCAGTTAAGGTAAATGGAGCCCGTTTGGGCGGTTCCTGGCTTAACCACTCTACTACCTGATCTCGGCGCTGCGGGGTGGCTATTAGCCAAGCCTGCTGAGCCACGTGATCAAGAGTAATGCACCAATCATAAAGGCCCAGACGCGCCTGAGGAAGGTCGGTAATCCTGGGTTGGTAGTGGGTTGCCTGTGAACGCCCCAAGTCATAGCCCCAGTAGCCGATCAGTCCGCCCATAAAGGGCAGCTCGTTGTGTATAGCGCTTTGATTCGCCTGAGTGGCCTGGGAGGGTAACTTGTTTAACAGCCACTGCTGGTGGGTAAAGCAATCGCCGGAGGGCAGGTTCGTTATATCAAGCTGATCGCTCGCCAGTACCGACTTTCCCCTAGCGTCTATTTCTAGTGTCGCTAAGGGGTCGCTACTCAGAATATCGTAGCGGCCCTGAGCAACGGGGCGACCACTATCCAAAAGTACCGCACCTGGACGCTGGCGAAGCGCATCAAACAGCGCTAGCGGGTCAGAAGAGTAGGGCAGCGTAAAAATCGACAATGCCGTGGTCATGTAGCAAGCGCCTCGCCGGTAAAAGGCTGCTTATATTAAAGGGCGTTGAACACCGACACCAGAGGTGTGATTGGCAAACTTCTTACGGCTACCGCTAGATTGTTGACACTGATGGATGCAATAGACTTTTTGCGTACAACCAAAGATGCATTAAATCGCCAGTATTCTATGGTTGACGCTAGTCAGGCGCACAGCTAAAGTTTGGATACTTTTTCTAATTGTCGACAATTACCCATGAGCTCACCCATTAGTGCCCCTTATTCTGTTGATTCGCCGCTTGAAATGGCACCGCCTGAAGTGCGAACGCTAGCCGAACGGGTATTTCATCAGTTGCAGAGCGATATTGTGCGTGGCGTTTTGGCGCCGGGGAGCAAAATTACCGAACCGGGGCTTTCGAAAACCTACGGTATTTCTCGCGGCCCGCTACGTGAAGCGATGCGACGTTTAGAGTCCCACCGGCTAATTGAGCGTGTACCGCACGTTGGCGCGCGCGTAGTTAAGCTATCAATGAAAGAGTTAATTGAGCTGTTTGACGTCCGTGAAGCGTTGGAAAGCATGGCGGCAAGGTTGGCCGCGGAACATATGTCTGCAGAAGAAATACAGGGCCTGCGCGATGTGCTGGCCCTGCATGAAGGTCAGGCCGATTTAAAACGCGGCGAGGCTTACTATCAGCGTGAAGGCGATCTCGATTTTCATTATCGCATTGTGCAAGGCAGCCATAACAAGATGTTGATGAGTCTGCTGTGTAACGACCTTTATTATCTAGTCCGCCTTTACCGCACGCAGTTTAGTGCCAGCGGTACGCGCCCCCAGCGCGCCTTTGTTGAGCACCATCGGATCGTGGATGCGATTGAAGCGGGTGATGCCGAGCTTGCCGAGCTATTGATGCGTCGCCACGTCAGTGCTTCGCGTGCCAACGTTGCTGACCGCTATGCCGCGATTCTCAAACAGCAATCTTCGGAATCATCAGATTTATCATCAGAGCCTGCTGAGTCATCCGGCATGCCATCCACTACCTGTCAGGAGTAAACGCTAATGTCGACCCGCACCCCCGGCGCCCGTTTTAAAGCCGCCCTGGAAGCTAATCGTCCGCTTGCCATACTGGGTACTATCAATGCTTACACAGCAATGATGGCAGAACGTGTGGGCCACCAGGCGATCTATCTTTCCGGCGGCGGGGTCGCAAATGCCTCCTTCGGCCTACCTGATCTAGGCATGACCACCATGAACGATGTGGTGGAGGATGCGCACCGGATTTGTGGTGCCACCGACTTGCCGCTGCTGGTGGATATCGATACTGGATGGGGTGGGGCGTTTAATATTTCGCGTGCTGTCAAAGAGATGCAGCGTGCTGGTGTTGCAGCCGTTCATCTAGAAGACCAGGTTGCGCAAAAGCGCTGCGGCCACCGGCCCAATAAAGCGATCGTTTCCCAAGGCGAGATGGTTGATCGTATCAAAGCCGCCGCAGATGCTCGCTTGGATCCTGACTTTTACCTGATTGCCCGCACCGATGCGTTTCAGAAAGAGGGGCTTGATGCCGCTATTGAGCGCGCCAATGCATGTGTCGACGCGGGGGCTGATGCCATCTTTGCCGAGGCCGTGCATACCCTTGCAGATTATCAGGCGTTTTGTGATCGAGTCGATGCGCCCATTTTGGCCAATATTACCGAGTTTGGCGCAACGCCACTGTTCACTCAGGCAGAGCTTGGCGATGTCGGCTGCCGCATGGTGCTTTACCCGCTCTCCGCGTTTAGGGCCATGAATGCAGCAGCGCTAAACGTTTACCAGAGCATACTGGATAACGGTCATCAAAAAGACGTAGTCAGTACCATGCAAACACGCGATGAACTTTACGATTTTCTTAACTACCACGATTTCGAGCAGAAGCTGGACGCTTTGTTTGCCGAGCGAGGCAGCGACCAGTAACCAAACTGCTATTTGATTACAGACGTTAATACATACTTAAAATAAAAGTAGCGACAGGAGACACACCATGGCTGATAAACCCGTGACAGGTGCAGGACTGCGTGGCCAAAGCGCCGGTACCACCGCGCTATGTACAGTAGGTAAAACCGGTTCAGGTTTGACTTACCGTGGATTTGATATCAAAGAGCTTGCCGAAAAGGCTAAATTTGAAGAAGTCGCCTACCTGCTCTTAAAAGGAAAGCTGCCCAATCAGTCAGAGCTGGATCATTACATCCGCAAGCTAAAAAGCCTGCGTGGGCTGCCTGAGGCACTCAAAACTGTGCTGGAGCAGATCCCTAAAGACGCCCACCCGATGGATGTCATGCGGACTGGCACGTCCATGCTGGGCAATCTTGAAACCGAAGAGAGTTTTGACGAGCAGCAGGACGTTGCCGATCGTCTTTTGGCCGTCTTGCCGTCGATTATCTGCTACTGGTACCGTTTCTCTCACGACGGCGTGCGTATCGATACTCAAACCGACGATAACTCGGTAGGTGGTCATTTCCTTAACATGCTGCGCGGCGAGCCGGCCTCCGAACTGCATGCACGGGTCATGAACGTTTCGCTTATTCTGTATGCCGAGCATGAGTTTAACGCCTCTACCTTTACCGCCCGGGTGTGTGCCTCCACGCTTTCGGATATGCATTCGTGCGTTACCGGGGCTATCGGCTCTTTGCGCGGGCCATTGCATGGTGGCGCGAACGAAGCGGCAATGGCGATGATCGAGGATTGGCAATCGCCTGAAGAAGCCGAGAGCAAGATCATGGGTATGCTTGAGCGCAAAGACAAAATCATGGGCTTTGGCCACGCGATCTATCGCGAGTCTGATCCGCGTAATGAGATTATCAAGCACTGGTCTAAAAAGCTGGCCGACGATGTAGGCGATACGGTGCTTTATCCCGTATCTGAAAAGGTCGAAGAAGTGATGTGGCGCGAGAAAAAGCTGTTCTGCAACGCAGACTTTTTCCATGCCAGCGCCTATTACTTTATGGATATCCCCACCAAGCTGTTCACGCCGATTTTCGTAATGTCTCGGCTCACCGGGTGGGCTGCCCATGTGTTTGAGCAGCGGGCCAATAATCGGATTATCCGTCCCAGCGCCGACTACATCGGTCCTGAAAAAAGCGAATGGGTCCCCATTGAGGCGCGTGATTAATCAGCGTGCAGCCCGGCAGCTTGCGTGCCGGGCGTTTTTTTAGCTCCCTTTTCATGAGTTTGCTTGCTATGAATAGCCAATATCGTCAACCACTGCCAGGCACCGAGCTTGATTACTTTAATGCGCGCCAAGCCGTTGAGGATATTCAGCCAGGGGCCTACGCCACACTCCCTTACACGTCACGCGTGCTGGCAGAGCAATTGGTACGCCGCTGTGATCCTGCGCTGCTGACGGACGCGCTTAAGCAGCTTATCGAGCGCCGGCGCGATCTTGATTTTCCGTGGTACCCGGCACGCGTGGTATGCCACGATATTCTAGGCCAGACGGCACTGGTTGATTTGGCCGGGCTGCGCGATGCCATCGCCGAAAAGGGCGGTGACCCGGCCAAGGTTAACCCCGTTGTGCCCACTCAGCTGATTGTCGATCATTCGTTGGCAGTAGAGCATCCGGGCTTTGAAGAGGGGGCCTTTGAGAAAAACCGCGCCATTGAAGACCGGCGCAATGATGACCGCTTCCACTTTATTAACTGGACCAAAACGGCTTTTGAAAACGTTGATGTTATCCCGCCTGGCAATGGCATCATGCACCAGATCAATCTGGAGAAAATGTCGCCGGTAGTGCAGAACCGGGACGGCATTGCTTATCCTGATACCTGCGTGGGCACCGATAGCCATACCCCCATGGTGGACGCGCTCGGGGTTATTTCAGTCGGCGTGGGTGGCCTGGAGGCTGAGAGCGTCATGCTTGGGCGCGCTTCCATGATGCGCTTGCCGGATATCGTCGGTGTAGAGCTGACCGGCAAGCTGCAGCCGGGTATCACGGGTACCGATATGGTGCTGGCGATCACCGAGTTTCTGCGTAAAGAGCGCGTGGTCGGTGCCTATCTGGAATTTTATGGCGAAGGCGCCGATGCGCTGACGGTCGGCGACCGTGCCACGATTTCAAACATGACGCCCGAGTACGGTGCCACGGCGGCGATGTTCTATATCGACAGTCAAACCATCGATTACCTGAAGCTTACCGGTCGTGAAGATGAGCAGGTGGCGCTGGTCGAAACCTATGCCAAGCACACCGGCCTTTGGGCGGACAGCCTGACGCAGGTTGAGTATGAGCGGGTGCTGAGCTTTGATCTTTCATCGGTTGCGCGGACGTTGGCAGGGCCTTCCAACCCACATGCGCACCTGCCGACCTCCGAGCTGGCTCAGCGCGGTATTGCGGTAGGGCTTGAGGCTGCTCGCGAAGAAGAGAAAGCCGGTAAAATGCCTGATGGTGCGGTTATTATCGCCGCCATCACGAGCTGCACCAATACCTCTAACCCGCGTAATATGGTGGCGGCTGGGTTAATCGCGCGCAACGCCAACCGGCTCGGCCTGTTGCGTAAACCCTGGGTAAAGTCATCCCTGGCGCCCGGTTCGAAAACGGTCAAGATGTACCTGGAAGAAGCCGGCTTGATGAATGAGCTGGAGAACCTGGGATTTGGCGTAGTGGCCTATGCCTGCACCACCTGTAACGGCATGTCTGGCGCGCTGGACCCTGTTATTCAGCAGGAAATCATTGACCGAGACCTTTACGCCACGGCGGTGCTTTCCGGTAACCGCAACTTTGACGGGCGGATTCACCCCTATGCCCAGCAGGCCTTTTTGGCTTCGCCGCCTTTAGTGGTTGCTTACGCCATTGCAGGCACTATCCGCTTTGATATTGAAAAAGACGTGCTGGGCATCGACCAGGCGGGAAATCCCGTTACCTTGAAAGATATCTGGCCAGCGGATGAAGAGATCGACGCCATTGTAAAAGCATCGGTGAAGCCCGAGCAGTTCCGCCAGACCTATATCCCCATGTTCGATATTGATAAAAGCGCGCGTGCTCAGGTTAATCCGCTATACGACTGGCGCCCCCAGAGTACCTACATTCGTCGCCCACCTTACTGGGAGGGCAATATGGCGAAAGAGCGTACCTTGAAAGGCATGCGGCCGCTGGCAATCTTGCCGGACAATATCACCACCGATCACCTATCGCCTTCCAACGCCATTCAGCTTAATAGCGCGGCGGGTGAGTACCTGGCGAAAATGGGCCTGCCGGAGGAGGACTTCAACTCCTACGCGACTCACCGCGGGGACCATCTCACCGCTCAGCGCGCGACCTTCGCCAATCCCAAGCTGTTTAACGAAATGGTTCGCGATGCCGATGGCAATGTAAAACAGGGGTCTCTGGCACGGGTCGAGCCTGAAGGTGAAGTGACCCGCATGTGGGAAGCTATCGAAACCTACATGGCGCGTAAGCAGCCGCTAATCATTATTGCTGGCGCCGATTATGGTCAGGGGTCCTCGCGGGACTGGGCTGCCAAAGGCGTGGCGCTTGCTGGTGTGGAAGCCATTGCGGCGGAAGGTTTTGAGCGCATTCATCGCACTAACTTGATTGGCATGGGCGTAATGCCGCTGGAGTTTGAGCCGGGAACCACGCGCACGACACTAGGCTTGGATGGCACCGAAACCTTTGATGTTGAGGGGGCTGTCTCGCCGGGCGCGATGCTGACGCTGGTGATCCATCGCCAAAGCGGGGGCAGTGAGCGCGTAGCGGTCAAGTGCCGCCTGGATACCGCTGAGGAAGTATCAATTTACGCCGCCGGTGGTGTGCTGCAGCGCTTTGCTCAGGACTTTCTCGAGTCAACGGCTGCCTAAGTGCCGGGTTATTTTTTGGAGTAAACAGGATGACCGATGTAGTCAACGTACGCCATGTGCCGCAAATAAAAATTCCCGCTACCTATATGCGTGGCGGCACCAGCAAAGGCGTGTTTTTTAAATTAAGCGATTTACCCCAGGCCGCTCAGATGCCGGGCGAGGCGCGAGACAAGCTGCTGCAGCGTGTGATTGGAAGCCCCGACCCTTACGAAAAACAGATTGACGGTATGGGCGGCGCGACCTCAAGCACCAGTAAAACGGTCATTCTTTCCAAAAGCCACTCGCCTGATCACGATGTGGACTATGTGTTTGGCCAAGTGTCTATCGATAAGCCCTACGTGGATTGGAGCGGCAACTGCGGCAATCTTTCGGCGGCGGTGGGCCCATTTGCCATAGCGAATGGCTTGGTTGATCCGGCACGCGTGCCTGAAAACGGTGTGGTCGAGGTGAGAATCTGGCAGGTAAATATCCAGAAAACCATCGTATCGCAGGTGCCTATCGTGAATGGGGAGGTTCAGGAGACTGGTGATTTCGAGCTGGATGGCGTGACCTTTCCCGCCGCCGAAATTCCTGTGGCCTTTATGGACCCGGCTGACGGCGAGGGGGCGATTTTCCCCACCGGCAACCTGATGGATGACCTCGATGTGCCGGGCGTGGGTATTCTGAAAGCGACGCTTATCAATGCTGGTATCCCCACGGTATTTATTAATGCCGCCGATATTGGTTATCGCGGTACCGAGCTACAGGAAGCCATCAATGGCGACAGCCAAGCACTAAGCATGTTTGAGACGATTCGTGTCCATGGCGCTGTGCGTATGGGGCTGATCAGTGATATCAGCGAAGCCGCCAGCCGCCAGCATACGCCCAAGGTAGCGTTTGTTGGGCCGCCGGTTGATTACGTCGCATCGAGCGGTCAGGCCGTTAACGCTGACGATATCGATCTGGTGGTGCGGGCGCTTTCCATGGGTAAATTGCATCACGCCATGATGGGCACCGCCGCCGTAGCCATTGCCGCCGCCGCGGCCATTGAAGGCACGCTGGTTAACTTGACGGCCGGGGGCGGCAAGCGTCAGTCGGTCACGTTTGGCCATCCTTCGGGCAGCTTGCGTGTGGGCGCTGAGGCCAATCTGATTGACGGGCGTTGGCAGATTGATCAGGCCATTATGAGCCGCAGCGCACGTGTACTGATGGAGGGTACGGTGCGCGTGCCGGGCGACAGCTTCTAATCCAATGCATTGATCGGGAGGCGACTCCATGAACGTCACAGCAGAGATAAACGAGCGGCCAGAATACGATGATGAGCTACAGCTAATCGCTGACTATGTGCTGAGCTTTGATACGCCCTCGCAGGCGGCACTGTCCACGGCCCGCTACTGCCTGATGGATACGCTGGGCTGCGGACTTCTAGCCCTGCGTTTTCCAGAATGCACCAAACATATCGGCCCGCTGGTGGAAGGCACCCAGGTGCCATTTGGGGCGCGTGTGCCGGGCACTTCACTACGCCTTGACCCGGTAAAAGCCGCCTGGGATATCGGCGCAACTGTCCGCTGGCTGGATTATAACGATACCTGGCTTGCCGCCGAATGGGGGCACCCTTCTGACAACCTGGGCGGTATTTTGGCGGTTGCCGATCATCTGTCGCAAAAGCGGGTTGCCCAAGGGGACGTCCCTCTGACGATGCGTGAGGTGTTGAACGCCATGATCATGGCGCATGAAATTCAGGGGGTGCTGGCCCTGGAAAACAGCTTCAACAGGGTAGGGCTGGATCATGTGCTGTTGGTGAAAGTGGCTTCAACGGCGGTAGTTGCCAAGCTAATGGGCGCCACGCGTGAGCAGCTGCTGGCCGCGCTTTCCCATGCGTGGGTAGACGGACAGAGCCTGCGCACCTACCGGCATGCGCCGAATGCCGGGTCACGCAAAAGCTGGGCGGCTGGCGATGCCACTTCCCGGGCCGTTCGCCTGGCGGATATGGCGTTGCGCGGTGAGATGGGCATCCCCAGCGCGCTCAGCGCCCCGCAATGGGGGTTTTACGATGTGTCCTTTAGTCATAGCAATAAAGACCTGAGCCTTAAACCTGAAGCAGAGCGGCACCTGCGTTTTCAGCGTGAGTTTGGGTGCTATGTGATGGAAAATATTTTATTCAAAATCGCTTTCCCGGCCGAGTTTCATGCCCAAACTGCCTGCGAAGCGGCCGTGCTTTTACACGCTCAGGTAAAAGACCGCTTGGCTGAAATTGAGCGCATCGTGGTTACCACGCATGACTCAGCGCTTCGGATAATTTCCAAAACCGGGCCGTTGGCTAACCCCGCTGACCGCGATCACTGCCTGCAGTACATGACGGCCGTACCACTTATTTTCGGTACGCTGACCGCTGAACATTATGAAGACAGCTTTCATGCGGCTCATCCGCTAATTGATGTACTGCGCGACAAAATGGTGGTCGGGGAGGATAGCGACTATTCAGCGGCTTACCACGACCCGCAAAAGCGCTCTATCGCGAATGCCGTACAGGTATTTTTCAGTAATGGCAGCGCCACCGACAAGGTCGCAGTGGAGTATCCGATAGGGCATCAGCGCCGTCGTGAAGAAGGAATGCCACTCTTGGTCGAGAAATTTGAGCGGCATTTAGCCACACGATTCCCAGCCTCTCTCTGCGAAAAAATCAGTCGTCTGTGTGACGATCAGGAGGCGCTTGAAGCGACGTCGGTGGATCGGTTTATGACACTTTGGATGATTTAAAGCGCCACGTGGCGGATGATCCATCATAAAAAAACACCCGGTGCGGCTAAGCGCTACCGGGCTGTTCTGGTCACTCGGATTTATTATTCGTCTAAAGTGATTTGGTCACGCATTCGGTCTACTGTGGCTTCACCGAGGCCGCTAACCCGGGTGAGGTCATCAATACTTTCAAACTCACCGTTCGCCTCACGCTCTTTAATGATTGCTTCGGCCCTGCTTGGGCCAATGCCGGGAAGCTCTGCGAGCAGTTCGGCATTAGCGGAATTAACGTTAATGGGCGCAACTGACTGAGCCAGTGCTGTACCCGCGAAACTTAAACTCAGGCTAAGTGCTGCGGCGGTTAACAGGCTTTTCAATGTCATATTCATTAAGTGAAATGTCCCTTGATTTATATAAGATGTATAGCAAAGCCGAACATTGTTTTTAGCGATGTTTTAGCGATGCGCCTTCACTAACCTATCGCGTTAGGGGGTGTCTTGATGTAAGCAATGTACGACACTGTTTGTAAGATTTTGACTAGCCTAAATGTAGTAAATAGCTTACAAGCAGCGTTTGTGTGGCTGGTATAATGTAAGAAAATGTGTCTGGAGTAATGTTGTGTCTGAGTCCCCGTTGATTATCGCGCTTGATTATCCCTCCCTGGATGCCGCCCTTTGTATGGCCGACCAGCTTGACCCCAAGCGGTGCCGCTTGAAAGTCGGCAAAGAACTATTCACCCGCAGCGGCCCGGCGGTACTTGAGGCGCTGCATGGGCGTGGCTTCGACGTGTTTCTGGATCTTAAATTTCACGATATTCCCAATACCGTGGCGGGTGCGGTTCAGGCCGCGGCAGAGCAGGGTGTCTGGATGGTTAACGTGCATGCCAGCGGCGGTCGGAAAATGATGGAGGCCGCGGCAGAACGGCTTACTCAGCATGGTTTTAAAACCCATCTTATTGCGGTTACCGTGTTGACCAGCCAGCAAGAGAGTGATTTACAGGAGATCGGCTTAAGCGGTTCACCGGCAGCGCAGGTTGAGCGCTTGGCGCGTTTGACACAGCAAAGTGGTTTGCAGGGAGTAGTGTGCTCAGCACAGGAGGCTTCGCGCCTGAAGGAGCTTTGCGGGGAATCATTTTTGAAAGTCACGCCAGGCATTCGGCCAAGCTTTGCCGCAGCCAACGATCAGCAGCGCATCATGACGCCCAGTGAAGCCATGCAGGCAGGCAGCACGCACTTAGTTATTGGACGCCCAGTCACCCAGGCATCTGACCCAATGGCAGCCCTGGCGGCTATAGAAGCCGAGCTTCAGTAGCCCTTACTCGCCTTCAACACCGGTAATCGGCTTGATAGTGCCCCAGCGACGGCAGCTGGGGCACTGCCAGGAAAGCGCGTCGCTGGCAAAGCCACAGCGCCTGCATTGATGGCGCGGACGATCTTTTAGCAGGGCGTCCGTGTGATATTTAAGCAGCAGCAGACGCGAGTCAGGTGAGGTTCTTCCGCTTAGCCGCTGGCTTTCAAGGTAAAGATCTAACAAGTAATCCAGCCCACCTAAGCTTGGCGCATCACGCAGCCATTCGCCGGTCCGCTCGATGGCGCTGTCCACGCCGTCGCGTTGATGGATAAGTTCACCCAGCATGATTATGACGCTGGTGTAGGGGGCTTGACCCAGCAGACGGTATAAGTGTTTTTCAAGGCCGGCGATATCATCGTTGCGGACATACGCCCGCTGAAGAGCAGGCAGCATGGTCGGAATATGGGCAGCGTCTTGCTGAGGAATATGGTCCAGACGCTCTATTGCACGCCCATAATGGCCGTTATCCATCTCAAGGTCTGCTAGGAGTAGCGTGGCACGAATGCAGCGCTCATCAAGCAGTAACGCTTTTTTGAGATGTTTTTTGGCTAACGCGCGGCTGGACTGCTCAATTTCTTCCTGTGCAAGTTCGCAAAGCCAGTGTGATGCAGGACGCCGCATGCCCGGGTGCTGCTTTAGAATGGGCTGGATCACATCAAAAGCGTTTTGCCACTCCTTTTCGCGCTCCAGCAAATCGACCAGAAGCTGTTTAGCCGCATAGCGATAAGTGTCATCTGATGACTGCTCAAGCAATGAGCGCAGCAGGCGCTGGGCACGGTCATGCACGCCCAAGGCAATAAAGTCACGGGCAAGTTCAAGTTGAATATGCTCATTAGTGCTGCGAGATAGTGCCGGACGGGCCAATAGGTTTTGGTGAATACTGACCGCTTTGTCGGCCTCTCCGCGGGTACGGAAAAGCTTGCCCAGCGCAATATGCGTATCCACGGTATCGCTATTAACGTCGAGAGCGTTGATAAACGTATTGATGGCTTCATCAGGCTGCTCGTTAAGCAGGTAGTTTAAACCGACAAAATATTCGCGTGATAGGTTCGAGGAGGGGGCTGCTGGCGTTTGATGGCGGCGGCGGGTGGTGTGGCGAATGCCCAGCCCAAAACCGATAGCAATCGCTGCCAACAGCAACCCCAGCAGCATGAAATCATGCATTTACGCTATTTCCTTGAACTCCTGAGTGCGTAAACGATCAAGCTCTTTGCGCTGCTGTTTGTTGTGACGCTCACTACGTGCAAGCTTGGCTTTTAGCCGTACGTACACGCCCATCATGGCTAACATGCCGATGATCACACCAAACGTTAAGGTTGCAAGCAACCACACAGAGAGCGAGACGGGCGGTAATTCAACCCAGATTAGATTCAAGGCAGTCGTTTGCTGGTTGTTGACGGCAAACAAAATGCCTACCAGTAGCACCACCAGCAAAATAATGGCAAGAATCAGCCCTTTAATCCAACGCATGAGAGTTTCCTAGTCAGTGACGTTCGCAGAATAGCCCTATTGTGTATGAGTCTTGGCGCGACGTCATCCCACAGACACAGATTGTCTTTTCATGGGCAGTCCATGCTTCGCGTTAGTAACCTAATGCCCGGCTGGCATCCACCTGCTCACGTAGCTCTTTGCCTGGCTTGAAGTGGGGTACATATTTGCCGTCTAGATCAACTGGATCACCGGTTTTAGGGTTACGGCCGGTGCGTGGCTCGCGGAAATGGAGTGAGAAACTCCCAAAGCCACGTATCTCTACACGTCCGCCACTTGAAAGCGCATCGGTCATGTCATCCAGGATGATTCTGACCGCCGTTTCTACCTCTTTGGCGGATAGCTCCGGTTGACGCATCGCGATTTGTTCGATTAGTTCAGATTTTGTCATCGGTTGGCTCCCTGCAAACGGTGAAGGCTGTAGATGGCTACTAACCTCGATAACCTCAGATTCAGCATACTGTGCAAATCGATATTAAACAATTCAGATAAAACAAGGTACTAGATTGAATAACAGCATAGGCGAAGCTTGGCGCTGGCGCGACCCTTTAGCTTAGGTATACTGGCGTTTCATTTATACCAATCAAAGAGGCTGACCTTGAACGACGATGCATCCCCAGCAGCCATAACGCGCAAACGGCTATACTGGCATTCACGCCGCGGCATGTGGGAACTGGATCTCTTATTGATCCCGTTTTTAGAAAAATGCTTTGATACACTTAGCGAAGATGATCGGCTTACCTATGAGCGGCTAATCGCAGAAGAAGATCAAGATCTGTTTGTTTGGCTAATGCACCGTGAATGGCCGGAAGACCCAGCTTTACGGCGCCTTGTGAAAATGATCGTTGAACATGCAGAAAACACCGATAACTCTGCCTATCGCACCCTCTAAAATTGCCGCGTTACTCCAGTTTGGCCTGGCGCTTGGGCTCTGTGTGCTCTGTTACTGTGCGTTGAGGGGATGGTGGCTGGGTGTATGGATAAGCAGTAGCGTTACCCTTCTGGCGGGCTTTTTACTTTGGCGCGCATTTTATGCTCAGGCAAGCGGTATGCTTTATCTGGCCAGGCGTGATGATCACTTATACGGCCACTGGCAGCGGCCTTATGGCGAGTTAAGTGAGGAGCTGGTAGTGCGCTGCGATTACCTTGGGCCTTGGCTGATCGGCTTATGGGTTGGCCCTGAGCGAGTTTGGCTGTGGCCGGATAGTTTGCCGCGCCACAGTCATCGAATGCTTCGCCGTTTATGCCACCGTGCGGGTCGCTAAGTCCGCCAGAGTCAAACGTGAGGGCGTAGGGGTAGGGTGCTGCGCCGGCCAGTCGGTTGAGTAGTGCAGACCGCGTGATTCATGCCGTCTTAGAGCAGCGATCACGGTTAGTTGTGCCAGCGTAAGGGCGTGGCGCAGCGATACACATTCCGCTCGTCTCGGCCGCTGTCCCTTCTCAAGGTTTTCCAGCCGCATCGATAGCAAGGTGAGCTGCTCGTGGGCAGTGCTTAATCCGGCATTGCTGCGTACAATCGAGACGTACTGGCTCATCGTGGCACGTAGCTCGTGACGCCATTGAGTTAAAAGGCGCTGTTCCTCAGCGGTTAGCGGGCGAGTAGGCGGTTCTGCAGGGGCAAAAGCCGGTGCTTGCCATGTATCAAAGCTTAGTTGCCGCAGAGCGCCTGCACAGCTGCGTGCATATACCAAGCATTCTAGCAGTGAGTTGCTCGCCATACGGTTTGCGCCATGCAGGCCGGTGCAGGCAATTTCTCCCACGGCGTAAAGCCCCGATACGCTGGTTGCCCCATCGCAATTCGTTACCACTCCTCCGCAGCTATAGTGTGCGGCGGGTACTACCGGAATCGGTTGCTGCGTGATATCAATGCCTCGTGAGGCGCAGTGGGCAAGAATGGTAGGAAAGTGATGAAGGATGGCTTTTTCTCCCAGATGGCGAATATCCAACCATACATGACCTTGAGTGCCTTGCTGAATCTGGGTGTCGATCGCGCGCGCGACCACATCGCGAGGGGCCAGCTCTGCGCGCTCATCTAAAGCAGGCATAAATCGTTCGCCAGCTTCATTGATTAAGTAACCGCCTTCACCGCGTACCGCTTCGCTGATCAAAAAAGCCGGACCATCTGGGTCGTAAAGGCTTGTCGGATGAAACTGCTGAAACTCTAGATTCATCAGGTCGGCGCCAAGTTCGGCCGCCATTACCATGCCTTCGCCGCTACTGGGGGTGGGTGTCGTAGTATGCCGGTAAAGCCCACTGGCACCGCCGGTGGCTAGCACCGTGTAATGCGCCGTTAGCGTTTGATACTGATGATGGTCATCAACCCCGTAGGCACCTACGCAGTGCCCCTGATTATTTTGTAATAACCCTAAAATAGTCACATCGCGGCGCTGGGTAATATTGGGGTGTGCTATGGTTTTTTGTAGTAGCGTATCCACCACCGCGCGTCCGGTAGCGTCATTGGCATGAATAATACGCCGTGCGTTATGGCCGCCTTCACGGGTCAGGTGATACGGGTAGCGAGCATTGGGGTCAGGGTCTGGCGTAAACGGTACGCCGCCATTAATCAGCCATTGGATAGCGGCAGGGCCATGGGTAACGGTAAAGCGAACGGCCTGTTCATCGCATAGGCCATCACCGGCTACCAGTGTATCGTGTATATGCGCTTGTACGTCATCATCGGGCGAGAGTACTGCGGCAATGCCACCTTGAGCCCAGCGGCTTGCACCTTTATCGCCGTGGGCTGGGTTTACCAAGGTGACTGATAAGTGATTGGCGACTTCCAGGGCGAGGGTTAATCCTGCGACACCGCCGCCAATAATTAATACATTGGTTGTTGGCGTGCTCATGCGGCCCGCTCCTTATTCTTTATCTAATGCTGTGCAGCATAAAGGCAGGCATCATAGCGTGGCCATTAGCCGTTGACGATGTATAGACGCAAAAAAATCCGCGCCGATCTAAGTGATCTCGCAGACAATAAATTCATTGGGGATATATAAGCAATGGTGCCCGGAGCCGGACTTGAACCGGCACGGAGTTACCTCCGAGAGATTTTAAGTCTCTTGCGTCTACCAATTTCGCCATCCGGGCAGTGCAGTGGGTGCATCTTGCACTTAACACAAAAGTGGAGGCTGGAGTCGGAATCGAACCGGCGTACACGGAGTTGCAGTCCGCTGCATAACCACTCTGCCATCCAGCCTAAAAAGTCGATGGAGTGGGAAAAGAGATTTGACCGGGCTGGCGCTCCATCGGACTGACGCCTCAGCTTTCGACCCTACCTGCTTACCGCACTATCCAAGTTGGAGCGGGAAAAGAGATTCGAACTCTCGACCCTCGCCTTGGCAAGGCGATGCTCTACCACTGAGCTATTCCCGCTCGACTCGAGGGCGAATTATACGCATCGTTGCGAGCTTGTCAATCAACAATGTCTTAAACATCACGCCCGAGTAATCAACTGCTTACATGGAGCGGCTAAGATGAGGCCAGGCAGCTTTGAGATATTGAATCATTGACCAAAGCGTCATGGCCGCAGCGACGTACAGCACTACTACACCCAGCAGGGCGATTTCATGCGCGGGTGGCAGCGCCAGAAGAATCAGCAGGGCCACCATCTGTAGCGTGGTTTTAAGCTTGCCGACCCAGGAAACCGCCACTAGGCCGCGCTTACCCATTTCTGCCATCCACTCGCGTAGGGCGGATATAACGATTTCACGGCCAATGATGACGAGCGCAGGTAAGGTCAGGATGAGTGTATCGTAGCGTTCAATCAGGAGCGCAAGCGCCACCACCACCATCAATTTATCGGCCACTGGGTCTAGAAAAGCCCCAAAGGGCGTTGACTGATTCCAGCGACGGGCCAGGTAGCCGTCCAGCCAGTCGGTCACTGAAGCCGCTGCAAACAGGCCCGCAGCAAGTGGCATACTCCAGTTGTACGGCAGGTAGAACAGCACCACTAAGAGTGGAATAAAGGCAACTCTTGCCAGTGTAAGTATGTTGGGAATATTCATCGCGGGCGGCGATCCTTACCGGAGAGTCATTAAATTCGAAATGTAGGGTAGGGACATTCTATCCCCCTTGGCGAGCAGCATCTATGCCCAAAGCGGGTTTATCCGTTAAGGGCCAGATAAATACTCTCTGCCAGCGCGGCGCTGATCCCTGGAACACGCGATAGCTCGGCACGGCTGGCCTTCTGGACGCCCTGTAACCCGCCGAAGAAGCGCAGCAGTTCACGGCGCCGTTTAGGGCCGATGCCGGGAATGTCCTGCAGGGTAGAAGTACGCCTGGCTTTATCGCGCTGGGCGCGGTGTCCTGCAATGGCGAAACGGTGTGATTCATCGCGAATATGCTGAATGAGGTGCAGGGCTGGGGATGCGGGATCCAGCGGCAGAGGGTTATCCGATGTTTCCAGAAACAGTGTTTCAAGTCCCGCTTTACGCGTTGTGCCTTTGGCCACGCCTAACAAAATAATATTGCTGATAGCGAGCTCATTAAGTACCTCGCGAGCCATGTTGAGCTGACCTTTACCACCATCGACAATTAAAATATCCGGGGCTATGGCTTCGCCGCTCTGAACACGTTTCAAGCGGCGGGTAAGCGCCTGTTGCATGGCGGCATAATCATCGCCAGCCGCCACCCCTTCAATACGAAAATGGCGATAGTCGCTCTTGCGCGGGCCCTGATGATCGAACACCACGCAGGAGGCCACGGTGGCTTCGCCCTGACTATGGCTGATATCGAAGCACTCAAGTCGCTCGGGCATTGATTCAAGCTTCAAGGCTTTTTGAAGGGCAGCAAAGCGCTGGGTCAGTTGGGTGTGGTTTGCCAACTGAGATGCCAGTTGCTGTTCGGCATTGGTCATGGCGAGCTGCTGCCATTGGGCGCGATGTCCGCGCACCTGGCTTGTAACGCGAATACGTTTGCCTGCCTGTTCGGTCAAAGCGTCAGCAATCAGCTCGCTATCGTCCAGGGTGTGGCTGGTAATGACTTCACTGGGAACATTATGCGGCTGGCCAAAATAGTACTGGCTGACGACGTCGGTCAGTAGGGCTTCCGGGGTAAGATCCAGACCATTCTTAGGTGCATGGTGACGAGCACCCAGCATGCGGCCATCTCGAACGCTTAATACGGAAACGCCCATGGCGCCAGGGCGTTGGGCAAGGGCGAAAATGTCCGCATCGCCGCTCTCATTATCGACAAACTGGCGCTGCTGTAGCTGACGCAACTGCTGTATCTGGTCGCGAAAACGGGCCGCCTCTTCAAAATCCAGCGCTTGGCTGGCCGCTTCCATCGCCTGGGTGAGCGCTTGGGTGACATGCTCGCTTTTGCCTTCCAGGCACATGATGGCATGCTCGACATCGCGCCGGTAATCCTCTTCGGCGATATAGTCGACACAGGGAGCGCTACAGCGCTGAATCTGGTGCTGCAAACACGGCCGTGAGCGGTGCGCAAACACGCTATCTTCGCAGTTGCGGATACGGAAGATTTTTTGCATTAGCGAAAGGCTTTCGCGCACCGCGCCACTGCTGGGGTATGGCCCCAGGTAGCGACCATCATCGCGACGCTGGCGTGCGCGTTTATATTCAAGCTTGGGGTAGGCGTGGCGGTCGGTCACGAAAACAAATGGGTAGGATTTGTCGTCCCGCAATAAAATATTGTAGGGCGGGCGCAGCTCCTTGATAAGCGTTTGCTCAAGCAGCAGGGCCTCGGTTTCGCTGCGGGTTACGGTGATCTGTACATCCGCAATCCGCGCGACCATTGCCTGTGTCTTGGTGTTTAACTGGCCACGAAAATAGCTGGCAAGGCGTGCTTTTAAGCGTTTCGCTTTGCCTACATAAAGAGTGTTGCCGCTTTCATCAAGCATTCGGTAAACGCCGGGCGAGGTGCTTACCGAGCTTAAAAACTGCTTTGCGTTAAATGTCATTGCACCGTATCGAGCGCCGAGAAGTGGCTAAGGATGTTAGGTTTATCCCTGGCTGCCGTCAAAGCCTTCCACTAAACCGTGGCGCAGTGCTAAATGGGTTAGCTCCACATCAGTGGCTACCTGTAGTTTATCAAACAACCGGTAGCGATACGTATTAACCGTCTTAGGGCTTAAATGCAGGCGATCAGAAATGTCCTGCACACGCTGACAGTTGACGATCATCAAGGCAATTTGCAGCTCACGATGCGACAGATGACTAAACGGATTGTCTTCGTTGGTAAAGTGCGCCAGTGCCAGGCGTTGAGCAATTTCCTGGCTGACGTAGCGACGGCCATGGAAAACCTGGCGGATCGCATCAGTCATTTCCGCTGCATCAGCGCCCTTGCTCAAGAAGCCTGAAGCACCGGCTTCAAGCATGCGTCGTAGCACGCTATCTTCCATATGCGCGGTTAAGATCAGTACCTTGACATCTTCCATTGTGCGATGAATGCGGCGCGTGGCTTCAAGTCCCCCTATTCCGGGCATGCGTATATCCATTAGCACTATGTCCGGTTTCAAATGGCGGCACTGAGTGACTGCGCTTTCGCCATCGTCGACCTCGCCTATAATTTTAATATCACTTTCTTCGTTTAGCAGGTGAGCAATACTGGTTCTCACCAGGTGGTGATCATCGGCTATTAGAACGTTGATCAAGGGGCTAGCTCCTGCATGAAAACATAGTGGGCTCAGGCGATGGCCTTTGACGCTGCCCCATAGAGTGCCACAGCTAAGTATAAAGGAGAATTAGTAAGGACTTAATTGAACGGAGGATTGACCTCGATCTAATTTCATAATAGTATTCGCTCGCTGTCCGCCAGGATGGTTGAAGGGGCCTTAGCTCAGCTGGGAGAGCGCAACACTGGCAGTGTTGAGGTCAGCGGTTCGATCCCGCTAGGCTCCACCAAGATACAATCAAAAAGCCTCGCTATTCATAGCGAGGCTTTTTGTATATGCCCAATTAATGACATGAATTTATAAGTTCATGCCATAAGTCGTTTTGATTAGCCGCTAGCATAGTGTGTGCAGCGGCTAGCCAATAAAAAGACTTAGCTGTCGATGCGGCCCAGCAGTAGAAACTCGATCAGCGCTTTTTGAGCATGTAGGCGGTTTCCAGCTTCTTGCCATACTACGGCGCGCGGGTCTTCAAGCAGCGTTTGACTGATTTCTTCACCGCGGTGAGCAGGCAGGCAGTGTAAGAAAAGCGCATCGCTTTTCGCCTGATCCAGCATGGCTTCCGTTACTTGGAAGCCAGTGAAGTCTGCTTCGCGCTTGGCTTGCTCTTCTTCCTGACCCATGGAAGCCCACACATCCGTGGTAACCAGGTCAACGTCCTGAACGGCAGCCTGTGGGTCGTGCGTCAGCGTGACGTGATCTCCGGCCGCTTGCATAATGTCTGCGCGTGGTTCATAGCCTTTCGGACAGCAAACGCGCAGCTTAAAATCAAACTGGCGGGCCGCGTTAATCCATGAGTGGCACATATTGTTGCCATCGCCAATCCAGACAGCCGTGCGGCCTTTTACGCTGCCGCGCAGTTCGGTCCAGGTCATTACGTCGGCGAGCAGCTGGCAGGGGTGGTAATCATCGCTTAATGCGTTGATAACGGGAACGTTGCTGGCGCTGGCGTATGTTTCGAGCCCAGCGTGAGAGAAGGTGCGAATCATGACGGCATCGACCATCTCAGAAAGTACCCGCGCGGTATCTTCGATAGGTTCGCCGCGACCCAACTGAGTATCACGCGGAGACAGAAACAGCGCGTGTCCGCCAAATTGCGCCATGCCGGTTTCAAACGAGACGCGTGTGCGCGTGGATGACTTCTCAAAAATCATCGCCAGCGTACGGTTAGGCAGTGGAGTGTAAACCGGTCCGTTAGCTTTAAGGTCGGTTTTAATTTTAATAGCACGCTGAATCAGATAATCCAGTTCACCGGGCGTCAAATCCAGTAGGGTAAGGAAATGGCGTGTCGCCATGGTTGCTTCTCTCCGCGCAAAAACACCATCCTAGCGAGGCAGCGGGGGATGCGCAACGCGAACGGCACGCGTAGAATGGCGTCCAAAGATTAAAGCCGAGTGTCGCACTCGGGTATTAAGGTAGGTGACAGACGCCTGAATGAACTGCGTTTTATTTCTTGCGTATACTTACCTGCGTCGCGCTAGTTCTTTACTTAAGGAGTATCCACATGAGCACAACAGCCGAAAATATTCAGCGCCAAATTAGCGAAAATCCCATTTTGATTTATATGAAAGGCTCGCCCCAACTGCCGCAGTGTGGGTTTTCAGCTCAGACCGTTCAGGCGCTAATGAACTGCGGTGAGCGCTTTGCCTTCGTTAATATCTTAGATAACCCCGATATTCGAGCAGAGCTGCCCAAAATTGCCAATTGGCCTACTTTTCCGCAGCTATGGGTAGAAGGCGAGCTAGTGGGAGGATGCGATATCGTGATGGAAATGCACCAAAGCGGTGAGCTGGAAACGCTGGTTAAAGCCGCCGCGCAGCGTGCTAACGTCGAAGGCGGCGAGCAGAACGCCTGATGACGATGCCCGGGTTACCTGCTCGGGCGGTTGGCGGGCTGAGGCGTAGCCGCTAGAATGGCGTTTTATCACGCATTGTGGCACCTGCTGTATTGAACTAATGCACCATCAGGACAGCCCGCCGAAGGAAACATTGCTCAATGAGCTATCAGGTTCTGGCCCGTAAGTGGCGGCCACGTACATTCCACGAGCTCGTGGGTCAGGCCCATGTTCAGCGTGCCTTGGTCAATGCGCTTGACCAAGGCCGTCTTCATCACGCCTATTTATTTACTGGCACCCGTGGGGTGGGTAAAACCACCTTGGCCCGTATATTGGCAAAGTGTTTGAACTGCACGGCCAAAGGGCGTGGTGATGAAGGCATTACTTCAACGCCTTGCGGTCAATGCGATAGCTGCCAAGCGATTGATGAAGGGCGCTTTGTCGACCTGATCGAAGTCGATGCAGCTTCACGCACCAAGGTTGAAGATACGCGTGAGCTGCTGGATAACGTCCAGTACGCGCCTACCCAAGGGCGTTATAAGGTGTACCTGATTGATGAGGTGCACATGCTCTCCACCAGTAGTTTCAATGCGCTGTTGAAAACGCTGGAAGAGCCACCGCCTCACGTTAAATTTTTATTAGCAACTACCGACCCCCAAAAGCTCCCGGCAACGGTGCTTTCACGCTGCCTGCAGTTCACGCTTAAACATATGCCCCCCGAGCGCGTTGTCGAGCACTTAACCTATGTGCTGGGTGAAGAGGGCGTGGCGTTTGATGAAAGCGCGCTATGGCTATTAGGCAAGGCGGCTGAAGGCTCCATGCGTGATGCCATGAGCTTGACCGACCAGGCGATTGCGTTTGGTCAGGGCGCCGTGCGCCATGTCGATGTGGCGGCCATGCTGGGTACGCTCGACCACCGGCATATTTTAGCCTTGGTGGGGGCGCTGGCCGATGTGGACGTACAGCAGCTCTTGGCCGAAGTCGCCCAGCTTGCTGAGCAGGGCCCTGACTTTGCCGCCGTGCTGGACGAGCTTTCGGCCATTTTGCACCGGCTTGCTGTCGCCCAAATGGTGCCGGACGCTGTTGATAACAGCCACGGCGACCGGGAAGCAATTTTACAGCTGGCCAGCCGCTTTACCGCTGAGGATATTCAGCTTTACTACCAGATTGGCATTCAGGGGCGAGGCGATATGGTGCACGCCCCCGATTTGCGCAGCGCGCTGGAAATGACTCTGTTGCGCATGCTGGCGTTTCGGCCCCAAGGCGTTCCCAAGCCGCCGCGCACGCCGCTACCGCTGCGCGCTGAGCCGACAAGTTCTGGTTCTGCACCAGCGAGTACGCCTGCCCAATCGTCTGCTCCGTTGCCCGCTAGTAATAACGTTCAAGCGGAGCATAAAGCTGAAACTGAAACGCCGGTTAAGCCGGATGTAAAGGCGGCACCTGATGCAGGCAACTTCGGCAACACCGACGCTGCCAGTGCCAGCCCAGCCTCGGCTGATATCGAAAAAAAACATACTCAACAGCCGGGCTCTGATGAAGGCGCCGACTTGAAAGAGAGCTTGAAAGAAAGCTTGAAAGAGACAAGCGCTGAGCCTGAGAGCCGCATCGAGCCGCCCGATCTTGCGGCGTCTAACGCTGACAATCAAATGCCGCCGCCCTGGTCACTTGATGACGTCGCCCAGGCGGCAGCCATGGAGCAGGAATCTGCGTTTGAGCCTGACGCTGTTCCAGCTCCAGCTCCAGCTCCAGCTCCAGCTCCAGCTCCTGAGCCTAAGCCTAAGCCTAAGCCTGAGCCCGTATCACAAGCGATGGTAGCGCCGCAGCCTGAAGAAGCCGCGTCGGAGTCTGTCGACGCACCAGCCGTGTCTGCGTCAGAAGTAAAAGCCCCTGCGCCGACAGAAGAGCAGACCCTGTCGATTGCAGACGTAGCGGATCAGTTACTTGATCATGCGAAATGGCTGCTATGCTTTGATTCTCTGGGGTTGGGCGGATTAACGCGTAGCCTTGCCGCCAACTGCCTTTTAGAGAGCGACGATGGTAAAACCCTGACGCTGCGCCTGGATCCAAGCCAGGAAGCCATGCAGGCAGAGGTTCATCAGACGCGTATTGAGCGGGCATTGAGCGAACAGGGAATGCCGCGTCGGATAGTGTTTGTGGTCGCGGAGCTTTCCACGCAAAGCGAAACGCCTCGTCAGCGTGAGGGTCGGCTTAATCAAGAGCGGCATGTGCAGGCCGTTGATCTCTTGAACCACGACCCCAATATACAGAAATTACAGCAGGCGTTTGGCGCAACGCTCATTGAATCGACCGTCAAGCCAGCGACTGCAAAGCGTTAGCATTTAATCCAATACCTGTTTTAACAGGTCAGTATTTAACCCGCTAGGAGAGCGCGCCATGTTTAAAGGTGGAATGGGCAACTTGATGAAGCAAGCCCAAGAAATGCAGGACAAAATGCAGCGCGTCCAGGAAGAGGTTGCCCAGTCAGAAGTACACGGCGAGGCAGGCGCAGGCATGGTCAAAATTATCATGAACGGTCGTCATGACGTAAGCCAGGTGACGATTGACCCAAGCGTCATGGAAGAAGATAAAGAGCTGCTGGAAGATCTGCTGGCAGCCGCTGTCAACGATGCGGTACGTAAAGTCGAAGCAAACTCTAAAGCGAAAATGGAAGAAGCCACGGCAGGCCTGAACCTACCGCCTGGTTTTAAGATGCCGTTCTAAAGAATGAGATTCTCTCCTCTTATTGAACAGCTGATGGATGCGTTTCGTGTGTTGCCTGGCGTTGGGCCTAAAACGGCCCAGCGCATGGCAATGCATCTGCTTGAGCGTGAACGGGCAGGTGGTCAGCGGCTTTCATCGATCATCCAAAAGGCTATCGATGAAGTCGGTTATTGCCAACGCTGCCGTACGCTGACGGAAGCGGATATTTGCGCCATATGCGAAACGCCGCGTCGCGATGATGCACTGCTTTGTGTGGTTGAGTCGCCAGCAGACCAGTTGGCGATCGAAGAAGCGGGTGGTTTTCAGGGGCGTTATTTTGTGCTGCATGGTCATCTATCGCCGCTGGATGGTATCGGCCCCGACGCCATTGGCCTTGAGCAGTTGGAAGCGCGGGTGGCGGAAGGCCATATCGAAGAAATCGTTCTGGCGACCAACCCGACTGTTGAAGGCGAGGCTACGGCGCACTATATCGCCGCCCAGCTGTCTGACTACGGTGTGCGGTTTTCACGTTTGGCCTATGGTGTTCCCATGGGGGGAGAGCTTGAATACGTCGACGGCGGTACGCTAAGCCGAGCGTTTAATGGGCGTCAGCCTTTTACCAGTGATTAACCCCACCCCACATTGCAAGCGCAATCGCGGTTGTAGCAACCTGGAAGTATGCTTTGTCTTCTCTAGCCTCCCCCTTATACCAATGGATTGACAGCCCCGAGGCGCTTGATGCGGCTTGCGAGCAAGTGGCCAATGCCACTGTTATCGCCCTGGATACCGAGTTTTTCCGTGAAAATACGTTTTTCCCGGTACCGGCATTGATCCAGTTTGCGGCCGGTGAGCTTGCGTATTTGATTGATCCGCTGGCGACGCCCTGCACGCCTGCTTTTCGTAAGCTCCTGCAAAACAGTGCGATCAAGCTGCTGCATGCCTGTAGTGAAGATCTGGAAGTATTCCAGCACTGGGCAGGTGTATTGCCCACGCCGCTGATCGACACCCAGGTAGCTCAAGGATTTCTCGGCGAAATGCCTTCAATGGGGTACCAGAAGCTGGTTGAATTCTGGATGGGCGAAACTTTGCCCAAGGAGGAGACGCGTTCAAACTGGTTGGAGCGGCCTTTAACGCCTGCACAGTGCGAGTACGCGGCGCTGGACGTTATCTACCTGCTTCAAGTCTGGGCGCTTCAGGCTGAGCGATTGGAAGAGTTAGGGCGCTACCGCTGGTTGAGTGAAGAGTGTACTGGCTTGATAGATCAGGCGGGGCGCAGCGTCGAGGCTGATGGTCAGTGGTATATGCGTAACCGTCAGCTGTGGCGGCTGAATGCACGTCAGGTGGAAGCTTACCGCCTAATGACCATCTGGCGTGAAGGAGAGACACGACGCCGTAACTTACCGCGCAATTGGCTGATCAGTGACAAGCTCCTGTTCGCGACTGCTGAAGCGATGCCTAAAAGCCGTTATGACCTGGCCAACGTGGAAGGCTTTAAGCCGATGCTGGTCAAGAAAGAGGGCGATACGCTGTTAGGGCTGGTTAAACAGGCGCAGCACGGCGAAGAGAGTGACTTGCCAGAACGTTGGCCTGACCCGATGCAGCCGGCGTTTAAGCAGCGCTTCAAAGCGCTCAAAAGTGTTATTAACGCCAAGGCGGGCGAGCTGGGAATGGCTTCAGAAATGCTGATGCGTCGGCGTGATATCGAAGCGCTGGTAATGCAGGATATGGCTGGGCAGCCACTGCTGCTACCCGAAGGGTGGCGGGGAGAGTGTCTGGCGGATGCGTTGGGCCAAGCGCTTGAGGAGTTGTCAAAATGAGTGACAAGCTGCTTTGCGAGATTTTCAAAAGCTCGCGTAAAGAAGAGATGTACCTATACGTTGATAAGCGCCAGGGGGTAAAGCCCGTACCTGAAGCGTTAATGGCAACGTTCGGTAAGCCAATTGCGGTATTAACGATGATTTTAACGGCGGATAAAAAGCTTGCACGCGTTAACACCGAAGACGTGATCAGCGCGATTGAGACCCAGGGGTTCTATCTGCAGATGCCGCCCGCTAAAGAGGACTATCTACTCGACGTGCATCGGGCGCAGCAGAGCGCGCGCGGCTCGGCGCAGTAGCGGTTTGCCGTGAATTTTCTTGCCCATGCGTGGTTGGCATCAAGCGGCAACGATGATTTCCTGTACGGAAATCTTGTTGCCGACGGCGTCAAAGGCAGTGATCTAAGCGCCTGGACGTCTGACGTGGCATACGGTATTCGTCATCACCGCAAGGTTGATGCCTGGGTGGATCAGCACCCCAGCGTGCTGGGTGCCAAACAGCGGGCGCCCCAAGGCAAGCGCCGCTATGCGGGCATTGCCCTGGATATCGTTTGGGATCATTTTTTGGCACGCGATAAAGCTGGGCGTGACGAGCAGCAAAAGCTTGTGACTCGCTGTTATGACCTGCTGTCGGCAAGGTCTGCGCCCAATCGCCTTGAGGCCATGGTGCCCTATTTGGTCGAACACGACTGGTTAAGAAACTACGCTGATTTTGAGTTTACCTGTAATGCGGTAGCGGGGCTTGGTCGGCGGCTTTCAGGCCCTAACCGGTTGGCAGAGCTCATCCCATGGTTGCACCGCGACTACGCTTTATTGGAAGCAGATTTTCAGAGCTTATGGCCAGCGCTAAGTGCCACGTTAAGTAGTTCAGGGCGTAATGCCCAGTGCGATAAGTCGCAAAGAGAGGAGTCATGATGGAAACCACAATGCGCGAGCGCTTTTGGGAGCGTTACACGCTGGAAGAGCTAACCCCACAAGAGTGGGAGGCGCTGTGCGATGGCTGTGGCCAGTGCTGCCTGTTAAAGCTGCACGATGATGAAACCCAGGAGCTTGCGGTATTAAACGTTGCCTGTCGGCTTTTGGATATTCAAAGCTGCCAGTGCAGTGATTACGAGAATCGCTTTAAAAGCGTACCGGACTGCACCCAATTAACCCCCGCGCTGGTTAAAGAGTTTACCTGGCTGCCTGCCTCGTGCGCTTATCGGCGGGTTGAAGAGGGCAGAAAGCTCGCCGGTTGGCACCCGCTGTTGAGCAACGATGCAGAGCGCGTACACCGTAAAGGGGTTAGCGTGCGTGGCTTTGCCGTTTCTCAGGATGACGTGCCCGAACGGGCGCTGGAGTCTCACATTATCGCCGTACTGCCGATGTAGGCAGGCACTTGATCAATGTCTTAAATAACGCCCTCCCTGGCCTGACAGTTAGGCAGCTGACTTACGCTTAGCGCTATTCCAGATCGTTAAAAATACGTCCTTAAACGATGCGGGAGGCTGAGCGGCTGTGTTTTTAGCTGGTTTGGCTTGCTTAAGCGGCGTATCCCAAATGGTGGGGAAGTTTTCCTGATGCTTCATGCTCTACTCCAGTGCTAGACATAAGTTTATGCGACTAATGTTTTGTACGACTAATGTTTTATGCTACTAAGGTATAGTATGGCGCAGGATTATTTTTATGGAAAGTATTTTCAAAGAATAAAAAGCAGCGCAAGGGCTGCCTAAAGCGATTGTTCTTTTGATAGGCGGCTCAACTCCCTGAGCCGCAACGTGTTTGAATGCTTACGCCTTGAAGCTTGTGCTTAGAGAGCGCCTAAGCCCAATGCCCAAAGAATAAACGCGTCTTGGCGGGCGGTGTCGCGCCACGCTTTAAATCGGCCGGACGCCCCGCCGTGGCCGCTGCTCATATCGGTATGCAGCAGAATGGGCGCACTGCCTTGCTGGTGTTGCGTTACCTGCGCGTAATATTTGGCCGGCTCCCAGTAGCTCACCCGTGTGTCAAACCAGCTGCCTTCGATCCATAGGGCCGGGTAGTGCTGGGCGGTGATATTGTCCATCGGTGAGTAGCGTTGGATGCGCTCGGCCACCTCGGGCTCTTCTGGATTGCCCCACTCGCTGTATTCTGCGGTGGTCAGCGGAAGGTCAGGGTTTTGCATGGTGCGCAAAACATCCAGAAAGGGTACATCCAGCAAAGCCGCACAAAAGGCCTTAGGTGCTCGGTTAATGCAGGTGCCCACTAGCAAACCGCCTGCACTGGCGCCATAGGCTGCTATCCGGTCAGGATCGCTAATACCGGTTTCCACCAGCGCATCCCGGGCCGCTAAAAAGTCATTAAAGCTGTTCTCTTTATGGGCCATTTTACCCTGCAGGTACCAGGGCTCACCCCGTTCGCCACCCCCGCGCACGTGGGCCACGGCAAAGGCCGCGCCACGCTCCAGTAATTCAAGGCGGGCAATCGAGAACCACGGGTCAAGTGCCTCCCCATAGGCGCCATAGCCATATAGCAGGGTGGGCAGCGGCTGATCAGCCAGGTCCGCGCGCATTACAATGGATACCGGCACCTGTTCGCCATCAGAGCTGGTTGCCCAGATTCGACGGCTTACCAGCTGTTCAGGTGTCAGGGCGCCATAAACCGGTGCGCGCTTTAGAAGCGTCCGTTCGCCGCTGGTAAGGTCCAGTGCAAACCAGCTGGGCGGTTGCGTAAACGACTCCTCACGCAGGCGCAGTATCTGGGTATCAAAATGCGGCGCATCTTCGAGTAGCTGGGAGCAGGGCTGTTCGGGAAGGTCCAAATACTCATCAAGCAAGCGATGCTGGTGCGCATCCAGCACCCAGCGGCGCAGCACGACCTGTGCCTGAGCATGATCGCGCTCAGCGATCATAAGCCCCCAGGAGAAGGCATCGATGCCTTCCAGGGTCACGTCGTCACGCGGTTCGATAAGCGGCTGCCACTGCGCTTTGGTGTCGCCCAGCGCGGATTCAGGCAGATAATCAAGCTGAAAATGTGTGCTTGCCTGGTTATGTACCCGGTAAAAGGCGCCGGGGCGATGGTCAATGCTGTACTCAACGCCTGCCTGGCGGGGCTGAACGCAGAGCGGCACCGCCGTAGGCTGTTGGGCCGGCAGGGCGTAGACTTCGCTGGTATCTTTGGAGCCGCTTTCAATTAACAGCCACTGACGTGAGCGTGTTTTACCGATGCCGAGCCAAAATTCAGTATCGTCTTCACGCAGGACAAGCGCGGGCTCGGCGTGCTTTTCAGGCGCCTCAAAAGGCAGTGATACCCGCCATATGCTGTCGGGGCGCTGGGTTGCGTCAAAGCGAGTAAAAAACAGCGTGGCCGAGGCAGCAGTTTGATCCTCACCCCAGCACAGACCGGCGCCTATATCGCTGATCAGTGCCTGCGGTTGGCCATTCGGCAGCGATTTGATCCACAGCGTATAGCGTTCGTCGCCCTGGGTATCTTCTGTCCAGGCGAGCCACTGCTCATCCGGCGAAAGGGCCATATCGCCCATTTCATAAAACTCTTCATCGACGGCGCGAGCCTGAACGTCAAAAAAGCATTCACGCTGCTCTGGGTGCCCATTGAGGTAACGCCACCAGCGAGGGTAGTCGTCTTCAGAACCGGTTTCGCTCCAGAACGTATAGTGGTCAAGCGGTGTCTCAAGGCTTGTGACGGAAAGCTCGCGACGCGCCAGGTGGCCTTTGTATAATGCCTCGGCCAACGGCGCTAGTGGGGCAAACCATTTTTCCTGCTGCTGATTAGCGCTTTCCAAAAAAGCGCTGACATCAGGCGTCTCGCGTGCTTCCAGCCAGTGCCATTTGGGGTCATTAGCGCGATAATAGCGCGCGACGGGAGAACCTGAGAGCGTGTCTGGCTGTGCTTTCATAAATTGATAGGTACCATAGCGGGAAATCAACGTCGGGTGCGTACACCCATATGAGAGGTATTATGCTGCTTGTAAATTCAATGTCACTGTTGTGGCTAAGTTATTACGGTATTTCGCTGCTGGTGTTAGTGGCTGTCTATTTTGCCCTGGCGTTCCTACCGCGTTTGCCACGTTTAGTGATCACATGGGGTGTGGGGGGAGCCATGTGGGCGCCAGCGTTTTTCCGCTTGCCCCTCATAGAAGAAGGTGAATTCTATACCGGGTGGGCGCCAGCGGCGATGGTTGCCGCGGTAGGTTTTTTAGAGCATAACGCCAGCGCAATCACCGGTGGCCTGCTCTGCCTGATCGTCGGCGTGGCAATTGGTGCGGTGATCGGCATTGCTCTCTGGTGGTGGCGCAGGCCGGCCAGCACGCCGCCCGCCAAGCGCGTCAAGCAGGATGTGGAAGATGATCCTCAGCCCACGCGTCGGCGCGAACCGGTTATCGGTTAATGTTGATGGTCACCGAGAAGGAGCGTTGCTATGTGTGAGCTGCTGGGGATGAGCGCCAACGTTCCGACCGATATCTGTTTTAGCTTTTCAGGCTTTTTGCATCGTGGTGGCGGTACCGGTCCGCACCGCGATGGCTGGGGTATCGCCTTCTATGAAGAGGGCGGATACCGGGAGTTTCGCGATCCCCACCCGTCGGTTGATTCCCCTATCGCCCGCTTGATCTGCGACTATCCGATTAAGTCCAACGTAGTGATTAGCCATATCCGACAGGCTAACGTCGGTGGCGTGCGTCTGGCCAATACACATCCTTTCACCCGTGAAATGTGGGGACGCCCCTGGTGCTATGCGCATAACGGCCAGCTAAGCGACTGGCAGGGTTTGCCTCTGGGGGTATATACGCCGGTTGGCAATACCGACAGCGAGCATGCCTTTTGCTGGTTGATGGGCCAATTGCGTGATGCTTTTCCGACCCCGCCAGCATCCCTCAATGCCTTATGGACAACGCTGCATGGCCTTTGCGAGCAGCTACGAGCATTGGGGGTGTTTAATTTACTGCTCTCCGATGGTCAATATCTCTACACCTACTGCTCCACGAAGCTTGCGCATATCACCCGGCGAGCCCCGTTTGGTGATGCCGAACTCTCTGATGCGGAAATAACGGTTAACTTTGCCGAGCATACAACGCCCAACGACGTGGTGTCAGTGATTGCCACCGAACCGTTAACCCATAATGAAGCGTGGGGGCGAATGGTTCCCGGCGAGCTATTAGTCTGGCATGAAGGAGAAATTAAGGCGCAATACTGTCCTTAAGGCCAATAGTCGCTACATTACTAAGTAGACATTGAGAGGGTGGCGTACGACTCGATCACTATGGCTAAAGTTTAAACACAAGTTTCAAGCGATCGTTTTACAGCATGCTGCGCGTCGTATATCGTTGGCTCTCTCACCTTACGACAATAACAAGGTCGGTAATATCATCGACATGGATAGCGGAGATTGCCCATGAGCGAACACGCCACAGCTCCTATATTACGCGGCCCTGAGCTTGAAGGGTTGGATCAGTACGACTCCATTACGGACGTTTTTAATGCTGCTGTCAGCCGTCATAAGGAACGGCCTGCGTTTAGTTGCATGGGCAAAACGCTAACCTTTGCCGACCTTGATCGTCTATCCGCCGACTTTGCGGCCTGGCTTCAGCACGAGACTGACCTTAAGCCTGGCGATCGAATAGCCATCCAGCTGCCTAACGTTTTACAGTTCCCGGTTGCTGTATTCGGAGCTATGCGCGCAGGTTTGGTAGTGGTAAATACCAACCCGCTTTACACCGAGCGGGAAATGACCCACCAGTTTAAGGACTCAGGTGCCAAGGCCGTGCTGATTTTAGCCAATATGGCTAAAAAGCTTGAAAACGTGGTTGATAAGACCGACATCAAACATGTGCTGGTGACCGAGCTTGGTGATCTTCACGGCTTACCCAAACGGTGGTTAATTAACGCTGTGGTCAAGCACGTGAAAAAAATGGTACCGGCTTACTCGTTGCCTAAAGCGATCAGTTTCCGCGATGCCATGAACAAGGGCGCCTCCTTAAAGTATACCGAGGTAAGCCGAAGCCAGGATGATCTGGCTGCACTGCAGTACACCGGCGGCACTACCGGCTTGCCCAAAGGGGCGATGCTCACGCACTGCAACCTGATTGCTAATATGCTGCAAGCACGGCTGGCGATCGGTACGCACTTAAAAGAAGGTCAGGAGCTGGTGGTTGCGCCGCTACCGGTTTATCACATCTATACGTTTACGGTTAACTGCCTGTTCTTGATGGAATCGGGCAATCACTCGCTGCTGATTACCAACCCGCGTGATCTCGATGGGTTTATTAAAGAACTCAAAAAAGTTAAGTTCACCGCGTTTATCGGTTTGAACACGCTGTTTAACGCGCTATGCAACCGGGATGATTTCAAACAGCTCGACTTTTCCCAGCTTAAACTGACGATTTCCGGTGGGATGGCTTTAACAAAGACGTCAGCTCAGCGCTGGGAGGAAACCACCGGCTGCCCGATTGCGGAAGGGTATGGATTGACAGAAACCTCGCCCATTGTGAGCTTTAATCCAACCGATGCCATTCAGCTTGGCACCATCGGCAAGCCCGTCGCGGGCACCGCTGTGAAAGTCATTGATGCTGAAGGTAATGACGTAGCACTAGGCGAGCCGGGTGAGCTCTGCGTACAGGGCCCTCAGGTAATGAAGGGCTACTGGCAGCGTGAAGATGAAACTCGTAAGTCCATTGATAGCGATGGCTGGTTTTTCACCGGCGATATTGCGGTACTTCAGGACGATGGCTACATCCGCATTGTGGATCGCAAGAAAGACATGATCTTGGTGTCCGGGTTTAACGTTTATCCCAATGAAGTCGAAGATATCGTCGCCTCTCACCCAGATATTATTGAAGCAGCGGTGGTTGGCGTGCCGGATGAAGATGCCGGAGAAGTCATCAAGCTGTTTGTCGTGTCCAAAAATAGCCAGCTAGATGCTGCAACGCTGCGTAGCTGGTGTAAAGAGCAGTTAACGGGCTATAAAGTGCCCAAGTACATTGAGTTTCGTGACGAACTGCCCAAAACGAATGTCGGCAAGGTATTACGCCGCGAACTACGCGATGAAAATACGCGATGAAAAAAAGCCAGCGTCTAGCGACAGCCATTAACGCCCCCAGCCCCGGTTAGGCGTCACGTTGATGGAAGCGTTACAATATCCGGCCCGCTCACTAAAGCGGGCCGGATATTTATTTGCCCTGTCGCTACACGGCTGGCAATCCCGCTTTTGAGTAACGAATGGAAACTGAGCCTAACGTGACCACCGATATGCCCTCCGATTTAACCGATACCCAACGCCTTGCTGTGCTCAAAAAAGCCATAAGCAACGTTATGCTGCGTGATGCACAGCGCCTGGAGCGCCGTGTAGCAGGGTTGGCGCGGCGTGTACGTGATAATAAGCCAATCGATCATGGTTTGAACGAGGTGCAGCGCGAGATTGAGCGGTCACAGCAATTACTCAACCAGCGTGAGGCGCTGAACGTAGCCTTTAACTACCCCGCTGAGCTGCCGGTCGTCGAGCGTCGGGACGATATTTTAAACGCCATTCGCGACCATCAGGTGGTGGTGGTCGCTGGAGAAACCGGGTCGGGTAAAACCACCCAGCTACCCAAAATGTGCCTGGAACTAGGCCGTGGGCGGAGAGGACTAATTGGCCATACTCAGCCGCGCCGGTTAGCGGCGCGAAGCGTGGCTGGGCGGTTGGCGGAAGAGATTGAAGTGCCGCTGGGCGAGCAGGTGGGTTACCAGGTGCGCTTCACCGACCAAAGTAGCCCTACAACGTTGGTTAAGCTGATGACCGACGGTATCTTGCTGGCTGAAACCCAGCACGACCCCTTACTCATGCGTTACGACACCATCATTATTGATGAAGCGCATGAGCGCAGCCTGAATATCGACTTTCTGCTTGGTTACCTGAAAAGGCTGTTGCCCAAACGTCCCGATCTTAAAGTTATCATCACCTCGGCCACTATTGATGTAGACCGCTTCTCGGCCCATTTCGGTACACCTGATGCGCCCGCGCCGGTGATTGAGGTATCGGGGCGTACGTACCCGGTCGATGTGCACTACCGCCCTTTGGCACGTGATGAAGAGGACGAAGAAGACCGCACGCTCCAGGAGGGTATTTTGCATGCGGTCAACGAAATCGAAACCATGGAGCGTGAAAAGGGCTGGCTACATGGCCCGCGGGATGTGCTGGTGTTTCTGCCCGGCGAGCGGGAAATTCGCGAAACGGCCGATACTCTGCGGCGTGCCGATTTAAAGGGCACGGAAATTCTGCCGCTCTATGCACGCCTTTCCAATGAAGAGCAGAATCGGGTGTTTTCGGCGCATCGTGGTCGGCGGATTGTGCTCTCCACCAACGTTGCGGAAACCTCGCTCACGGTGCCGGGCATTCGCTATGTGATTGACCCTGGGTTGGTGCGCATTAGCCGCTATAGCTACCGGGCAAAAATTCAGCGCCTGCCGATCGAACCGGTAAGCCAGGCCAGCGCCAATCAGCGTAAGGGGCGTTGTGGTCGGGTAGCGGAAGGCGTGTGTATTCGTCTTTATGATGAAGAGGACTTTCTTTCCCGCCCGGCGTTTACTGACCCGGAAATTCAGCGCACCAATCTGGCCTCGGTAATCCTTTCCATGCTGGCGCTGAAGCTGGGTGATATCGAAGCGTTTCCGTTTGTGGATCCACCCGATAGCCGGTTCGTCAAAGATGGCTTCCGGCTGCTCTTTGAATTGGGCGCGGTCGATGAAGGTCAGCGTTTAAGTCCGTTGGGTCGCAAGCTGGCCAAGCTCCCCATTGACCCGCGGCTGGCACGTATGGTGCTGGCGGGTGCCGAGCGCGGCAGCTTGCGCGATGTGCTGGTCGTGGTATCCGCACTGGCCATTCAGGACCCGCGTGACCGCCCGGCCGATAAGCGCCAGGCCGCCGACCAGGCGCATCAGCGGTGGCATGACCCGGATTCCGATTTCGTGGCCCTGCTCAACCTTTGGCACGGCATTGAAAATGCTCGTGAGGCCTTGTCGGGTAATCAGCTGCGCCGCTGGTGCCGCGAACACTATATTAACTACCTGCGTATGCGCGAATGGCACGATACGTTCCGCCAGCTCCGGCAGCTGCTGCGTGATATGCAGATCGAGGTGCCCGCACCGCTACGGCTGGATGAAGATGAGAGCGAAGAGCAGGCCCGTCAGGCGCGGCGCAAAACATCGGGCAAGCTACACCAGGCTCTTCTATCCGGCTTATTGTCGAACCTGGGCACGCTGCTCGAAAATCGTGAATACCTGGGCGCACGTAACCGTAAGTTCATGATTCACCCAGGCTCGGGACTTGCCAAGAAGTCGCCTAAATGGGTTATGGCGTTTGAGCTGATTGAAACCACCAAGCTCTATGCGCGTACCGTGGCCAAAATTGATCCTCAATGGATCGAGCCGCAGGCCGAACATCTGGTCAAACGCAGCTATAGTGAACCGCACTGGGAGCAAAAGCGCGCTCAGGTTGTGGCGTTTGAGCAAGTGACGCTGTTTGGGTTGCCGATTGTGGCGCGCCGTCGCGTGCATTACGGGCCAATTGACCCTGAAGAGTCACGAAAGCTGTTTATTCGTCGCGCGCTGGTAGAGGGTGAATTCAATACGAAAGGTGCGTTTTTCCCCCATAACCGTGGGTTGATTGATGAAGTCGAGGCGCTCGAAGATCGTGCCCGTCGGCGGGATATTCTCGTCGATGAAGATACGCTGTTTGCGTTTTACGATGAGCGTGTTCCTGATGACGTTATCAACGGCAAAGGCTTCGAGCACTGGCGTAAAGAGGCGGAACGTCAGACACCCAAGCTGCTGCACTTTGATATTGAGGCGTTAAAAGCCCGTGACGCAGCCGATGTCACTCAGGCGCAGTATCCTGACCATTTAACGCTTGGCGGGGTGGCCTACCCGGTTAGCTATCATTTTGAACCCCATGCCGAGGATGACGGCGTTACCCTGACGGTGCCGGCTGCCATGCTGCCGCAACTGCCGGTACATGCCCTGGAGTGGCTGGTGCCGGGGTTATTGCGTGAGAAGTGCATTGCGCTCTTGAAATCGCTGCCCAAAAGCATTCGTCGCCAGGTGGTGCCTATTCCTGATTGGGTAGACGCTGCTTTGGAGACGCTGGTACCTGACCAACGTCCGCTAACGGAAGCGCTGGGTGAGTTTATCCGCCGCCGCACAGGCACACGGGTGCATACGGATGATTGGCGGTTGGATCTGCTTGAGCCGCATCTGATGATGAATGTTCGTGTGGTCGATCATGCGGGAAAACAGCTGGGGCAAGGGCGCAACGTAAGGGCGCTTGAGCAGCGCTTTGAGGCGGCTGCCAGTGCCGGTGCTCAGGCATTAGCCGAGCAGGCAAGCCAGGCACCCGCACTTGAGGGATTGCCTGACGAGCCGTTACCCGAGTCACGCGTTACCACACAGGCGGGTATTCGTGTTGAAGCTTATCCCGCGCTAGTCGCTGAGGCCGGTGAGTTTAGAGTTGCGCTGTTTGATCATCCGGCAAAAGCGCAAGCCGCGCATCAGGAAGGCGTTGCCCGTCTGGCCATTGCCCGTCAGCCTGACCAGGTTAAGGCCATCAAACGCTTACCTGATGTTGAAAAATGCGCGCTGCTGTTTGCCAAGGTAGGCAGCAAGCAGGCATTAGTGGACGATCTCTTGCTGGCGGTATTTACCCAGGTAGTTGCTCAGCATCCTCTGCCGCGCTCATCTGCTGAGTTGGTCGCGCGCCTGGACACCACTAAAGCAGAGCTTGTTGAGCATGCCGCCACGTTACTCAAACAGGTTGAAGCCGCATTGAAAGGCCATTTGGCGGTGACTAAAGTGCTTAAAGGTAAGCTCAATTTTGCACTGGCTTTGACCTACAGCGATATCAGCGCACAGATGCAGCGCTTGGTCTATCCTGGCTTCATTCGTGATGCGGACCAGTGGCTTACCGAATATCCGCGCTATACGGAAGCGGCGCTTATTCGCCTTGAAAAAGCGGCTCGTGAGCGTGGTCGTGATCATATGATGATGCACGATATTCAAGCCCTGGAAACACGCTTTGATGCCCGGCGTAAAAGCGAGCGGCGTGGGCAGGTTGAAGACCCTGAGTTAGTGGCATTTGGCTGGTGGATACAGGAGCTTCGCGTGTCACTTTTTGCTCAGCAGTTGGGAACGCTAATACCGGTATCGGGCAAACGGCTTGAAAAACGCTGGCAAGAGATAATTAGCGTTTAGAGGATGACTGGTAAAACCGGCCAATAACGCACACAGTAATGTTAAGCGCGAGCCATAGGCCTACGCCAATGATGGATGGCAAACCGCTTAGAGGAGAACAGGCATGACAAATGTGGTGATTACCGGTACGGGGCTTTATACGCCGGAACACGCCATTGATAATGCGGCTCTGGTGAGCGCATTTAATACGTGGGTCGACAATGAGAATGCGCGCTTTGCTGAAGAGATACTGCGCGGTGAGCGCGTGCCGTTAGCGCACTCCAGCAGTGAGTTCATTGAAAAAGCCTCGGGTATCAAGAGTCGTTACGTATTGAATGCCGCGGGCATTCTCGATCCTGAACGTATGCGGCCTCAGCTTCCCGTGCGGCTAAATGATGAGCCGTCCATTCAGTGTGATATGGCAACCGCGGCCGCCCGGCAGGCGCTGGAAAATGCCCAGGTAGCGCCAGAAGATATTGAACTCGTGATTGTGGCGTGTTCAAACCTGGAACGTGCCTATCCGGCCGTGGCGGTTGAAGTACAGCAAGCTCTGGGCGCAGGCGGCTATGGGTTTGATATGAACGTTGCCTGCAGTTCCGCGACGTTTGCTCTGGAAACCGCCGCGAATGCCATTGCATCGGGTAGCGTAAAGCGTGCCTTGGTGATTAATCCGGAAATATGCTCAGCACATTTAAATTTCCAAGACCGTGACAGCCACTTTATTTTCGGCGATGCTTGTACGGCTGTGGTATTAGAAAATAGTGCGGTGGCCATTGCTTGTGAGCGCTTTGAGATATTGGGCACGCGACTGGTTACTCAGTTTTCCAATGCGATTCGTAATAACGCGGGTTTTTTGAACCGTGTGACGGATAGTGATCCGCTGGCAATTGATAAACTGTTTGTGCAGGAAGGGCGGCGGGTTTTCAAGGAAGTATGCCCGCTGGTAGCTAAGCTCATTTCTGAGCATTTAGCGTCGCTTGAGCTATCGGGTAGCGATCTTAAAAAAATGTGGCTGCATCAAGCCAATCGCCATATGAATGATCTTATCGCCCGTAAGGTACTAGGTTTTGAGCCCAGCGAAACGCAGGCGCCTATCATTTTGGACCGTTACGCCAATACCAGCTCAGCAGGCTCCATTATTGCTTTTCACCTGCATCGTGATGGTTTGGAAGAGGGCGATATTGGGGTGATCTGCTCGTTTGGAGCGGGCTATAGCGCGGGTAGCGTTGTGGTGCGGCGTCAGTAATAGCATTTAAGTTTTACAAGAGGAAAGACCATGCTGCGGTTTTTAGCCAAACGGAATTCCGCCATATCCCTGCGTAATGCGGCGCTGCCTATAGTGCTGTTTGCCACGTTTGCGGTAGGCGGATGCGCCAGCACCAGTACTCAAATGACTGCCGAAGCGCACCCGGAAGACCCTTGGGAAGGCTTTAACCGCCGCGTTTTTGTGTTTAACGATGTGCTTGATCGTTATGCGTTAAAACCGGTAGCAACGGGGTACCGCACGGTCACGCCAGACCCTGTGCAAACAGGGGTGGGTAATTTTTTCTCCAACCTGGGAGAAATACGCACGGCCATTAACAGCTTGCTTCAAGGCAAGCCGGCCAATGCTGGTTTGGCAACGTCACGTTTTTTGATCAACTCAACCGTGGGTATCGGTGGACTGCTTGATTACGCGACATTGATGGAAATTAACGCAAGTGACGAGGATTTTGGACAGACCCTGGCCGTTTGGGGATGGGAAGACTCGCGCTATTTAGTGTTACCGCTTTTAGGCCCCAGCACTTTACGTGATACAACAGGGTTACCGGCGGATATGGCGGCGTATCCAACCACCTATGTGGAAGATGATGCGACTAGATTAGGTCTTCGCGCGCTTAATATTGTCGATATTCGCGCTGGATTGCTCGACCAGGAAAAACTGATTAGCGGTGATCGTTATCGGTTTATACGCGATGCTTTTCTACAGCGCCGCCAGTTTGAAATTAATGATGGCGAGTTAGGCGATGATCCTTTTGCAATGGATGACTTTGATTTCCAGGACAGCGATTTCCAGGACAGCGATTTCCAAGACAGTGATTTCGACGACAGCGACATTAGTGACGACGATTTCGCCGATTGAGGCTTAACATGGATCATTCCAAACAGCTGATTGCGGTGATCGACGAGCCGGGTCCTGACCGCAACGCGCTGGCAGAAGCGATCACCTGCGACGGCATGTGGGTGTACGCAGCAGCTGATATCGATCATCTCCCGGCAGAGACAGCGCTTATTGTGGCCCATGCGCATTCTGTTCCGCGCCAGCAGTGGTCGCAGCTAACCCGCCGCCTGCCCACCCTGGTCGTCAGCGATTCACGCGAGGATGCCGACCTTATCAAGGCCGTTGATGTAGGTCTTGTTGATTACATTGTGCACCCGCTGCGCCATGCTGAGCTGCTGCGCCGAATGATTCGTAAGGCGATTGAGTTGCATGCCCTGGCCATCGAGCGCGACCGCGATCGTGAGCGCCTGGCGGAGCTTAACGAGAGTCTCGAAACGCACCTGGCTCTTTTACGTATGGATCAGCAGAGCGGCGGTCATATACAGCGAAGGCTGCTTCCGCCCCGGCCTAAGGTGATCAACAGTATCTATTACGACTACTGGTTTGCGCCTTCGCTGTATCTGTCCGGCGACTTTCTCGATTACCAGCGTTATAACGAGCGCTACAGCGCGTTCTACTTCGCCGATGTCTCTGGCCATGGGGCCTCATCGGCGTTTGTAACTGTACTTTTGAAGTATTTGTGCAATCGATGGCTCAATGAGTGGGATGGTCTGCAGCCAGAACGCCTGCCACCGGACTGGCTGGCGGCCATGAATCGGGAGTTGCAGGGCACCGATATCGGTAAACATGCCACCTTGTTCGTCGGGGTTATTGACCATTGCTCGCATACCCTTCACTATTCGCTCGGCGCTCAGCTGCCGATGCCTTTATTGGTCGCTGATGGCCAGCTCGTTCGGCTTGAAGGAGAGGGAATGCCGGTAGGTCTTTTCCCCGATATAGAGTATCCTTCGCTGAGCTGTACTTTGCCGGCTGAATTTCGTTTATGGCTGTGTTCAGACGGTGTATTGGAATGCTTGCCGGGTAAAACGCTCGACACGCGGCTCAAGGAACTTGAGCAATTAATAAGCGAAAGTGTCACGCTTGAGCAGTTGCGCGACCGGCTAGCCCAAACAAATGCACTCCTTGCAGAAGGCGATGCAATTGATGAGGCAAACCCAGACCGCGATGCTTTACCCGATGATCTAACAATCATGATGGTGAGCGGATTTGGTCATGCTGATTGATGAAGGCCGTATTAAGGCGGCGTTCGACTCCGGTGTTTTTGTATTAAAACTCTGTGGCGATGTGCGTTTAACGCTTTGTGCCACGCTTGATAGCCAAGCACAGCGCCTTGCTGAAACGCCAGGCTTACAGACCGTAATGATAGACTTACGCGAAGCAACGAATGTTGATTCGACGGCGTTGGGCTTTTTAGCAAAAGTGGCGATGGCGGTGAAAGGGCGCCTGGCGCACCCGCCTACCATTATTGCCGATAATCCTGATGTTCGAAAAATGCTCGACGTAATGGGGTTTGCGCGTTTTTTTACGCTGATGGAAGCGCCGCTTCAGCAGGCGTCCGTGCTTAATAGTGCGCTGATTGATCTGCCTGAAGAACCCGCGGATGAAGAGGGGCTGCGCGAGCGTATTCTTGAGGCACACCGTATTTTGATGCACATGAATGAGCATAACCGGGAACAGTTTCAGCCGCTGGTTGATATGCTGGAAGCACAAAATACCGAAGCTCAGCACTAAAAAAAGCCTCCGCTCGGAGGCTTTTAATTACCTGAACGTTACGCTTTACGCAGATCGCCTAATAGCGTTTCCAGTTTGCGCTGGTCAGCCATAAACTTGCGGATACCTTCGGCTAACTTATCCGAGGCCATTTCGTCTTCGTTCATTGCCCAGCGGAATTCACTCTGGGTGAGCGCCTCATCTGCCGAGCTGCTTGCTCCCAGTGGGGTTAATTGACGTGTTAGTTCGCCTTGCTGCTCGTCTAGCTCGTTAAGCAGCGCGGGGGAGATCGTCAGTCGATCACAACCGGCCAATGAAACAATTTCATCTATATTGCGAAAGCTTGCGCCCATTACAATGGTGGCGTAGCCGTGGCCTTTAAAGTAATTGTAAATCTGCTTAACCGACTGCACGCCAGGGTCATTCTGGCCGCTGAAATCGGCATCGGGCTGATGGGCTTTATGCCAGTCAAGAATGCGCCCTACAAACGGCGATATCAGGGTAACCCCTGCATCCGCACACGCCTGGGCCTGAGCGAAACCAAATAGCAGGGTAAGGTTGGTGCGAATGCCTTCCCGTTCAAGCTGCTGGGCGGCCTGAATACCTTCCCAGGTTGATGCCATTTTAATCAGTATGCGATCTGCACCAACGCCTTTTTGGGCATAGCGCTCAATAAGCGAATGCGCTCGCGCAATCGTGGCATCGCGGTCAAACGAAAGCCTGGCGCTAACTTCAGTCGATACATAGCCGGGCACCAGTTCGCTAATTTCACTGCCGATTTCAACGGCAACGCGGTCTACCGCATCATCAATATCGGTACTTTCCTTGGCAATAACCGCAAGGCGTGCCCGACGCTGTTCCTGCTGTGCGGCCTGAAGTATCAGCGAAGGGTTCGTGGTCGCATCCTGAGGCGCAAAACGGCGAATAGCATCAAGATCGCCTGTATCGGCAACCACCGAGGTCATTTCTTTAAGTTGTGTCAGTAAGCTAGTGGCCATGCGTTGCTCCTTGCGTAGTAAGACCCTTACTGTAGCAAGGCTTGTGCTCGCTGAATATTATCCGATGGCGGTTCAGCCGATGTTGATGGTGCTGGCTGCCAAATAAACCCATCTTTGGGTATTTCGTCGGCGACTTTAAAGCGTGCTGCCTGTTCGCGCATACTTTGCGCTGCGGTTTCAAGCGACATGGCATTCTGCGCGGTGGTTTCAACCTGCTGGGCATTGGCCCGATTTACCTGGGTCTGTTCGTGCAGGGTCGAATTAAGGTGCTCTATATGGCGGTGCTGTTCGTTGGCGGCGTCAGCGATCTGGAGCATTATGCTATTGGCCTGTTCGGTAGACTCGACAATCGCTTGCATGCCTTGGCTCGCTTGGGTCGACAAGGTTTGGCCCTGGGCAATACTGCTACCCGACGCTGCCAGCAAGGCTTGAATTTGGCGCGCGGCCTCCGCACTTCTCGAGGCCAACAGGCGGACTTCGTCGGCCACAACGGCAAACCCCTTGCCTTGCTCACCCGCACGGGCAGCTTCTACCGACGCGTTCAAGGCCAGGATATTGGTTTGAAAGGCGATGGAGTCGATCACGTTGACGATCTCATCCACTTTCTTGGAGCGGGCATGGATTTCCTGCATGGTGGTAAGAAATTCAGCCATTATCTTGCTGCCATCCTGGGTTTGGGCCGCCGCCGTTGCGGTAAGCTGGGTGGCATCAGCAGCGTAACCGGCGGTGGTGGCCACGTTCTCTGTCAGTTCGTCAAGATTGGCCGCCGTGGTCTCGTGAAACGAGTTTTGCTGGCGGGTTCGAATGGCCAGGTCCTCATTGCCTAACGCTAAACGTTGTGCACTATCGAAGATGTGATGGCTATTGTCATGCAGTTGGGAGACGGTATTGATCAACGCGCCCTGCATATGATCGAGCGCCTGATAGAGCTGACCAATCTCATTATTGCCTCGCTGAGGAACCCCTACGCTTAAATCGCCCTGCGCCATGGTTCGAAAATGGGTGATCAGGTGATTGATGGGTGATAACAAGTGGCGTTGGCCAATCCATGCCATTAAGCCCAGCAGCCCCAGAGCAAGGCCCATGCCTCCCAGCAGCAACTGCCCGATAAACTGGGCGCGGTGCCCGGCTGTGGTCATTAAATCGGTGCCTTGGCGGTCGGCAAGTTGATAAAAGGCGCGGGCTTGCTGGGTGAATGCCTGGCTATTGGATAAGGCAATGAGTGTCAGTTGGCGGTAATTGGCACGATCACCGGCTTGAACAGCGCTTAGCTGCTCCTGCATAGTGCTCATCAGTGCCGTGGCCTGCTGCTCAATAGCGTTGCGCAGCGCTTGATTAGACGTTTCTGCGCTTGCTTCCAGAAACGTTGCCAAGGCCAGAGACATTTCAGAAAGCTCATGTTCAACCGCCTGAAGCGCCTCTACTGGGTCCCCAAGTGAGGGGCGTAGCTGACGTTCCAGCGCTCGGTCCAGGCGGTGTAGCCCTTCAAGACCGGCTATATGCAGTCGGTTTAGCGATGACGACTGCTGAACATTCACTTGCTCAAGAACTGCCAGATCATGTTGGCTCTGTTGCATCACTTTCCACGTTAGTAGTGCAAACATAAGCACGCATAGCGCAACGAGAAATAGGCCTGCCAGGCTTAACCAGCGAAGGGAAATATTGCTTAACGCTTTAAGACTCATACTGTCCTCGATAGCTATCGTTAAAGACTTATGAATCAGAGGCTAGGGGTTTTATGTTTCAGTTTTAGGCGCCTTCGGTGCTTAATCTTCGCTGCCACTGTATTATTAGCGGCCTATCGTTCGGCTACTTTGCTTAATGATTCCCGAATAATTCAAGGAGTCCCATGGAACTGAATCCTCGCCGGGTCGCTATATTGGTGGCGGCCAATACGGCGTTAGCCCCGTTTGCGATTGATGCCTATCTGCCTGCGATCGGCATATTGGCCGACTCAATCGGTGCCAGCATTCACCATACGGAACTGTCCATTAGTGTGTTCTTGTTTGGTTTTGCGATTGGCCAGCTGTGTTTTGGTCCGCTTTCCGACCGGGTAGGGCGCAAGCCGGTATTGCTAGGTGGCTTAACGGTATTCATGTTGGCCAGTTTGATGATTACTACTGCCGATAGTTTAACCACGCTTTTACTTTGGCGGTTTGTACAAGCGTTGGGCGGCGGTGCCTGTGTGGTGAACTCGGCCGCGATAGTGCGCGACTGCTTTAGCGGGCGTGAGGCGGCGAAGGTAATGTCGACCATGGCCATGATTATGATGTTGGCGCCTTTGGCGGCTCCTGCAGTGGGCAGCCTGCTACTGCATATTGCGGGCTGGTGGCTGATTTTCGTTTTTCTGGCTGCTTATGCAGGTTTTTTACTCTGGCTGTTAGGCACCCGGCTCCCCGAAACCCGGGATATGACGCTGCCGGCGGCATCGCCTCGCCAAGTAATCAGAAACTACGCAAGCGTATTGCGCCACCGAGAAGGCATGGGATATATCTGCGCTGTTGCTGCCTCGTTTGCAGGGCTTTTCGCGTTTGTTACCGCATCCCCGTTTGTCTACCTTGATTACTTCGAGCTATCGCCCGGTATCTATCCGGTAGTATTTGGGGTGAATGTCGTGGTCATTGCGCTCTCCAATCGCGTCAATATCCATTTATTGCGCAAGCGCACGCCGCAACAAAATCTACGCCTGGGGTTAACGGTACAGCTTGTGGCGGCGCTGGCACTCGTGTTGGTGACGGCGCTGAATATGGCATCGCTTTATACCGTTGTGCCGTTGATTATGCTCTTTACGGGAATGATCGGTCTGATTACCCCCAATGCGATTTCGTCCCTGCTGGATCACTTTGGGCATATCAGCGCAACGGCCACCGCCCTATTGGGAGGCATTCAGTTTAGCTGTGGGGCGCTGGCAGGCTTTCTGGTCGGGGCATTTGAAGTGGCGCACCTGTGGCCAATGGTGCTGACCATGCTGGGTGCTTCCTTGCTTGGGAATGTGGGCGTGCGACTGCTAACGGTTAAACCTGCCCGTTATGTCTAGCTTTGTTTGGCAACCTGACGCCGACAAGATTACCCATCGCCTTGATAGGCGCCTGCTTCAATACGCTTCCTTTGCGCTATGTACAGCAGCAGCCGGGCTGTTGCTGTAGATCGTTCGGCCTCTTTGCCAAGATTTTTTTGACTGTCATATTTCTGCAATCGTTTGTGTGCAAACTCCTCTTTGTGAAAGGCCAGAAGGCCAATTTTTCGGTAAGCAGTGGCTGACCGGATATTAAAACCAAAGGGGAGCTCGACGTGAAAAAGCAGATGCTAAGTGTTGCAGTAGTAGCCGGTCTAGCCGCCAGTGTCTCAACCGCCGCCATGGCACGTGACACTATCCAGATTGCGGGTTCTTCTACCGTGCTGCCGTTTGCAAGTATCGTAGCGGAAGAGTTCGGTAATACTTACTCTGAGTTCAACACGCCGGTCGTTGGTTCTGGTGGTTCTAGCGGCGGTCTGCGCCAGTTCTGCCAAGGCGTTGGCGAAAACACTATTGATATCGCTAATGCTTCACGTCCAATCCGCAGCGGCGAAATCGAAAGCTGTGGCGAGAACGGCGTTAACGAAATTCTTGAAATCAAATTTGGCTATGACGGCATTGTATTCGCCTCGCGTCTTGACCGCGCCGAGTTTGCCTTGACGCCTGAGCACGTATTCAAAGCAGCCGCTGCACAGTTGCCGCAAGATGGCGAACTGGTTGATAACCCCTACACCCGCTGGTCTGAAATTGACTCAAGCCTCCCGGATCAGGAAATCGTTCTGGTAATTCCTGCCTCCAACCATGGCACCCGCGAAGTATTCGAAGAGAAAGTAGTGCACCCAGGCTGCGATACTGTGGCTGAAGTGGAAGACGACGCCTGTAACAACCTGCGTGGCGATGGCCGTATCGTAGAAATCGCTGGCGACTACACTGAAACGCTGGCCCGCCTGGATGCTCAGGAAGACGCGGTAGGTGTTTTCGGTCTGAGCTTCTATGACCAAAACCGTGACCGTCTACAGGTTGCAACCGTTGACGGCGTAACGCCGAGCCTGGAAACCATCGGTTCTGGCGAGTACCCAGTTTCACGTCCGCTGTTCTTTTACGTGAAGGGCGAGCACCTGGACGTGATTCCTGGCCTGGCTGAATACACTGAGTTCTTCCTGAATGAAATGATCTCTGGCTACGGCAGCCCGCTGGAAGACGCTGGCTTGATTCCTATGGATGAAGAAGAGCGCGCCGAAGCGCTAGAACAGTTTCAGTCACGCACGGTAGCCACTGCCGAGTAAGCTGAACGGTTCAGGTTTTCAAGTTAATTAGGTCTGTTTTACGCCAGCATCGAAGCGTTGATGCTGGCGTTTAAACGTAGGAAGTCAAAGGCGGAGAAATAATGAGCAACCTTGCCTTGATAGCCACGCTGCTGGTAATGATGGCCTTGGCATACCACTTGGGCTTGACTCGCAGTCGCGCGGTTGCGGCAGAGCACGATGTACGGATGCATTCTCGGCCCGGTTATTATGGTGTGCTGGTAGCCCTTTGGTGTGGACTACCCGCACTGGCCATCTTCTTGTTGTGGTCTTTTTTGGCGCCACAGTTAATCGATATGCTAGTCACTCAGCAGTTGCCAGTCGACTTGGTGGCAGGGCTTAGTGATCGTGAGTTACAAACCCTGTTGCGTCGTGTGACCGCATTGGCCAACGGACAGGGTGTGTCTGGTGGGGGAAGCTCTGAAGAGCTAGCCGCCGCGGCACATATGGCAAGGCTGCAAACTATTGAGAACTTTAGTTTGGTCGCCTTGATGGCCGTACTGGTCGTGGTCGGCCTGATTGTTGCCCGGCGGCGCATCTCGCCTAGCTGGCGCGCCCGTAATCAGGTAGAGCGCGTTATCATGTTTGCTTTGGCGGCAAGCTCTGCCGTGGCCATCTTTACCACTATTGGCATTGTGCTTTCCATGCTGGGTGAGGCGCTGCGGTTTTTTAGCTTCATCAGCCCCGCAGAGTTCTTTTTTGGCACGGTCTGGAACCCCCGGTTCAGCACGGCGGGTACTTCAAGTCAGGGCGATTTTGGTTTACTGCCGCTTTTATGGGGAACGATGATGGTCAGTACCATCGCGCTCCTGGTCGCCATTCCTGTGGGCCTGATGACCGCTATTTACATGGCGGAATATGCACCCCCTTGGCTGCGTAACGTAGCCAAGCCAGTGATCGAAATTCTGGCGGGTATTCCGACCATTGTTTACGGCTTCTTTGCATTGATCGTAGTGGGGCCGTTCCTGTCCAGCGTCGGTGACCTGATCGGTATCAATATTCGCACGACCAGCGCGCTGACGGCGGGCCTGGTAATGGGGATCATGATTATTCCGTTCGTTTCCTCGCTTTCTGACGACATTATTACCCAGGTGCCTAAATCACTGCGCGATGGCGCGCTGGGCCTGGGGGCAACCAAATCAGAAACGATTCGTCAGGTGGTGCTACCTGCCGCACTTCCAGGCATTGTGGGCGCATTTTTGCTGGCGGCGAGCCGGGCGATTGGTGAAACCATGATCGTGGTATTGGCTGCGGGTAATAACCCCGTGCTGCATGCCAATCCTTTTGAGGCCGTTTCGACCATTACCGTCACGATCGTCAATCAGTTGACCGGGGATATGGACTTCGCAAGCCCGCAGTCGCTTGTCGCGTTCGCCTTGGGTCTTACCCTCTTCGTTATCACGCTGGGGTTAAACGTCATCGCACTGGTTGTCGTGCGTAAATACCGCCAGCAATACGAGTAAGTGACTATGTCCATATCGATTGAGCAGCGTCGTCAGCACCGGCTTATGACGATTGAAAAATCGCTGGCGAAGCGTCACCGCAAGGAGAACGTATTCCGGCGCCTGGGTCTGATGGCGGTAATTACCGGCATGACGCTGGTGGCTATCCTGTTTGCCAGTATTCTTATGCGCGGTGTGCCCGCCTTTTGGCAGGCAACGTTTTATGTAGACGTATATTTTGACCCTGAAGTGATTGAGCTTGAGCCAAAACCTGAACGTGAAAGCGGTGAAAGCCAGTTTGCGTTTGATGAGCGTTACACGCAGTGGATGACTAGAGCTGGCCTGGTGAACTGGCAAGCGATTATTGATCGCGCCGTTGAAGACGCGCTGGGTGAAGAGGTTGAGCCACGTCAGCTAAGAGATTTGCGGGCCCTGGTCACCTCCGGCGAGCGTTATGCACTGCGTGACCGGTTTGTGGAAGACCCATCGCTGCTCGGCCAGACCGTTGAACTTAAGATGTTGGCAAGCGCAAACGTGGATGTGTGGATCAAAGGCAATATTGATCGTGACCTGCCCGATGCCCGTCAGCAGCTAAGTGCTCAAACCCGTGCCTGGGCCGACCAGCTTGATGAACAGGGCGTTATTCGTAATTCGTTTAGCACCTCGCTGTTTTTAAATACCGATTCCCGCAGTTCGCTGGCTTCGGCAGGCTTGGCTGGCGCCTTTATGGGCTCGCTATTTATGATGATGGTCGTCATTGCGTTGTCAGTGCCGCTGGGGGTCTCAAGCGCGATTTATCTGGAAGAGTTTGCGCCTAAAAATCGCCTGACCGACCTGATTGAAATCAACATCAATAACCTGGCGGCAGTGCCTTCTATCGTATTTGGTTTGCTGGGCGCATCGATATTTATCGGTTATTTACGTTTGCCCCTCTCGGCGCCATTGGTAGGTGGCTTGGTACTGACGCTGATGACGCTGCCGACTATTATTATCGCTACTCGCGCTTCACTGCGCTCAATCCCGCCGTCTATTCGTCAAGCGGCGTTGGGCATAGGGGCATCGCGGGTGCAAACGGTATTTCATCACGTGCTGCCGCTGGCATTGCCGGGCATTTTAACTGGCTCCATTCTAGGGGTTGCTCAGGCGCTGGGTGAAACGGCACCGCTACTGCTGATCGGTATGAACGCGTTTGTGGCTAACGTACCGGGCACACCGTTAGATCAATCAACCGCCTTGCCGGTACAGATTTACCTATGGCAGGGCAATGAGCTACGTAATTTCTTTGAAGCGCGCACGTCGGCAGCCATTATTGTGCTGCTAGGGTTAATGCTGAGCTTGAATGCGTTGGCGATTTGGTTGCGTAAAAAATTCGAAACGAGGTGGTAAGTGAATATTCCTGCACAGCCTATGGCAACATCTTCAGTAAGCGTTGGCGGCGGTGAAAGCCGCGTGAGCAAAGCCAAAGATAAAGTCAAAATGAACGCCGAGAATGTCAAAGTCTTCTACGGTGACGCTCAGGCGATTAACGGTATCGATCTGGATATCTATGAAAACGAAGTGCTGGCCTTTATCGGCCCTTCGGGCTGCGGTAAATCGACATTTTTACGTTGCTTGAACCGTATGAATGACACGATTGATATCTGCCGGGTTGAAGGCAAAATTACCCTGGATCAAAACGATATCTATGCACCTGATCGCGACGTGGTACTGCTTCGCGCCCAGGTAGGCATCGTATTCCAGAAGCCTAACCCGTTCCCCAAATCCATCTATGAAAATATTGCCTACGGACCGCGCTTGCATGGTTTGGCGCGCCGCAAGGCAGAGCTTGATGATATTGTCGAGAGCAGCCTGCGCCGCGCAGGACTTTGGGAAGAGGTAAAAGATCGCCTGGATAAGCCCGGCACGGGGCTTTCTGGTGGTCAGCAGCAGCGTTTGTGTATTGCGCGTACCGTGGCGGTAAGCCCGGATATTATTCTGATGGATGAGCCTTGCTCTGCACTCGACCCCATTGCGACCGCGAAAGTAGAGCAGCTGATCGATGAGCTAAGCGAGAGCTATACCATCGTGATGGTTACCCATAATATGCAGCAGGCCGCCCGTGTTGCAGACCGCACCGCCTTCTTCCATATGGGCGACCTGGTGGAAGTGGATACCACGGATCAGATATTCACCAACCCTCAAGATCAGCGTACCCACGACTATATTACCGGACGCTTTGGGTAAGACGTCATTCGGCTCCTTACTCTTACCTTTGAACTTCGAAGAGTAGGGTAGCCTGACTAGGGCCAACGCCTTTCGGATAGAAAGGCGTTGGCTAGCACTTGGCGTATCAGTCTATCAGTTCAACCGCGACTGCCGTCGCTTCGCCTCCGCCAATACATAAGCTCGCAATGCCGCGTTTACCGCCTTTTGTGCGCAAGGCATGAATAAGGGTGGCAATAATTCGTGAGCCGGTTGAGCCAATCGGATGGCCTTGAGCACAAGCGCCACCAAACACGTTTACCTTTTCGTGCGGTAAGCCTAAATCATCCATTGCCATCAGCGTGACGATGGCAAAAGCTTCGTTGATTTCAAATAAGTCGACATCACTTACATCCCAGTCGAGCTTTTTCAACAGCTTTTCGATGGCGCCAACCGGGGCAATGGTAAATTCGCTCGGATGACGTGAGTGAGTGGCGTGGCCCAGCATTCTGGCCAGCGGCTTTGCGCCATGCCGGTCTGCCGCTGCCTGGCTTGCCAGTATGAGCGCTGAGGCGCCATCGGAGATCGAACTGGCATTGGCGGCAGTAATCGTGCCGTCTTTGGCGAAGGCCGGGCGCAGCTGGCGAATTTTATCCAGCTTGGCCTGAAAAGGCTGCTCGTCGTGCTCAACTCGCGTTTCGCCCTGGCGCGTGGATACCGTGACAGGCACCATTTCAGCCGCCAGATGGCCGGCATTCGTGGCTTCCATGGCGCGCTCAAGCGAGGCAATCGCGAAGTCGTCTAGGCGCTCGCGGCTATAGTCGCGCTGGGTCGCAATATCCTGGGCAAATACGCCCATCAGCTTGCCCGTTTCAGCGTCTTCCAGGCCGTCTAAAAACATATGGTCCTTGAGCTCGCCATGGCCTAGCCGATAGCCGCCGCGTGCCTTGGTAAGCACATGGGGCGCGTTGGACATGGACTCCATACCCCCAGCCAGAAGAATTTCACCGCTTCCCGCTTTAATCAGGTCATGGGCGAGCATGGCGGCCTTCATGCCTGAGCCGCATAGTTTGTTGATCGTAGTGGCGCCGCAGGCATCCGGAATACCGGCCTGGCGCATGGCTTGACGGGCAGGCCCCTGTTTAACGCCAGCGGGCAGGACGCAGCCCATGATGCCTTCATCGATAACGTCTGGCGTAATGCCGGCACGTTCAATGGCGGCGCGGATCGCCGCCGCGCCTAGCTCAGGGGCGCTCATGCTGGATAAGCTGCCCATCATGCCTCCCATTGGAGTCCGTGTGGCGGCAAGAAACACGATGTCGGTAGGGTTACTCATGATCTAACTCCTTTCAATTTATTATGATTATCAGGCTGAGTGGCAAGCGATGCGTTGACCCACTGGCGGGGCTGTGGTTTTCTCTGGGTAACCAAGCAAGCGCTAGTGTGAATTATATGAATGTAATGAATGCATCACCTCGCCGCAAGGAGCTAACGCGGCTGGCTGCTCAGCTATTTGTACAAGAAGGTTTTGATCGCACTACCGTGCGCATGCTGGCGCAGGAAATGGGAATTAAATCGGGCAGCCTGTTTCACCACTTTAAAGACAAGCAGGAAATTCTGGCCGCCGTCATTGAAGAGGGCACGCAGAATGCCCTGATGATCGCCCGTCAATCGATAGAGCGCTGCTCGGCTGACCCGGAAACCCGCTTGCGCGTCATGGCCCGTGCTCATCTGGAAACGCTGTTTGCGGATCGCAATGCGCATGTCGTCGCGCTTTTTGAATGGCGCCGGCTCGACCCGGCGGCCAGCGCGCATTTAAGCCATCTTCGAGATGCTTATGAAGCGCTTTGGGTACAGGTGATTGACGATGCGCTGGAGGCGGGGCTTATTCACGGTGATCGCTTTCTCGTCTCGCGGTTTGTGCTAGGGGCTTTGAACTGGACCGTACGCTGGTACGACCCTAACGGAGCGCGTACTCCGGATGACCTTGCCGATGAGCTGGTCGCCATGATCATGGCTCGCTAAAGCGTTACTCATTATTGATGCGCCGCTCTTGGCGAGTCTTACCTGTTTTTATTTTCCTCGACCAACGTATAAGCGTTAAAACGCTGTGGATAGCTTGCGCTTCCAGCGGATTGCTTTTAGCGTGTGAGTATCTCAAGGCTTCCGTTAACGTAAACTGAAAATAAAAAGTATAACGTAGAACGCTGCCTTCCTTCTGTATCAAGACTGCTCATTACCAACAACATAAGAGAGCCATCATGACAGAGATATCGGCATCACTTCCCGAGTATTCGGAGTACCTTAAACGTTTCTCAACTGATCAAATGATTGCCAGGTTAGATGACCGTCAGGACGGCAAGCTCAATGCCTTTGAAGCGTGCTGCGGCCGACATATTCGGGAAGGGCGTGGCGATGTGCTGGCGCTGGTACATGAAGATACTCAAGGGGTAACGCATACGTTGACGTATGCTGAGCTGGATCAACAAAGCTCCCACCTGGCTGGTTGGCTGCTCGCCCAAGGCCTGAAAGAGGGTGATCGCGTCGCCTGCATGTTGCCCCGCTCAGCGGCATTGCTAGTGGCCGTGTTGGCAACGTGGCGCATTGGTGCCGTTTATCAGCCGCTGTTTACGGCATTTGGCCCTGATGCGGTGGACTATCGGCTCGGCCGAGCCGACACCAAGCTGGTGATTACCGATCACGCTAACCGCTTTAAATTCGATGGTTTAAGCCAATGCCCGCCAATGCTCGCGGTAGGCGGTGCGACGCCTGAACATACAGATGACCAGGACTGGCAGGCTGCCCTGGCGCATGCGCCCATGACGAGTGAACCCCCCAGGCTTGATCCAGGCCAGCCTTTTTTGCAGATGTTCACCTCCGGAACCGTGGGGAAGCCCAAAGGCGTGGCCGTGCCCCTTTCGGCAATGACCGCCTTTGCGCTGTACATGGAACTTGCCATCGATCTGCGTAGCGACGACCGTTTCTGGAATATGGCAGATCCCGGCTGGGCCTATGGTCTCTACTATGCGATTGCCGGGCCGCTGCTGCTTGGCGTTACCACACATTTTTGTGAAGCGGGCTTTAGTGCCGAAGGCGCGCTCGATTTTATGAAACGCCACCGGATTACCAACTTTGCCGCCGCGCCCACCGCCTATCGTTTAATGAAGGCTTCAGGCCTTTTCGATGATGCCCATCAAACCTTGGAACTGCGCGCGGCGAGTTCAGCCGGTGAGCCTCTTAATACGGAGGTAGTCACTTGGGTAGAAAGATCGCTGGGCTGCTTGGTAATGGACCACTATGGCCAAACCGAAACGGGAATGACCTGCAACAATCACCATACTCTTGAGCATCCTAAGCATGTTGGCGGGATGGGGGTGCCTCTGCCTGGCTATCGCTTGGCGATTCTTGATGCGGAGTATAACGAGTTGCCTGCGGGGGAGCCGGGCGTTCTGGCTGTTGATATTGCCAAGTCTCCTGCGCATTTTTTCCAAGGCTACACCTGGCAGGAAAAAGACCCCTTCGTGAAGGGCTATTACTTAACCGGCGATGTGGTGATTCGTAATCAGGATGGCTCGTTTCAATTTGCGGGCCGTGACGACGACATTATTACTACCGCTGGCTATCGGGTAGGACCTACTGATGTGGAGAACAGCGTAATGACTCACCCCGCCGTGGCGGAGTCGGCGGCCGTTGGTCAGCCGGATGATATTCGTGGTGAGGTCATTAAATCCTACATTGTGCTGCGCGATGGCTATGAGGCCAGTGATGCTCTGGCTGAGGAAATTCGTCAGCAGGTACGTGAACGGCTATCGACCCATGCCTTCCCCCGCGTGATCGAGTTTGTGGAAGAGCTGCCTAAAACGCCTAGCGGTAAAATTCAGCGCTTCAAGCTGCGTGCTCAAGCGGCTGAGCAAGCCAGCCATAACAAATAATCAATTAAGGAAGAGTCATTATGCAGGTAAAGGAAGGCACGTTTTTGATAACCGGTGCCGCCTCGGGGCTAGGCGCTGCAACCGCTGAGCGGTTGGCGGCCGCTGGCGCCAAGGTGGTGCTCTGCGACTTAAATGACAGCGTCACCAGTCATGCCGCCAAGCTCGGCGAGCGAGCCAAAGCCTGTATGGCTGATATTACGTCTTCTGAACAAATGCAGCAGGCGTTCGATACCGCCGTTGCGTTCGGCGGGCAGAGCGGGCTTTCCGGGGTTATTCACTGTGCTGGTGTGGTCAGTGTCGCCAAGCTGGTGGATCGCGAGGGCAATCCTGCTGATCTTGAAGCCTATGCGAAAACCATTCACATTAATCTGGTAGGCACCTTTAACGTTATGCGTTTAGCGGCTGCGGCAATGGCGAAAAATACACCAACGCAAAGCGGTGAGCGTGGGGTGATTATTAATACGGCCTCTATTGCCGCTTTTGATGGACAAGTGGGGCAGTGTGCTTACAGCGGTTCTAAAGCGGGCGTAGTAGGGATGAGCTTGCCCGCTGCTCGAGAGCTTTCCCGGCATGCAATCCGTGTGATGGCAATTGCACCAGGTGTGTTCGAAACGCCGATGATGAGTGAAATTCCCGATGAGGCCGCCCAGGCACTCGCTGCCGCCGTGCCGTTTCCCAAGCGTCTGGGTAAGGCGGCTGAGTTTGCTCAGTTGGCCGAGCAGATTATTGTAAACCCGATGCTAAACGGAGAAGTAATTCGCCTGGATGGCGGTATCCGTATGCAGTAGCGGTATCCGTATCTGGTAATTATGCAGGGGTTGTTTAAACGAGAACTCGCCAGCGATTACGCTGGCGAGTTTTTGCTTTTTAAGTGGCTACTCATCAGTACTTCGACCAAAGAATGAGCCAAATCGGCGGTTAAATTCAAACGCTCGCTTGACTCGAAACGTGGGGAGCGCTAGTTTTCAAACATGTGTTTGAAAGCCGCTTCTAAACCTAGTGCTGCTTTCAGCCCCCCAGCTTTGGAGAAGTGCGATGCCCAGTTATCAGGCCCCTCTACGTGATATGCGTTTCGTAATGGACGAGATGCTCGATTACCCTGCGCATTACGCCGCATTGCCCAGCGGTGACGATGCTTCGTCCGATGTAGTAAGCGCCATCTTGGAAGAAGGCGCGCGTTTTGCGCGTGATGTACTACTGCCCATTAATCAAAGTGGTGATGAAGAAGGCTGCCGGCTAGAAGGGGGTGAGGTCAAAGCACCTAACGGTTTTAAAGAGGCGTACCAGCAGTATGTTGAAGGTGGCTGGCCCAGTCTGGCGGCCGACCCTGAGCATGGGGGGCAGGGGCTCCCACCGTCATTGGCCATGATGCTTTCGGAAATGATCTGCGCGACCAACCTGGCCTGGGGTATGTACCCAGGGCTTTCGCATGGGGCGGCCGACGCACTGCGTCACCATGGTACGGATGAGCAGCAAAGCACCTATTTAACCAAGCTGGTTGAAGGGGTGTGGACTGGCACCATGTGTTTGACTGAGTCTCACTGTGGTACTGATCTAGGTCTGATCAAGACCCGTGCGGTGCCTGCTGATGGGGACGCTTATACGCTTACCGGTACCAAGATATTTATTTCGGCCGGTGAGCATGACCTGGCAGAAAATATCGTGCATCTGGTGTTGGCGAAACTGCCTGATGCACCAGAAGGCTCGAAAGGTATTTCGTTATTTGTGGTGCCCAAGTTCTTACCCGACGCCGACGGCAACCCCGGAGAGCGCAATGGCGTCACCTGTGGCTCCCTTGAGCACAAGATGGGGATTCATGGTAACGCAACGTGCGTGATGAACTTTGATGGCGCGACCGGCTATCTGGTAGGTCCGCCCAATAAAGGGCTGGCGTGTATGTTTACCATGATGAACGCCGCGCGCCTGGGCGTGGGTATCCAGGGGCTTGGCTTGATTGAAGCCAGTTTCCAGAACTCGCTCAGTTACGCTCGCGACCGCCTGCAAATGCGTAGCCTTTCGGGTAAGCAGGCGCCAGAGAAGCCCGCTGATCCGATTATCGTCCACCCCGATGTGCGCCGTATGCTGCTAACGCAAAAAGCCTTTGCCGAAGGCGGACGTATGCTGGTGCTGTATGCCGCCCAACTGTTGGATACGGTGGAGCATGGCAAACCAGGTGAAGATAAAGAGCGTGCTGAGACCTTGCTCGGGCTGCTAACGCCTATCGTTAAAGCGTTTCTGACCGAAGTCGGTTTTGAAAGCACTAATGAAGGGGTACAGATTTTTGGCGGCCACGGTTTTATTAAAGAGTGGGGGATGGAGCAGCTAGTGCGCGATGCGCGTATTACTCGTCTCTATGAAGGCACTACCGGCATCCAGGCGTTAGACCTGCTGGGGCGCAAGGTGCTTATGAGTCAGGGCGAGTCGCTTAAGGTATTCACCAAAGAGATTCACAAGTTCTGTAAAGCCGAAGCCGATAATCCTGCTCTTAAGGAATTTATTACGCCGTTGGCCAAGCTCAATGCCGAATGGGGTGAGCTGACCATGGGAATTGGTATGAAGGCGATGCAAGATCGTGAAGAGGTAGGTGCAGCAAGTGTCGACTATCTGATGTATTCCGGCTATGTAGCGCTTGCCTACCTGTTTGCCCGTGCCGCGAAGCAGGCATCCATGTCTCTTGAAGGCGATGACAAGGCGTTTTATGCCGCCAAGCTCAATACCGCACGTTTTTACTATCAGCGGTTATTGCCGCGCACTAAAGCGCATGCGCAAATGATCCAGGCGGGTGCTACAAGTTTGATGGCCATCTCCAGCGAAGATTTCGGGCTGGGGTTTGAAATCTGATAGATAGCTAATGCATGACTAGCAGTTACATGCTGTTAGTGAAGTACTGTTAACTAAGTACTCTGTTCGGTGGTTTGCGGCAGGCTCATTGTGTGGAGCATCTCCATAAAACGAGTCTTGCCGCTTTTTTTATGGGCTGAGTGAACTTTTCGAAATAGTGCTTGCCAAAGTCCTGGCGAATCCGTAAAGTACGCATCCGCTGCCGGAGACGCCAAGCGTTACCAGCGGTAGATGAAGGTGAAAACCTTCGGTTTGTCAGGAGGTTAGCGAGATTTACGTCGCTCACTTCACTCGCTGAAAACAGCGGTTGACAAACGCCAGGAAATGCGTAGAATACGCCTTCCTCGCTGAGGCAAGCGGCTCCGGTCATCGAGTCGAATGTTGGTAACATTAA
>NZ_JABUZA010000025.1 GCF_014897985.1 Halomonas colorata
CCCAGCCCAGGTGTTTTTAGGAGAATATTCAGGAGCACTAGAAACCGCAGGTGCTGCACTTATTAGTTGAATTCAGGATGCCAAGAAGGTCAAGTCTGATCCTACTCGCTCTATTGTCCACGACCTTCCCATCAAGTTCGAAGAGGTTGAGACCCTAAACTCCAATATGTCGCCAGCACTGAAAAGAGCAGCGATCGTTTTTCTGGGAATGTTTGCATTCCTGATCTACGGAAGCATCAATCTCGGATTCTCTTTCTCGCAGATGTCGGCCACCTTCATTGCCATGGCCATCTTCGTCGGCCTGGCATACGGGGCAGGCCCCAATCGTATCTGCCATATGTTTTCTCGCGGCATGTCAGAGATGATGATTGCAGCGATGGTGATATTTTTCGCTCGCTCCATTCTGTTCGTCATGGATGAGTCACAGGTGATTGATACCGTCATCAATTATCTTGCCGGGCTCATTGGTGGAGTCAGTGGACAAGCAGGGGCGACGCTCATCCTCCTCGTGCAGACGACGATTAACTTCCTAATTCCATCTGGCAGTGGTCAGGCTGCGATCACCATGCCGATCATTATCCCTCTGTCCGACATTATGGAGGTCAATCGGCAGGTCGCAATCCTGGCTTCGCAGCTCGGTGATGGAATGTCCAACTTTATCTTCCCGACCAATGGTGCCTTGATCGCTATCCTTTCTGTAGCGGGTATTCCTTACCTCAAGTGGCTCAGGTTCTTCGGCCCGCTTTACCTCATTCTGTTCTCTACAGCAATTACGCTTGTTTCAATCGCCTCAATGATTGGCTATGGCCCTTTCTAACCTTACAGATAACAGAGGATTCTACATGCGTACCGAAAATGATGCCTTGGGCAGCAGGCAAATCGAGGATGACTACTACTACGGCATCCAGACCCAGCGCGCTCTCGAAAATTTTTCGATCTCGGGAATGACTGTAGCCGATATACCCCGCTATATCGATAGCTTACTACAAATCAAGAAGGCCGCGGCCATTGCGAACCACCGCGTTGCGGCGTTAAGTGATGAGCAACTCTCTGCGATTGTCCAGGCCGCCGATGAATTTATCGACTCGCACAAAGCAGCCCAGTTTCCACTAGACATCTACCAGGGAGGAGGGGGAACCTCGACAAATATGAATGTCAACGAGGTTCTCGCAAATCGTGCGAACGAGATATTGACAGGAAAAAAAGGTTACGAAGCGGTACACCCGAATACTCATATCAATATGTGCCAATCCACCAATGACGTCATTCCTTCGGCAATGAAGATGACTGCATACGGGGTACTAGGCGACCTCGAAAAAAGCCTTCTACGGTTCGCCGCAGACCTTGGCCAGAAGGAAGTGGAATTCGCAGGCGTGGTAAAGCTGGGAAGAACCTGCTTGCAGGATGCATTGCCTCTAACCCTGGGGCAGCAGTTTAGCGGCTACCGCTGCGCTTTCGAGCGATCGGCGCGCCTCGTATCGGAAGTACGTCGCCACTGTGTGGAACTCCCGATGGGAGGGACGGCCATCGGTACGGAATTCGGCACTTTTCCCGGATATAAAGAAGCGTTCTACCAAGCGCTCTCGGAAAATACCGGCATCCACTTTACTCCGGAGCACAACTTCTTTGATGGTCTTCAGAACGCCGATTTCTGGGTCTCTGTCTCGGCCGCCCTCAAGACGACAGCAAACTTGCTGAATAAGCTGGCCTCCGACTTGCGGTTAATGGCATCTGGTCCACGGGCCGGCCTGGCCGAGATCAAACTGCCAGCGGTCCAGCCGGGATCATCCATCATGCCCGGAAAAGTTAACCCCGTCATACCGGAGATGGCCATTCAGGTCTATTTTCGGATCCTGGGCAATGACCTCAGTATCACTCGTGCCTGTGAGGGGGAGCTGGAGCTTAACGTTTGGGAGTCACTAATTCTTAACTGCTTCTCTGAATCCAGCCGCCTACTGACGGAGTGTTTGCCACTATTTAGCAAGAAGTGCCTTGAAAAGCTCATCGCCAACCAGGAAAGTTGCGCTAAGGACGCAGAAAATTCTCTTGCACTCTCCACTGTCATTGCAACACTCTTCGATTATAAGACAGCGTCAGACATTGCAAAAAAAGCGGAACAAGATGGAAAGAGCATCTATCAGGTGGTCGTCGAGTCTGGATTACTTTCGGTTGAGCAGGCTTCTAAGCTTCTGGATCCCAGAGTACTAACCAGCCCAGAGTTGTTCCATCGGCTTTACAAAGGAAAAATTCATTCCTGATGATTTGACAGATATACCTTAAGTCTTCAGTGGAAGCTATCTTTTCGTTCGCTATTGATAATAGCCATAGGGATCAATAACTTGATATAAAAATTGTTAGATAGCTAGTCTTCGTGTATTGGCATTCTTAAATTATTCCATTGCAGACAAAGCAATTGATAGCCTGTAAGGGCCAGGTTGTTCTCTCCCTGGGACATGGGGAGGAGTGGCTTGGCCATCAGATTTTAAACCACTGGATCCCGCTTCGGATAAAAAAGGCCTGATTTCGGTACAGCACCGGACTCAGGCCTTTTAACTTGTTCTTGTTACGCTCGTGAGTTAATTCACATGCGCAGATATTCTCTCCAACGAGGGGAAGGGAAATAGCTCAGGCAAAAGGTTGAAAGAGGAAATAAGGAGAAGGGGATTATCCAGATACGATGTTCCTACAAGACCAGCACCGCCGCTTGCCGCTCAGGCGCGGTGTGCTACTCTAGGGAAAATGGTTGTGATCACCAGAGAGGTGGTGATATGGAAGAACACGACAAAACAAACGACTGGTCTGATGGCTGGCATACACGCGCCAATACTGGGGACTCTCTCAGAGTATTGCGTGATGCTGCAATAGGAGTTGCTAACTCAGCCGTAAAAACTGTCACCACTGGCGCCCCAGATCGCGAAAGTAAGCCAGACGGCTGGTCAGATGGCAGTCATGCCAACGCAAGCCCACGGAACTCCCTCAGTGAATTGCGGGACTCAGTCTGTGACACTGCCAAATCAACTGTCAAAACTGCCACTACGCGTGAAGGCTGGTGGAAAATTGCACGTGGCACTGGAAAAGTGATCGGTGGTGGTGTCACTGTTGCAGCCGTTGTCGCGCATGGAATGATGCAAGCTGCTGCTGATTCTTCTCCTGATCACTTGAAACATGGGCTTCTGGAAAATGACCTCATAGAAAATGATCTACTTGAAAACGATCTTATAGAAAATGGGTCTATTGGTGGTGATCGTACGTACCTCTAGAAGACAGTAAGAACATGGCCAGCTTTACTGGCCATGGCTTTAAGTTTTTCTTGGAACACTTGTACACCCACGATAAAAAGATTTCTCAGTCGTGGGCAGTTACACGTTTATATTCACAGACTCTTTTTCCCACCAGTCCCGATTGACTGAGCCTTACTTCCACCTGCCTCTCCTGCCCCCTTAGCTCCTTTACCACCATCGCCAGCTGCATTACCAACACTACTTCCAACTTTCATCCCAGCCCAGCCCAGCACGCCCACCCAAAGTGCTGGCAATACCATATACATCGTGCCTTCTACAAACATCAGCACCATGCGGTCATACATATTGTTGGCGGCTGACAACCAGCTCATTTTAGCGGCATCACTTTTATAGATAAGCTCTACTAGGTTGGAACTCATCCATCGAGCTACTTCCCACCAGAAGCTCAAGAACCAGGTAGCGAATAGCCCAAAGGTGGCGACTCCCGCTACTTTAAAAGAGTAACCGGAGATCAGCATCACAAAGGGCAAGCAAATCACAACGGCCATAACCAGTATCGACTGCACCATCGGTAGTGCCTGCTTCAGCATATCCAGGCCCGATAGGAACGGCAATGCAGCCACTCCCCCGCCAATTAGAGCACCTGCCTTAACAGTAGCATCCCCAAAACCACTTCCACCATCCAAGTCCCTGTATCCCACTACAGCCTGATTTAAATTGCCATTGGCAGCGCCAGAGCGGGGGCTCACCATCCGTCGAATGACGTAGTCTTCAGCATCTGAGCTTGTAAAGACACTGCGTATATCATCCCAAAGACCGGCATCTACCTGGCTATGCAATCTATCACGCAACCCCACATCACCCGCTGACCACCACTCAGAGCAAGTAGGATACCCATCTTGGCCTGGCCCGGTATTGGGTCGAGAGGCATCGCGTGTTTCGTTATATGGGAATCCCTGTACAGGACGCCCAGCATGGAAACTATCGTAGTAACCTTCTGTTTCCAGGAAATAGTTGCTGCCAATCCAGTCCACATCTTGGCTGCGGTTACTGTCTACGCTACCTGATTCCTGAAACAGCTTATTGCGTGCGGGACCAAAGCAACTTAGCTGAAACTCTCCTACTTCTCGCTGTAATACGGGATCGTCAATAGTCGTCAGGTCTAACTCCGTCCGGATCGATTGAAAGTCCGTCGAACACGGCATCGCTGCCACAGCTGCACCGGTAATGCCGTGAGATACTGCATGCACAAATGCCCACCAGACCGGAATGCTTGGCACTTTGCCATCTAAGGAGTTCAGCGTGGACTCTCCCCACTGCCCCTTCGATATTTGCTTCGTCCCACACTGCTGACTTCGCTGTAAATCGTGATCAACTGTCGTTAGTTGTACGGTTAAGATAGGTTGGCAGGTAAACAAAAGTACCAACGCCATCGCATAGAACCGGGTTTCAATGCGATTAACGCTCAATACACCTTTGTTTCCCTCATCATCACCTTCCTGGCGCGCTCGGTACCACTCAGAGACAATTAGGGCAATGAACGGAATAGCGGCCAGCCCGGTCTGGGTAAACACATCCCATAGGACGTTTTGAATCAGCCAGCCCAGCATAAGTAATGCATTAGAGAATAAATCGAATACGATTAGTGGAGCGTTTAACATTATGCGTCCCCCCCTAGCCAGCGCGGCAGATTCAGGACTTCAAATAGCAACACTAGAAGTATGGCTGCACGCTCTAATCGCCGAAGTCGATCCGTGGCATCAGGTGCATCGCCTAAGCGCTTTACTACTCTGGGTTTGCGGTAACGCCACCAGACGAACGCTATTGCCGCATAGAGTGCAACACGCCACATGAACAACCACCAGCCTGCCTCACGCCAGGCACTCTGAAATGCCGGTACGCTACCGGCGATTCGAATGCCGACTGAGGCAATAACACCGCTGATAATTACCAGCCCTACTAGCGCCACAAGGGCAACTAGCAGAGATGGCCATCGTTTAGGATGCAGTGAAAGTCTAGTCATTAGGGGGCGCCCTCGTTGTCATTAGTAGGACGCCCTCGGCTATCTAGCACCGCTCCTGGACGTGACCCTTCTCCTTGACTTGAACCAGCGGCACGATTGCTGGCCCGATCAAGGGCAATACCCGCAGCGCTAGACGCGAGTGCCTTGCGAATTTCCATCTCAGACTGCAGAGAATCAATATCACGATCAAGCGTTGCCAAACGGCGGTCTAACGCACTCATTCCAGGTTCATTGTTAGCGATTCCTGGATCGCTGGATCCAGCTAACAAGATACGCCGTGCCCAAATGGCTTTTGTTAGCGTTCTAGCCAGCGACATTTCGCTTGCTAAGCGATGAATAAGAAAACTACTTTGGGGATCATTACGAAGAGACTCGATCACACCGCGGGAGACAGAGAACCCATCTCCGGCAGAGACGTTACGCAGGTTTTCGGGTGTTGGCGAAGCACTACCGTTTACCAAGTCTACTAATCGCTGAAAAACGGCTTCCTGCTCTCGCTCCAGCTCTCTCATCAGCCCTGTGCCTGCCTGCGACTGTCGCTGTTCGCAGTTTTCACAGGTCTGTAAATCATCGTCGCCAATAACCAAGCGTGTCCATTCTGATGCAGATTCGGGGGTAGCCCAAACAGTACACATGCCACCTCGACACTCAGCACCACCGGCCCCACCGCCCGCCCCTGGTGTTCCGCCACCGCCAATCCATTGACCATTATTCGTCGGGACTGACCCCCACCCATTTCCACCACCTGAGACAGCCTCATTAGACGTCGGATCAGTTCGGCCATGCAGCAAGTTGTATCCTGCCCGAGCGGTATCTGTCACAACACGTATTGGCTCCTGCCCTTCGCCACCCCGCTTCTGTCCTCCTACCCAGGTAACGCCACGATTGCCACCGCTCTGCTCGACCTGCCGTTGTGCAGCGACGACATCGCTGGTTCCCTGCGCTGTTGATTGCCAGTTTTCAGCGACGGCCATCTGATGCAAGCCTTGTCCCATGGCAAGGTCGGCCATCTGATCAGCCATGTTCTGACAAGAGAGCTTTGACCGATCAAAATCCATACGCCCCTGAAGAACACCATTACTCAGCAAGTCATATAGTCCTGGATTCGCTCGCTGAATAATCATTGCCGGCAACGAGGCAACCGCTCCTTGAGCATTTTCTACAACTTGCCCCATCATGTTTTTAAAACCATCCGTCAAACCATTCAGCTGATTAGACACCGTTGCGCCAATATCAAAATTTCCGCATGACGCATTCATATTCCAGCTCACGCCAATACCGGTGGAATGAGGGTTATGGCCTCGACCCGCTGAAATAGAAAAAGGCGATGCACCACCAATCTGGTAGTAAAGCCGATCAGCAGATTGAGCATAAGAGCCCTGGCTAGCAATCAGCGTCATGGCTGCAGCGAGCGGCAACAAACTACGTGAGAAGAGTCGTTTCATGTTCGGGTTCTCCTTCCCTACCATCCTGTTTTACTTAAAAGATCTTCCCCACGTCGCTTGCAACAGCGATAGCGGCTCCACATAGCAAAGACGTAATCTCCATCCTCAGCCAGCCGATCGTGATAGGTATCTTGGGGACTCCGGTCCGGCCAAACTCGGCAGGAACGACTCATATTCGGTTGCAGCTGCTGCCACCGGTGATTACGGTTGCCTTCTACAATAGGGCCAGGTGGCCACCAGCCATCACGCGCGTTTTTGACCATCGGGGTATAGACGTGTGGCTGCCCGGTACGGGTCACAATATCTGCGCTCCGCTGAGCCATCAGCGCTGCAGCTTTATAATCATGGGTCTGACCAATAAAACCGCTTCGTGGATAGACATTGCCCCAAACGTCTCCGGTCTGCCCCAGCTCCCGACTGCCGGGAATCAGCGCCTCTGGATAAACGGTCTCAGGTATACCTGACCGCCATGCCAGAGCATCCAGCGTTGAGAGGTGGTACGGGCGGAATGGTTGAGAGGCACTTTGGCAGGTCAATCCAAACTCTCGTGCGAATTCGTTGAAAACTGTTGCTCCTGGGTGTCCGATTGCATCCGTGTTCTTAAATCGTAATGTTTGGTGGTACCTAGCTTCCCCTTCCGTGGTGTTTTGCCCACCGCCTATAGCACTAATGTTAGGAGCCAAGTCGAGTAACAAGTCAGGAAAGAAGTTGTACGACTCTCCGATCAAATCAGACCACGGGTTCTCCCCCGTATTTTCATAGCTGGAGACCACTAGTTCCGGCACATAATGTCGAACCAGCAGCGACGTCTGAACCCAGCAACCACTCTCGTCACATTCGAGCCAAATGCAGACCCCAACAACACTGTAATCTAGGCACTGGCTCGACAACGAAGAATTGACAATTGACTGCGTACTGATCGCATGAGCCTGCGGGGAGTGAATGCTAATTAGTAACCCGAATAGCCCCGCAAACATCACTGTGGGCAGTAGCTGCCTCAGTTTATTCATCATCGCGTACTCTCCCGCTGGCTCATGATATCCATGACCGCTGCGGTGACATCAGGCTGGCCATATACGACAAATTGTCCATCCACGACCACAGCAGGGAGTTTCTCGACGCGCAGCAGCCAGGCACGGGCCACTCCTGTATAGAGGTCTCCATAACGCATGACCACATGTTCCCACTCTGGAGAGTGCATACGCTCAAGCATCACATCTTTCGCAGCAGCTGAATCCTTGGGTAGCCCTTGCGAGATTTCAGCATCAAGACGAGCTGGAGCATCAAGCTCAATGACCGCGACATCATCAGGAACGTTACTCATGGGCATCCCTGCCGTGGTAAACACTTCAATGCTGTTGGTAAGGTCACTGATCGCCGGAGCCACATCGATCATTGCTGCTTGTCCCAGTACACTCATCGGTGACAAGGACAAAGCACTGACGGCCAGCGAGGTCAGCCAATGCCCCGAAGACCGCGAAGAAGAAAGGTTGAAAGGTTGTCTCAGCATGTCCATCACTCCAGCAAATTGACTGATCCAGCAAACCCTATTCATAGGTACTGACACAGCAGAAAACGTTAATTGGAGTCGATAGGTTTTCTGACACAGTCTCAATGGCTCAAGTAATGTTGCTCTGACTGGACGTGAGGAACTGCTACTCTATTGATCTATCCTTTCCGTTTGGCTGGAGCAATAATTGAAAATGCTCATCAGCACTGCCGCCTAGCCGTAGCGGGCAGCTGTTCTCACCCCCTAATCCCGCGTTTTTCATCAAGTCGACGAGCAATCTCAATGGCTGCATCAAGCTCGGAGCAATTAAGCTCACGCATCACGCGATCACGTTCGGCTTTTTCATCTCCCTCCGTACCTGCTAACGCCAGGTATAAACTGGGAGGTACAACGCGGAACAATGCCTCTAAGCGTGTCGATAAGACGACGCCTTCGGTGTACTTCTTATTGACTTTGGTGGCCGACAGCATCAACTGTCGCTGGGAAGGTGTCAGGCTCTTGAAACGGGCCACCTGCTCGACTTCATCAGGCGGCATCGTTAGGCAAATCCACCACTCAACCATGTTCAGCAGTTTTTCTGCCGCAGCAGGGAAATCCTCTAAGTTTTGAGTGGCAAACCAGAGCCAGTGGGAAAGCTTACGGCCCATCTTGCCAACTTTGACAAAGAACGGGCTGAGCAGTGGATTCACCGTCACGATATGGCTTTCATCAATCGCCTGAACAATGGGACGACCAGAGAATTGCTCGCGCTCAGCCAGATTGGTGATCATATTCGTGATCGAAATAACGGCCAGAGCTAGTTGGGCTTCATAGCCTTCCCGCGAGTAGTGGGCCAAGTCGATGATAGTAACGTCGCATTCAGGCCACGCATTACCAGCACGGTTAAATACTTCACCGTCAAAACCGTCTACAAACAGGCCAAGGCTTTCGCCCATCTCATAAGCGCGATTATGGGCCGACTCCGGCAGTTCTGGGTCAATTGCGATCTCACGAAATGCTTGCCGTACATCTTCTGTCAGACAAGCACGGCCAGACGCATGAGACGTACGAGCAGCTCGATAAATTGCATCACGCACCATCCTTCGGTCTGCCCTACGGAACTGAGCTTCCTCCTTGGGATCTCCCCCTGTGATCATCAAACGGGCGGCGATTTCCATTTCCCCCATCAAGTCTCGTTCGTCACTCTCCTTGTCATCATCATCCTTAACGAGGGTATCAACAGAGGCTTCTTCGTAGGGGTTATGATCTTCGCGGTCACGTTCTAATCGAGCAGCTTCCATCTCTGCATCCAGCAGTCGATGAGCCTCTGAAAATGGAGGCAAGCACGCACCAGAGCCTGGTGCCAGGCGCACCTTGTTTACCGTCATTCCCTTGCGCTGAAAGTAGTCACCTAACATGCCAAAGGAGTTGCCGACCTCAATGACAAAGAGCCTCGGACGATGAATGGCCATCACTTGGCTGAGAATACCGTTCAACGTTGCTGATTTACCTGCACCGGTGGGCCCAAAAATCAACATATGCGCATTGGCCGCTCGGTCATCCAGGTTTAGCGGGTCAAAATTAAACGTCCCACCACCACGATTGAAAAAGCTAATCCCCGGATTCCCTGTACCCTTGGCACGCCCAAAAAGGGGCGCCAAGTTGGCAATATGCTGCACAAAATTCATCTGTGTGTACCATCTAGAGCGATCTAGCTCAGGATCGTACGCCATAGGCAACCATCTCAAATAACTATTGAGAGCAGCTACTTCATCTTCAGGATCGACCGGTTTTAGGTGGGCGCTGGTCAATCGCGTCGTTAATTCAAGGAATCGCTTCTCTAACTCACGTTCATTGGCACCATTTACGTAGAACACAAGAGACGACTGATACAGCTTATGATCGTCACCTAAATAACCCCGTGCCTTATCGCAATCCTCTCGAACTTTTTGAGCCTGCACAGTGCCGCCAACGGCTTTCAGGCGAAGCTTATCAAGCTGATCTTCAAGTCGCTCCTGGGGCGTCGCAACGACAGTCAAGCAAGCCTCAGTACCTTCAGGCAATAAATCCAGCAACGCATTTGATATTTTTCCGCCGCTTTTACCATTAGTGCGAGTTACCTCTCCGGTGATGTGTCCAATTTTGGGCACCTGTCGCATCTCTTCAACAGGTACAACGGCATGAGGCATTCCATCAAAGTACCAAAGCCCGCGTTCAACATCCCCATGAGGTGAACTGGCCAGCATACCCTCTGCTAAGTCGTATTGGGGCAGGCGACCATCATCATCAGGGTAATCAAACACATTGTAAAAACGTTGAGGATCCTCTGGAGAAATACGGGGGCGAGGATTAAAGCGTGGCATCAACCAACGATGAAAGTCTCGGCCATCATAGCGTCGAAATGACAAACCAGCCGGCTGAAGCGAAGTCACCAAGCGATCATAAACATGATTCACAGCATCTTCTGGGTTAGTCGAGCGCGCCTTTCGCTCTCCCATTTTTACTTTAGCGCTACCTAGTCGACGATACAGCACTAAACGAGTGCGCCGTGTCTGGCCACGCCACTGAGTTTGAGTGACTCGATCATCCTCAAATAACCCACCAGGCTTTGCGATCGCACGCATATGAGCATCCATGCTCGCCAGCCATGCTTTTGTAAACTCGGTATCTAACAATCCAGGACGCGCGTAAGCGCGTAAGTTTTCTAAGTCGGGACGCGGATCAGTATCATCGCGCACATACAGTTGCAGAACCCACGGATGGTGATCGTGCTCAGGCAGACAGTCTTGAAGTGCTGAACAAATAGTGTCTCTGACAGTTTCCAATGCCTCTTCACTACGGCCCTCTGTTGGGACAGGAATAATCTCCGCCACAACTCCCACTGATACGCCATCTTCTAGCAAAAAGCAGCCTGACTCGGAGAGATACTCAACCCAAGGCAAACGTGACGCAAAACTAGGCGCTCTACGGTAAGCCAAACGCAAGCTCTCTTCGGTTATCGGCCTACCTCGCGGTAATGAGAGAGGTCGACTATTCTCATCCGTCAATAGCGACTCTACTTGCTCCAACAGCGGCATTGCCATCTGACTAGCCGCAGCTTTATCACTTTGGCCAGCCGTATTCTCACCTTTACCAGTTGGTGGAAATAAATTGCTCATAAACGTATTAATGGCTGACATCACACTCTCCTGTGATCATTGCTACCTGCTTGCTTCTACCAATTCAAAACTGACATGGCCACGTGTTGGCTTAGGAAGACTAGGTCGCGCTGTCTCACCTGGCATCGCGTATTGAGGGCGTGAATACAGACTGAAGACAGTTGAATATCCGGGTATTGGCACAGGGTCGGCCCCCGCCAAATGCGGAAACACATACATCACCAAATCAGGGTTTGGTAACCGTGAAAACTGACTATAAATCTCGTTAGCGGCTGAACGGGTGTAATCAATCCGTTGATCAGTCAATGCACCATCGCCGATGCCACGGCGTAGCTCACTACGCGTGTCCAGCAGCCCTCGTTGCGTCAAATCATTGCCCGCACTACTGGCACCGCCTTGTCGCCACAGCTCTTGCATTGCAGGCGCACCTTCTACATCCCACATGTCGCCTTTTGACGTTGCACAGCCACTCAGCAGGCTGATACTCATCGCCAACAACACCACACCACTAATCGGTTTACGGCATGTCATAGCCGAGCGAAAAATCGCGCTCATAATGGACTCTCCTGCCCTGGGTTTCGTAATCGATCTGCAACTCACGGTCGATATGAATAGCCACATCCTGGCCTGGCGGCACGAAGACAGATGCAAATGCCTCCCCGTACAAACGGTTAACCCAGCGAGACATATCATTTACACCAGACGCCATGATTTGCTGAGCAGCCTGACTCCCTGACATCGCTGTACTCACACTGCCATCAGTGTTAAATGTCGTGGAAATATCATTATCGTCACTCATGAGTGTGGCCACACCAGCACCGGCGGCAGTTAACAACGCCTGAGTGCCCAAATACTGCTTCGCATTACTGCTGCGCTGACCAGCAATACACGGGATACCGATTTGGTCTGAAAGCCATCCAATTTTTACGCGTGACGACTCATTACCCCCTGAGTTCACATCCTCAGGTTCAGGCAATGTTCGAACAGTGCCATCTTCGAAAACAAACGTTATGGAATGAACATCACCGCGAACACACGATAGTGTCCAATCCCCCGTAGCAGTCCCACTCATAATGGCTGACTGTACCTCTGGGATTTCAATGCCATTCGCCGTCAAGTTATCGGGGCCAACGATCACTTTAAATGGGAAAGGGTCTGTCACTGTGCCATCGACAGGAACACGGCCAATTAAGGCCGTCATCGATAGCGACCCCATTAAGGTAGAGTTCTGTGGCACTGTGTACACGGGCTTAATGGTCGATTCCGGAGGTTGACCGGTGACTCTACTCTCTGCCGCATCGGCAGCACGTTGAGCAGCGCTACCAACTGCATTAGCAGCTTCTCCAAATGATGAAGGGAAGATCATCTCATCCTTGCTACGACCACGTGTTGGGGCTTCTCGTGCATCGATTGGATCGACCCATAGCATGCTTGATTCAGGTCTCGGTGTTGCTCCTCCATTTTCTAAACCCAGACCAATGGGCAACTCCTCGTCTGTCGAATCCATCCTCTGCCTAAGCTGGCTCAACTCCCGCTGAACCGAACTCAGCAGACTCTGATCTTGACGACTGCGCTGCCTCTCAGCTGTTTGCAATTGCTCTCGCTCAACACGCAGGGCCTCTTCAATCTGCCTATCAATGTTCTGATTACGTGCAGTCATTCGCTCAGCTTGAATACGAAGGGCCTCGCTCTCAGCTTGAGAATTTTCCAGCTCGATGCGCATAGCTTGCACTTGCCCAACCAACGTGGCCACCGTGTCCTGAGGCGTGTCACCCTCAACACCCAGCGCCCGAAGTTCATCTTGGGTCAATTGCAAAGTCGGGTCGCCCTGCTGGTTTTGAGTTGATCCTGTCCCTGAGCCGCTGCTGCAAGCCCGCAGCATCACTAAGATCACAATGATCATGAACACGGGAATTAGAATTTTCAGTAACCCATTGCTCTTAAGTGTCATGTTCTACCCCATCTTCCACTGCAGAGAGATGCAACATCGACTGAGCCAAGCTAGCTCCTCGCGTCACGATAAACAGTGATGTTGTATCTTCTACACTCCCCTGGGGACCGATACTTGGATGCATAAAAGATGCACTAAAGAACTCTCCCTGCAACCAGCGTGGATCCAGCTCAAATGCCCGAGGATCATTGTTGGTGAGACGTATCGCCGTCACCGTGTATCCATCGAGAGTCCAAGCTGCCAATGGCTTAGCCGTCACCGGCAAGGCGGGGATTAACGTTGGTAAGGTCTCTGGTAGGCGCATGGGAACCCGACGAACACCTGGCATTGTCTCCACTGCTCGCATAGGTGCATACAAGGACTGTGCTGCGTAACGCGTTAGCGCGACAGGCACTGGAGGTAATGCAATGCCTGCCTGTTCCTGCTCCGATTCCTGCTGATCAGTCTTCTTCGGCGTTGACGGCTGTGACTCTTCTACTATCCGGATATCCTCGTCACTAGCCCCCTCACGAGCCGACAGATCTACTAGCAGTATCTCCCCACTTTCAACATCTTGCAGTTGAACCCTCTGGCTATCGAAAGCCTCATGAGCGAGTAGGTACAATACGCCGCCTGAACTTTGAACCCTAAGCGTCTCCGCACTCGCTATCGGACCTGGAAGCCCAACACGAACATTTCTATCCAGAACAACTATGCGTTCAGTACCCACGGGTAGGGGAATGTCCATCGGCCGCCGGTCCCACTCAACAAGTTCAACACCTAACGTTGGCAACGACAGCATCATTCCCACTGCCAATAGTACTCCCCTGTGAAATAGAGTCACGAAGCACCTCCTTCCTTAGGCATTGATAAACGTTGGGGAATCTCGTCAAAACAATCAATCTGGAGACCCCAGGGATTTGACGCAGGATCAACATCAGCACGCACCACTCGCAGCGGGTAGCGGATGTAAATATCTCGTACAGGCGTCCCCCGATACTGTTCGTCGATAGCTAAATCCAGCGTGACGACCCACGAATCACGACTGATTACGTCAACAGCTTCGGGCCGATAACCCCGTCCAGGTATCTCGTAGATCCCACGAACCCGGTTATTCAACTCGTTACTATTACGTCGCCGCTCATATTCACGGTTCAACTCAATCTGGCACGACGGAGTGAGAAAATTCTGATAGGAGTAAAGATTCTGGCGGTAATCCTCCTCACCATTGGAGGGCCACCGATTGATCTGCTGCCACACGTAAAATGAGAACGCATAAACATTCGATGGATCTACTTCCCACCAAGCCCTTGTGCTACCGCTACGCAGATCAGGTGGGTTATGGATAGTTAAGTCTGTAGGTGCTGATTTCCACCCCCACCACATCATCGTACAAAGGGCGAGCAGAGCAGCGATGATCAAGCGCAATGTCAGAATATGAGAGTCCCGAGCAAATAAAGCATGGCGGTAACGACTCATACACGACCTCCCTGTTTATTTCTCTCTCTATGTATCCTGTAAACGCTGGAGCGAGTAATCAGCGTTTTCCCATTACCGATAGGAAAGCCCGCACTAGCCAACTTCCAGTGAATATGACGATAGAGCCAAACGGTGCTTCGACCGCGCCTCAACCTGCGCATTACCGTGCCACCGAACCATAGAAAAACCCCAGCGGTCAGGAACGCAACTGTAGGCACCATGGCAAGCATTCCCAGTAGCCAGCCGCTAGCGACCCCAACGGGCAACCCAACCCCAAATCCCATTAGAGCCATCAATCCAACCTCTCGTCCGGTCATCCCTCGGAAGACAACAGGTGGCTCATTCAGCCGTTTGGGGATAAACGCAATCGTCGACATGATGCCTACTCCTGCTCCTGATTAACTGGAATTACTATGACTGAGACAGAATCGGCAGGGCTTCGGTAGCCAACCAAATAATCGCTACGATCAGTACAACCCCGACGACGACAGTCACAGTAAATTTGCCCCAGGTTTCACGCTCCCTGGCTTCTTTGAATGACGCAATAGAAGAGGCCCCGACTATCAGAAACGCCACTACACACAGGATCAGCCCGATCAGCGCCCCGAAATCATACAAATACCCCTGCAGAGTCGAAATCAGACCACCATCTCCTTGAGAGGGCTCTTCCAGAGTAGGAAGCTGTGCCATCGCCAATGCAGGCAAACTTAGGACTAGCGCCACACCCCATGACAAGAACTGCTTAACACGATTAAATCCAATAGCTTTTAAATGTCGCTTCATAAGTAACTTACTCCGTTAGTTACGCTTTATTGATTAGCTACTCACTTGGTAAGCAGCAGCGTTCACACTCACTGGGGGCTTATGCGCTCGGCAAAAACACCCAGTAAAATATGATCAGTAGCAACACGGCTCGCAGGCACGCGAGCGCGAATGTGTTGTCATCAACTCGTTCTTTGGCCCAGCCCTTGTACGCGGACAGCGCCGCCCACATCGCCCACAGAATGGCGACGACACAACCAGTTCCAGCCAACACCAAAAAGATGGTGGACGTATCAAAACCGGCTGCAGCCTCAAAAAAGTCACTCGGTTGACTAGCATTCTCCCCCGCCATTAGCGCAACTCCTTCAAATAGTCCCCTGACAGTGGGACAGGAGTCCGGGGAGGCAATCGTGGAGGTGCGAGATAGCCATCAATCCCCTCGCCAATGCGCTGCAGATCTCGACGCAATTGATCCGTATCGAGATAAAATCGGTGGCTCGCGGGGTCAGTAGCGGCTTGACGGTTTTCTAACCGTTTGACGACCACATCGACCTGATCAAGCTGGGTCTGGATTATCGCCAAGTCACGACGCAAGATTTCGTCACGCACCTCATCGCCTAAAACGACACCAGGCAATACGGCGGCAAGCGCGAAGGTCAATCCAAACACGAATGGACGACGTATCAGGGAGAGTGAGTGCAACATTGGGTCAGCTCTACAATGTGTGTGCGAATCATGGTGAGCTAACTGCAATGTCTGTAAACGCGATAATGTTAATCACGCATCAAATGTATTTTTAATTTTTGCACGCGAACTAACGGATTCTTGACACTGATAACCGTCTCGATAGCATGGAGTCTGCTCGTGCTGTCGAAGGCAGCCCGGTGGTCTCAACCGGCACCAATAGAGACACCCACCCAAAGCTCCCTCAACCTCATGAAAAGGAGCGTCGTTTAGGCGATTTGAGGTAAGACTTCACACACCACCCATTGGGGAGACATCTCCCCAATGGGTGGATGTCTCCCCATTTTTATGGAGAGAGACTATGATAGACACAATAGCGTTTGCGGAACGCTTGAAGTCAGAAGGCTTCACAGAGCAACAGGCAAGGCACCTTGCCAGACTGGAGATTGAGCGTGAGGAGCGCATCATGACCAAAAACGATTTAGCCAACTTGGCCACCAAGCAGGATATAGCTGATGTAAAGGTCGAAATGGCTGATATGAAGTCTGAACTGAAGGTCTTGAAATGGGGAATGGGGATAGTGATCGCTGCTGTCCTGATCCCCGCACTCAGGGATTTACTGTCTTTAATAGGCTAGACCCTTAACTCACTCTTAAAGCGCTCCATTCGGAGCGCTTTTCAGTTCAAACAACCCATTGGGGAGACATCTCTCCAATGGGTTGAGTCTCCTCTATACTGATGAAAGGAGACAGGAGATGACGATGTACGCCATCGATACACTGGAATTTGCGAAGCGACTACGCACCGCAGGACTATCACAAGAGCAATCTGAGGCGATAGCGGAGGCTCACGGCCAAGCCTTTCGCGAAGCGGCCGAACATACGTTGGCCACCAAGCAGGACTTGACTAGCCACCCCACGACTAAAGATGTGGAGCGACTCCTTCGACCCTATACCACCAAGCAGGACTTGGCTGAGTCCAAGTCTGAACTAAAACAGGATATTGCTGAGGTTAGATCTGAGTTCAAACAGGATATGAAAAGCTTGGAGTTGCGTATAACGACCCGATTGGGTGCCATGATGGTAGCAACGACAGGTATTCTGCTGGCCGCTATTCGCTTTCTATAATTTATCCTAAAGCGCTCCTCTTTGGAGCGCTTCTCTGCCCTACAGATACTTCTTGAACGACCCCGTCGCGATACTAATCAATACCCCAAATAATGCAGCACATGGCAACAAGAAGACGTTGGGATGGATGGCAAACGGTACGCTGAGGTAGCAAATCCACCCAATCACAAAGATTGGCCCCACCATTTTCTTTGCATGATGGTACACAAAGGCAGACTCACGTCCGGCCCCAAACCGGCGCAGGTCTCGCCTTACCAACCCATCAACAAATCCCACCAACGCGGCTAACGCAAAAAGCGGCGATGTTAGTACCAGAATCACCACTCTAGTCAGCGTCATTAACGTTACATAGATAGCCGCCTGGACATAGTCGGCAAGAGCTCCAAGCCAACCGCCATTGTTTCGGTTACTCTCCAACAAGCTAATAATGCCTGTTTTTACAAAGCTCCACTCATACACAAGCCCAACGAAAGAGGTTGCAGCTTCAATCGGCCGTGAAACGATTAGTGACCGGCTAAACTCACTATCAAGCCAGCCCATTTCTCGCTCCATAGTCACGCGTGCATGTTCAGCCCCAGGTTGTGACCACCATTGAAAGTAAATGCCAACCCATTCAATCAGGATGGAGCAAAAGAGCGATACCAACAAAATAGCTAGCAGCTGGAAGGGAATGCCGAGCGTCTTTGAGAATAGCCCCCCGCGCTTCTCTTGGGTGCTTCTAGCCGAATCAGTCGCCATTAGCTTCTTCCTCTATCTCACTGCCAGTGCTGCCCCCCGGGGGATGATAGATAGTACGGTTGCCGTTCTGGAACTCAGCTGGCACCTGAAAGCTTACTGGCGGTGGCATTACCTCCTCCCACCAGCGTTCCCCCGTGCTGTACTGACTACGCATTCCTTCGGCAATGTCGTGAATATTACTGGGAATATTCTTGCCCTTATCCGGTAGTGGCAAAGGCATACGAATTTTCCACAGCTGCCCGCCTTCCATCAGTGCAAAGCATTGCCCCTTAGGAAGGCTCACAACATCAGCGGACTCCAACATTGGCACTTGCACCGTACTAATACGATCTCCACCGGAGCTGGTAAAGTCGACGCCCGAATCAACATCTGAGCTATCACCAGCCATCGACACCATCATTCGGCTAGCCACATTCACTTTACGAAGCTGATCGGTCAGGGTACGAGCCGTGCGTTCTTCCCGCACTCGCAGCATGAAGAGGTTGTTAAAGTTACCGATCACCTGCCCCGCTTTTGCAGCATTCCCGATACGTGCCTCAATATCAGATATCGTCTGGGTATAGGCCGTTACCTGTATTCCCGCACCGCCCCCCTTATTGATCAGCGGAATGAATTCATCGCCCATCAGTTCGTTGAACTCATCGCAGTGCAGATTGATTGCGACCTTGCCGGACTTACCACCAGGCACGTCAGGCAATCCATCATCAATACCGTGTTTGTAGATATGACCTGCGACCGACACCAGGTCGGCAAACATGGAGTTGCCCACCGCCTGAGCCACCTCAAAGTCACTAAGGGCATCAAGGCCAATATAAACAATTCCTCGCTTGCGTATGATCTGCTGCCAATCGAAGATCGGCCTAGGGTCCTCGATGTTGTGATAGTCAGGAGATAGCAGTTCAGCAATTCGTCCTGACGTGAGCTTTTCCAGCAGTGGCAGTAATGACGCAACAATTTTGTCAAAGTAGGTCTTGTCATAGCGAACAGCAGATCGCAGCCCCTCCAAGACAACATCACGAATCTTAAACTGCTGCAGGTACTGCTCAATCGCGACGACACGCTTGTCACGACCTTTCATCGCCATCGGGATGTTCTTGTCATTCAATTGAGTTTCAATACCACTGATGACTTCCCAAGCATTAGGATGGTGTTTGGTCAGCGTATTCTGAGCATATTCAATCAAGACGCCGTCGATATTCACTACGTCTGTAAGAATCTGTTCGTAGTTTGGACGTTGCCCTAACGCATGCCTAGCACGTGCAACAATGTTAACGAAACGCCAGGCAAATTCTCTGAAAGCTGCACTGTTGCCCTCTCCGGACAGTTGACCAGCTATACGAGTCGCCACTTCCGAGATTCGCCCAAATCGACCCACTGCGTTATATCGAGCACTCATCTCTGGGTACCCAAGATGAAACACATAAAACTCATCGCCGCGACCGGCACGAAGCGCTTCGATGTACATTCGAATCATCAAGTCCGCATCACCTTTCGGATCGAAGCAGATCACTACTTCGTCTGTGGCGCGTGCAATGTCCTGTGTGATCATCACTTCAGCCAAACGCGTTTTTCCAACCCGCGTCGTCCCCTCAACCAAGGTATGGCCAACTCGCTCTCCCAGTGGGAGCCTGACATCAATTTCTTTCCACTCAACGGCATGTAACGCCGCAATACCACCAACGGGAGGTAAAGGTCGGAATGGATTCAAGGCGCTGTCCGCGCTCAACAAACGGATGACAAAGTAGAGTGACCGCACCCGCTCTAACCGGTTTTCCATCCGACGCGCCCAACGATAAAGCCCCGAAGGCCTCACATACTTCGCAGATTCGGGCTGTTGACTTTCATGCAAGCGTTGAGTGTGTCGAGCTTCCCAACGGAACCCCTTGCCAAGCCACAAGCTCCGTGTGCTGACAGGTATCTGGTCGCTACGCAGAGCAAAGCGCGGCAAGCGACGCATGTTGCGGCGATAACGCAACACAATCCACCCCTGCCGCCAGCGATAAACCCCAAACGATAAAAAACCTATCCCCATGCCGATACCAACACTCGGAGTCAACGCGAATGCCCAGGGGGCAAAGACACATAACAGGGCGCACAAGAAACAGACAACCGCAGTATTCAACTCCACAGCAGGACGCAATAGCGCTTCTAAGGGATGCTGCTGTTTCACCGGCCCTCCTCCGCAGGAAATTTATTTTTGTTTGATGATAGGTTCAGATTGGCTATTACCTGACACGCTATATCTTGCAGCCGCTCATAACTAATGTGGCCTAGAATGGTGGTATAGAGTTGAGCATCATAGCGACACACTGACGCAAAGCCTTTAAATAAGCCCCCTAACTCGTCTTCATTATCGGGCATGTCACGAAGAACTAAGATCAGCGCACAGATATGCTTATCGCGGCCTTGGAAGGCTTTTGGAATCGCATTCTCTCCTAGGCTATGCGTCAATGCGTCTACTAACTGCCAGTCTTTAGTCGATAATGATTCGGTAGCAACGGCTATCACCAGTTCATCAAACAGCTCAGTGGACATTACTTGATCAATTAACGCTTCAGAATCAAGCGGTCGGCTCAAGCGGCGAAACGATAGCGCCGCCATGCGAATTATCCGTTCAGCAAACAGCAATTGAAATGCACTATCTCCAGTGTTCGAATGGCTGTACCGAGGTACTTCCAGAGCATCAAATACAGAAGCAGGTAGTCGACAGGTCGTCATAGAATAGAGTCCTTATTGCTCAAGACGTGACGCGGTAATGAGAACGGGATAGTGAGAAATCCCAACTCGCCCTGCCAAGTCATCCCCAGATACGGGCCTAAGCTCCAGCCCCACTGCAGCACGTCTCAATCGCTCAAGCCCTTGTAAATCATCGACATTTACGACCAACCCTACCGCATACATTGAGCGCAAAATGTCACCTCGCTGTTCTAGCCAAGAAAGAGAGAGCGCATCATCCCCAACTAAAAAGAAGGGGGTTGTTCCAGGCGGCAGCTCTAACGCTCGCGACTCAACCCGTCCCGGCGTCAGTAACGAACTAATCACAGGCACCATGTCTTGTTCACTCATGGAAAACGGCGCCTGAGGCTCTGAAACATATCCTTCCGACTCAGGTACACCTGCCATGCCAATGGCAACAAAATATGGCCTAGCTGGCTCACCCCCATGATCAGCCACCACCGTCAATTCCGGCATTAAGTCAGCGGCCACATCACCCACCTCAGATGATTGACTTGCCATCATTGCGGGCTGCGCCATTGCCGGTGAGCAAACCACTACCGTGGCTAGCGCACCTACGAATGAGAGTGCCAATCGCATAAACGCTACTCGTTTCATATAGATTTTCCTTGGTTATTGAGCCGCTACCAGCCGGTCCCAACGCAAATGCGGATCAATCCATGACACAGGGTCTGGCTCCGATGGAGTCACCCAGTTAAGTGAATGATCAATGACAATCGGCTGGTATTGCTCTGATGCAGGAGCAATTGAGTATTGAGGGGTTGCGTCATAATGAGACGCTGCCACTGAGGGGATATCAATCTCTTCAGCAGAGGAAAACTGCACATTAGAGCGGCCAGCTGTACGATGAGGCGTCGAGTTACTCACCTCCAGTTCCGCTAGATTAGCGGCGATAGCTCGCCGATACCGGGCAGCCGGTTCACCACCCGCCGGACGATGATAACGACCTGCCGCTATCAGCCAATCACCGCTGGCATCATAGTGTTGTCGTAATAGCCTGGCGGCCTCTTCCAGGTTTGCATACGGATCCAGTGCATCGCAGTAATCCACAAAACGATTGCCAGCACCGAACAGTTGCGGCTGCCACCGTATATTCAACTGGGCGATGCCTACATCGATCACCTGGGTATCGAATACTGAGCGGAACAGAACGTCACATGCCTCATCACGTGTTTCAAAATGGTACCCTTTCCCCGCGATATTCAACGTCCACGGCCAGGGACGAACTCCTTGTTCCAGTGAAACCTTCGATTCGTTGAGTGCCACAGCATAGAGAATTTCAGGCGGAACACCGTGTATTCCAGACGCCACGTGATACGCCTCGGGAATATCTAGCCCCGAGTCTGCATGAACCGGACTCCACAACCATACCAACCCGAAGAGCAACAGGCTGGATATACCAATCTTCCTATTAAGAACATCATCAGTGGAGCCAAGCCGATGAACATGCCGCGAGAAAAACAACTGAAAATTTTGCGCTATCTGGCTGAACACTATCCGTTGGATGTGAGTCCCTACGACCTCGCTGAAGAGCAAGATCATTGGCTGCTTTACTACCTCAAGGAGCACGGCCTGATTGATGTGGAAACACAACGCCCCTTTCATAACATGCCAGTGATTAGATATGGGCAGGCACGAATCACAGCCCGAGGTATGGACTTCCTTAGCGACGACGGCGGACTCAGTGCAATCCTGGGAGTGGTAACCGTCAAATTTCATGAGGAGACCCTCCGTTCGCTTCTTCTGACTCGGACGGAAGAGTCGAAAGCTTTACCCCAAGAAGTGAAGAAGAAGATGCTTGAAGCGATAGCAGGACTTCCTGCGAACGGTATAAAACAGCTGTCAACGGAATTATTGGGCCGGGGCATTGAGCATTTGCCGGCAGCAATTTCGTCAGTGCGTGCAGCATGGGGGATATAGATTTTCCCTCCTCGCAGCACACAAACTGATACTCGGCGTAGCCGATGATCTCCTGAGAAGGCCACCCATACAGCGCGAGATAGAAGGTCTCGAACCGTTGATCCAAATACAGAAAATGCTCAGTCGATGATTCGGAGCATCGGTCGCCGATATAGAGCGAGGTGATTTTCAATCGAGAATTTCCCATCAGCTATCACCTCACTACTGAATAAATACTTGAGGAACACTGTCCAGCGTCACTCCTAGGGCAGGTTTCACCTGCCCATGATTCAACGTGATCTCACTCGACTGCACACGACTAACAGGAATAGATTGCTCACGTGCCCATGAGCGGATTAGGTTGTCATTACCATCAGTATCAATAACGAAAATATCCATCGGGACTCCGCTGTCTAGTAGCTGGCCAATTGTTTCCTCACAGCTAACGCAGCCCTCTGCAGCCACATGAACACTTAGCCGCGAGACTTGATTCGTCGCAGAAGCCCCGCTCTCAGGAAAGAAAGAAACGCTTCCCTGTCCATCCTCATTTACTAGGAACGGATTGATCGGCATGTCATTGGGATACAGTCGTGCCCACGCCTCGTCATACGCACGTTGGAAGGCCAGCTCACGCTCCACCCTCGCTTTCTCGATCTCTACGAGCAGCTCGGCATAGCGTTGACGCTCCTGTTCAGTTTCGGCCTCGATTCCCAACGCCGTTACTGGATCAAGGTTTGGCGACCAAATTCCACGAGCACCGTCCATCAGTTGCTCGTAACGATCCAGTTCTTGTTCATTGAGTCCCCACGCCTTAGCGTCAGCGCGAAGCGAATTATTCACTGCAGTCTCATTCACTGAAAGTTCCTGCAGTGCCGAGGACGACTTAGCTTGCACTATGCCCATTCCCACTATCGAGAACATGGTCACCGTGAGGGGCAGCCTCAACACTCGCATTAAGTCAGGCTTCATAAAATGGTTCCTCCAACGCTTCACGGCAGTGGTACCGACACACTGCGACCACGGTGATAAAATTCAGCAGACGCACTTCCGATACTTACCAGTTGCCACTCACCCTCTGTTTCGCGCTCACCCAACATTTTCACTTCAGAGAGTGAACTCACCGGCCCTACCGCAATGCTTAAAAATTTCCGTCCTCCCCTGTATTCCACACCAGAAATACTGAATGGCGGTCGTGGCGGAGATGCAGACCTTGTTGGTGCTTGTGAGGTTGACCGAGCCGCCAACCGTTCTGCCTCTGCCTGAGCGGATGCTGCCCTCCGTGCTTCGTCGCGAGCCAATTGAGCTTGCTGCTCGGCTGCATCAACCGCAGCTTCCGCCTCTTCAAGCTCGTTATCCAACCGCTCTGAGAATGCTGACATGCGCACTTCCATCTGAGAGGAAAACAGAGTGATTCGCTGCTCCAGCGTATCCAAGCGATCTACAAAACCGTTCAGGTTTTCCAGGTTCTCACGAACTAATTTGTCCCCCTCATCCAAGCGCTGGAGACGATTTCCATAGCCTTCAACCTCTGCCAGACGCTCCTCTACGAGTAGAAGGTCTGCCCGCGTACCAGCCAAGTCCCTGCTCAAATTTTTGAGTTCATCCTCACCACGGTTATCTCCCCAACCAGTCAGTGCAACAAGAATGAGAAATCCCCCCACGAGAACGACACCGCCTACCACCACTTTGACGGATAGCGGCATCTTTGAACTCGATTTACCGTTGTTATGAGAACGCTTAGGCGACGCATGACTATCTTCAGGATCAGCAACTATCGTATTTGGAGACTCATCGTTAGTACTGCTCATTGATCTCCCCTCTCACCTGCAGCGTTATTGACCAAGCCCCAGGTTTCAACGGTTCGAATGTCACGCTGTTGGTAGCAGACTTCGCGTCGCACCGGATCGATTTCCAACTCCCATGCCTCGCCAGCAAGTACTTGCAGCGCTTCACGCAGTGACATTGGACCTAACTGATAGTGTGTTGCTGGCAGAGGACTATTGAATAACAAGCGCTGGTTATTCTCGTGGCCAGCGCAAAGTGAGATTCCCGTATTATTGAGGGTGTACCGAATTCCATCGCCAACCGTTGTCACAACACTTGGTGGTATGTGGACATGAATAGTCTGTTCTAGTAGGTATCGCTGGCCTATCGGGGCACGAGTGGTTACTAGCTGGTACCGACCTGTACGCAGCACTTCGACGGGGATCAGTTCTTCCTGGTAGACATCTGGATCAACCACATCCGTTTTTGGGGGATTGGGGCCGGTAATTACCTGATGCTCACGGCGAACAAACTCAGTGTTTTTTTGGGGAGTAATGGCCAGCGAGGCAGCGGCGTCAACTGACGTGTCCTCTTCCATAATAGTGTGCTGATGAGAAGCGCAACCAGATAGCATGAGAGCAGCCATGCAACCTGAAAATAAACGAAGGGGGAAATGCATCGCGTTAGCCTCGTGAAAACAGACAGAATCTGGCTTACGATGCCGCTAGCAAATAGAGTGGTCGATAAGGAATGTTAACTAGAGGTTAGAACCATTAACCGAGACGCTTGATAAGAGCGTCTCAGCCTGGATTATGTATAGATCGATATATTATCAAGGAAAGCTCAGCACCTACCGCCGGATGAGATAGGTGATTACCATAAGTTGCCACAATGCTGACTATTGCGTGTATGACCCTCATTTACCATACATTTAATAACAAACATCCGATCCTATGGTGGCGACGTGATCGGCATACCGCACTAAGCGATATTGCGCGGCTTCTCCCCGCACAAACGGCACCCATTGGTTAAGCGGCGGGTACCGCTAATGTAAACACGGTCAGTCCGGCCAGCGAGCACCCCATAAGACTGCTTGCTGGCCGGACTGAAAAGATATGGAATGGCCAACGCACCAGGTTAGCCTAAGAAAAATGAACCACAAATCCCCCAAGTGCTAACAAGTGATCACGGTTGCGCGATCGTGAGGACGTCTCCTTGCATGTGGTTTGGGAGACTTCGGGACAGTGAGCGTCAAAACACTCAAAGGGCGTTACTGATGACCGACAGTAACCAACGGGGTTCGCCGCTATTATGGCACCCCAGTCACATTGGTCAACATTTCACCCGCCGTTTAAGTGAGCATTTTTACGATGTGAGCCACAAATCACGAGAATATTAAGTCGAACGTTTTGTTGCTGTCTGACGTTTATCAGTACCCCGTTTGCTATTACACTCAATATTGATGGTTCCATTGCATTCGGGGTGGCGGCTACATCCCAAGAAGACCCCATTCCCCCCCTTACGCTTCCGCATGGGAGATCCACACAACGGGCATTTCTTGGATGGCTGTTGCGGTAGCGCCATCGTCACGCCAGACGCATGTTGAACCAGTTTCGTAATCAAGGCCTCTTGACGTTGCATAAACGCCTGTAGGCTCAAACGTCCGGCTTCAACTTCATCCAGCGATTGCTCCCAAAGTGCGGTCATGCCAGGAGCGGTCAATAGCTCCGGCAACGCCCCAATCAGTTGCTGGCCAGTTGGCGTTGATCGCAATGCACGTTTTTGGCGTTTTAAAAAACCACGTTTGATAAGTGTTTCAATAATCCCGGCACGTGTCGCTTCCGTCCCAATACCTGCTGTCGCCTTGAGCTGAGCCTTCAGCATCTCGTTTGGCTCAAAACGAGCAATATTCTTCATTGCGGCAATTAGCGTGCCTTCCGTGAACGGCTTGGGTGGCGTTGTCTGCTTGGTCAGCGTATCAAGAGTGCGGACAGGACAAATCTCACCTCGTGACAGCACTGGTAACGCCTGACTACTTCCCTCTTGATTCTCCTCATCGTCCTCTCTAGCCGCACCCTGAAAAAGCTCACGCCATCCATCCACTTTTACCTGTCTCCCCGTCGCTACAAAGTTCTCTCCCTCAAGCTTTACGACTACATCTGTCTGATCATACTCATGTTGAGGCATAAACTGGGCGAGATAGTGCAGCCGAACCAAATCGTAGAGATTTCGCTCCGGCTCGCTCATACGCGATAAATTGCAAGGCGACGTCGTAGGAATGATGCCGTGGTGCGCGGTAATTTTACTGTCGTTCCAAACGCGACTCCGACGCGTCAGTTCCAATCGGTTGCGAAGCGACTGAAGCGACGGATCCGATTGCAGTAGCGCCGTCACGACCACTTCCGCTTCGTCCAGCATCGACTCCGGTAAGTAACGGCAATCCGTCCGAGGGTACGTTGTCGCTTTATGGGTCTCATACAACGCTTGGGCAATATCCAGCACCTGTTGGGCACCATAGCCATAACGCCGCGACCCTTCCTGCTGCAATGTCGCCATGTCAAACACCAACGGCGGGGCTTCTTTCTTTCGGGCTGTTTCGAGGTGAACAATACGCCCTTGGCCATTCAGTGCCCGCTGGACCAGTGACCGTGCGGCCTGCTCATTGATACAGCGACCTGCATCATCTAGTAGGGAGTCATCTTGTGGTTTCCACTTGGCACTGAACACACCACCCTCAGCGTTAAACTTAGCCACGACCTCCCAAAATGGCTTTGGCACAAAGTTCGCAATCTCACGATCACGATCTACTACTAAACGCAGCGTAGGAGTTTGCACACGCCCGACCGACAGCACACCATCATAGCCTTGCTGCTGTGCCTGTACTGTAAAAGCGCGCGTCATATTCATACCGACCAACCAGTCAGCACGACTGCGGCCAAGCGCAGCCTGGTAGAGCCGTAAGGTTGATTCACCTGGTCGAATATCAGCTAGAGCTTTACGGATTGATGGCTCGTTCATGGCCGATACCCAAAGGCGTGTCACCTGCCCTCGATAGCCACAATAATCCAGTATTTCACGGGCGATGAGCTCACCTTCTCGCTCGGCATCGGTGGCTATCACCACGGATGATGCTTCTTTGAGTAGCTTTCGGATCACATTGAATTGCTTCCTGGCACTCGTCTTGATTTCAAACTTCCAATCAATCGGCACAATAGGAAGTACCTCAAGCGCCCATCGTTTATAAGCAGGATCGTATGCTTCTGGCGTAGCTTGCTCCAGCAAATGACCAAAAGCCCAAGTGACGATAGCTCCAGCACCTCTCAGACAACCATCGCCTTTCTGGTTTGCCCCCAAGACACCCGCAATATCCCTCGCTTGAGATGGTTTTTCACATAGAAAAAGTCGCATGTTTATCTCCTATCAAATGATAGGAGACAGGATTAAGGAACGAGGCACGGTGATGAAGAAGAATCCGTAATACAGGATTGAGTGATTTTGGACACCCTGCCATAGAGATCAAAATATTAAGTTGATGAAAAAGAGACAACAGCAAGCAAAATAACTTGGCCTGACCGAAGGAGTCGAGATGGATAAAATGGTTATCTGAATTAACGATTCTATGAGGTGCAACTTAACGTAGTGGCTCGACATTCCACTTCGGCACGACGATGTTCAACGTCGGTTTCGGTAACGAGTCCATACTGCACCAGTAAGTTTTCCGTGGTGTTAACCTGCGACCCGGTCTTTTCCTTATTGGCCATATAGCGTTCCACTTCTTTTTTGCTCTGTCGCTGAACGCATTTCTGAATTTTTCGATGTTAGTAACTAGATACGCCAGGGTAGCGGTTGGAGTAGTGAATGTGACGATTAAACGCAGTCCTGTTTGCAGATTACCTAGGGAGTAAAAACTAAGCCCTTGTATTATTCACTGACTTTTAAAACAATAAATTATTGAAATAAAAAGGGAAAAAGACTGTAACCGAACAAAAGGTACTGTTCTATACAATCAGTAGCATAGCGAAGATTGAAAGTAGCACCAAAAACTATCCTCTGTACCACTAGTGTACCGAAATAACTGATAATAAAACCACTTTCAACCACGCGCCAGTCCACTTCACGGTACAGCACCTTAGCATCCAGCGCACTTCCGAAGGCTATCTTCGGATTAGGCTTTATATGCGTTCCCTAATGCAAAACGCTAGAGTCTGGCAATTCGCCACGATGTCTATCGAGCAAAACGCTTCACTTGGCCTAACTCGGCTAACTCAAGCTACCGTCTCGCTGCGATTTACTTACGCAAACATTTGAAATAAATAGAGAATACATCTTCCTGGCACGAATTGAGCAATAGTCAAGTCAAGAACAGGAGGATACCAAGATGAAGGTCTCGCTGCCCCACAAAATCACCACTGCCTTAACACTCACTGCAATCCTGGGAGGCTGCGCCACCATCGGTACCGACCCAGTGGCACCCCGAGAAGGGTCGCGGGTGATGACCAACCACACGCCTTACACTCGCTGTTTGAGCGCCCTCAGCCAGCAATCCGGTGAAAACCTGCCAGTGGTCAGCGTCGGGCAGATCCTCGATCGGACTGGCCAAGTCAGCTACTCGACCATCACTGAGAGCCGCACCTTGACACAGGGCGTGTCAGAAATGCTGATTAGTGCCCTCTACAAGACGCGTAAGGTCCGCCTGGCCGAGCGGCTCGACATCCGTATTCCGCTAGCCGAGCGTCAACTCATGGAAGCTGGGGCCATGCAGCGGGCACCCGTAGCACTCAACGTACAGCCCGTAAACTTCGTTATTCTCGGCGCACTTACCGAGCTCAATTACAACATCCTAACTCAGGGGGCACGCCTTTATGTGGGAATGATCGGCGCGAGCAACCGAGAAGCAGTCATTAACGTGGGCTTAGATCTTCGGGTGGTGGACGCTACTACTTTTCAGACCATTTTCGTAACCAGTTTGCAAAAGCAGATTGTCGGCAACCAGGTGGAAGCGGGCGTCTATCGCTTCTTTGACAATCAGCTTGTTGAATTCGATGCCGGGACGGTGAGGAACGAACCTCTCCAGCTCGGTGTTCGATCCGTCGTGGAAATGGCTGCATACCAGATCCTGACGGAAGGGCTCGGCCTGCCGATCAACGACACCCAAGCGTGTCAGGTGGCAGACGGGCATTACCCTGAGGCTTAAAACTTCCAAAAAACAAGGAATGCCATCATGAAAACTCTACAAAAAACTGCACTGTCTGCTGCTATCGCCCTCTCCGGCCTGATGTCTGCATCCTCAGCCATGGCCTTCGACTCGGTGACTTGGGTGTGGGATGCCACGGTCAATAGCACAGTAGATACCACAGCGTTGTCTGAAATTAATGTCGCTCCCGAAGGCCTAAATATGACCGAGAATGATCAGACCACACTGGGTACTATCACTGCAACCAGCCTGGTCACCGCCGTCGACAATACCATCATACCGCTACTTGATGGAAACGCCTTTGAGGACCTAGCGGCGGTAGAAAGCATCGCGACCGCAGTAGGTAACAACGCCGCGATCGAGTCGGACGTGTCGACCCAAACCGATAACTCTCAGGTATACGCGGGGCTCGACGCTTCGGTCGGCACGCCGCTGACCGGTGAACTGGTTGATGCCGCGCTGCCTGGTGCCGTCACCGCAACCGCCTCAGCACTCGCCATCCTCAACGCCACAGTCGACGTGGACGCCACGGCCGTAGGCAACAACATGACCGTTGATCTGACGACCCTGTCCGACAACGACGCATTCGCCATCACCAACAATGAGCAGCTTTCGGTGGCACTGGTCACTAGTACCGCCACTGCCGATGGTGTGCTGTTCAACGGCATCAACGGTATGGGAGGAGGCGACACCGCCGCCGTATCCTCTACCGCCACCGCCGTAGGCAACAACCTGTCGGTCAAAGTGGATGGCAACTTCTGATTCCTCATCTCAACCCTGGCTCGGGCATCCGTGGGCTCCACGGATGCCCTAGGAGTTCTCTCATGACACGCACAGATAATGGACTTGTTCCCAACACTGACACTTTCCCGCTCGACACTGGCGTCCTTCCCTCTTGGCTGCGGGCCAGTTGGATGGCCGTAGCCCTTGGCGCAGCACTTCTATCTGCCGGTGGACCGGCTGAGGCGAGAGATCGGGATCCGCTCGTAGGCCCCTACCCATATGACTTCCCCACGCGAGCCAGCATCCAGGGATCACTCATCCTGCAGGAGGCGCGGCGTCGCAACAGCGGCAGTGTCGGCTCGGGGTCAGGCGGCAGTGGTAACATCAATGCAGGTGCCATCATTAACAACAATTCTACATCGATCGCCGTGGGCAACTGGCAACAGATCGAAATGACCCTTGGCGATGGTGCAGAGGGACTGATCATGACCGAAAACCATCAAACCAATAAGGCCGAAGCCAACGCTCTTTCAAAAATCAATACCACGCTAAACCTGGAGGACGAGGGCTCAAGCGAGGTACTGTCCAACGGACAAACAGCAAAATAGCTGAAACTTTCACAAGCAATAGTGAGAGAACCGATAATCACAATGGAATGACTACGTAAGGAGTTCTGGAAAACGGCAGGAAATGTCAAACACTGTTAAAACAACTTATGAAACAAGGAAAGCTCCTTAGAGCCTGGCTAGAGTGATAATTAACTCTTGTACGAGTCAGAAAGAATTCGGGTGACCGGAACACGGATTTATAACGAAGCCATAGTTATCACCCAACTCGATAGACAAGCGCTGAACAGTTAGTACACCAAAAACTGGCAGCGCACACGCCCAAGGGCACCTCGAATGACAACGCGTACAAGCTTTGATAACGGCTACGAGCCTGCCAAGGGGTATTGCTATGACTTATGACAAAGCGCAGGAGCACTACCTAACTTCTCCCGCAGATATAGATGAGACTGAAGTATTAGTCGTCGTGGTCGAGGATGACACCGATACCGCCCACCTCTATAAAACCATCCTAGCTACGCGCTACCATCACGTGGCTGTCTGCCACAGCGGCAGTGAAGCCGTTGCCAAGCTGATCAGCCACCAGGGACCAGTCGTGGCGGTACTGGACTACCACCTACCCGACATGACTGGCATCGAGGTCATGACCACTTGCCGTGATCTTGAGCACCCTATTGCCTGCATGATGGTGTCCGCAGACCAACTGAATGCCCAGGAGGGGGGATGCGGCGAGGTAATACGTCTGACCAAGCCGCTCGGCTGTCAGGCGCTGCTGCAGTGGACTGCTAAGCTCGTGGACAAGGTACAGGCTGTGGCTCGCGGCAAAGCCAGCTCCGACTATGCCCCAGAAAACCTGCTAATCGGGCAGAGTATCCCAATGCAACATCTTCGTAAACTTATCTTACGCTTGGCGCAGTCGCATTCTCCCTTGTGGCTACACGGAGAAAGCGGGACTGGGAAGGAACTAGCGGCGCGCAGTGTGCACTACTGCAGCCCAAGATCTGCCGGCCCGTTTGTGGCCGTTAACTGCGCAGCATTTCCCGAGGCACTGATTGAATCCATGCTCTTTGGTCACGTCAAGGGAGCCTTCAGTGGTGCCACTCGGGATCACAAGGGCTTCTTCGAAGCGGCCGACCAAGGCACCCTGTTTCTTGACGAAGTCGGCGATATGCCTCTGCCCTTCCAGGCCAAACTTTTGCGCGCACTTCAGACCAACACCATTACACCCGTGGGCAGCACAAGAGACGTTCACGTTGATTGCCGGGTGATCACCGCCTGCCACCGTGATCTAGCGCAGTCTGTGCGTGAAGGAGCGTTTCGCGAGGATCTTTACTACCGACTCAACGTTTTAAGTCTTGCTTTGCCACCCCTGCGTGAACGTCAGGGAGACGCACTGATGTTAGCAGATCACCTGATAGAGTCACTGGCCAGGGAAGAGCGTACCGGCCCCTATCCACTGGATGAGGAGGCCAAAACCTGGATCCAACAGCACGACTGGCCCGGCAATGTCAGAGAACTGGAAAACCGACTGAGGCGCGCCCTATTGCTGTGTGATGGAAAAACGATAGCAGTCGATAACCTTATGCTGAGTGATGATGAGAACCTTGCGTCCATACTAGCCCCCTCGCAAGCACCATCCGGTGTCGGTATCCACTTTAACCCTGGGCGCATGACCTTACGCCAGATAGAAGACGCGGCCATCGAAGCAACTCTAGAAGCTTGCGACGGCTGCGTGGAACGCGCCGCCCGGCAACTGGGAGTAGCGGCGTCCACCCTTCACCGTCGACGCAGGCGCAGTGCTGCTTAAGGAACGTCAAGGACAGTTGCCCAGACACTAGAAAACTTCCACGCTGTCCGCAGACGAACGGGGAAATGTGCCCGCACCCGCTTCCTCAATACTGACATGCATCGCTCGAACGTGAAGAGAAATCGTCGAGGTCCACTGCAATAGCACGAAACCTAACACGTAGTTACCGCTACGCAGCTCAAAACAAACCGCCGCCCCTAAAACGCCACTGGTAAAGCGCGTCATTACCCCTTCGCTCGATACGGATAACTTGCTCGCGACAGTGCGACATTGCAGCATTTGGTGCTAGCTGCTCCAGGCGCGCCGCTTCCGCGGCAAGCTGCCGACAGCCCATCGAGGCTGCCGCGCCCTTGAGCGAGTGTGCCTCCCGCTTGATCCGCTCACGATCACTGACAACAACAGCCTCTAGCAACAGTTCGACACGCTCTTCAAGACGTAAGAAAAACGCTGCGAGCAGCGCCCTCAACGTTTCATATTCAAGACTCTGCTCGAGTTCGGTCACGATTTCATCATCCAGACCTTCACCCACATCAACGCTTATCCGATCCTCTGGGTGTTTGGTAGAGCTGACATCAACAACCTGCTCGGGCACTTCGACGAGCTGCACGACAACAGGTGTGGCCTGATGACGGCGAGGTGGGTAAGCGCGAAGGACGTTCGCCAGCTCAAATCGAGTGAATGGCTTGCTCAGAATATCGTCCATTCCCGCCTCACGACATGCCTGCCGATGCTCCGGCATGACGTTGGCCGTCATGGCGACGATGGGCAAGTGGCTCTCGCCCTCTTCAGCACGAAAGCGCCGAGTCGTCTCCACGCCGTCCATGCGAGGCATCTGCATATCCATCAGTACTAGGTCATATTCCTTGTACTTCATCGCTGCAAGCCCCTGCTCTCCGTCTTCGACAAGGTCAAAAGTCTGGCCGAGGCGTTTGAGCAAAGCGGCCACCAGGTCTCGATTAACGGGATTGTCTTCCACCACCAGTAAGTGTCGCGGTGCCAATGCTTCAGACGGATGGTCAAACAGACTCTCGCTAACATCGTCAGCGACGCTCAGAGGAAGATAGAAACGAAAGGCACTGCCCAGGCCTCGCACACTGTTTAATTCTAGGCTTCCACCCATGGCCTCTACCAACCGATAGCAAATTGCTAGGCCAAGGCCTGTCCCCTCGTGGCGGCGTGAGAGAGATGTGTCTACTTGAGTGAAAGGTTCGAACAGCGCTGCCTGTGCCTGCTTGTCGATACCAACTCCAGTATCACGCACCTCGAAAAAGATCGATGCCGGCTTTTGCCATAGGACAGAGAGGGTAATGCTGCCCGACTGGGTGAACTTGAAAGCATTGTCCATCAGGTTCATCAACACTTGCCGCAGGCGGGTCGCATCACCAATCACCACGGGAGGCAAGTCATCACTTAACTGCACGTTGAGAGACACGTCTTTCGTTTGTCGTGATCGATATCCTTCAGTAAGCCGTAAGACCATTCGCTTCAAAGGAAACGGTGAATGATCAAGATCAAGACGCCCAGCCTCGATCTTCGAGTAGTCCAGTACATCATTGATTACCGCGCGCAGCGAAGCGGTGCTTTCTCTCAGGGTCGCGAAGTGCTGCTCACGCTTTTCCTGACAGGGCTCATCCTCAAGCACATCGAGCATGCCTACCACCCCGTTCAGCGGTGTGCGAACCTCGTGGCTCATGATTGCCATGAAATCAGACTTGGCCTGACTTGCCGCTTCTGCCTGCTGCACAGCACGTTGAAGCTCCTGAGACTGCTGCAGCAAACGTTCACCGTGGCGAGCACGGGAGCGCGCCTCACGCCACAATGCCATGACAAGATAGGTCCCTGCCAGCATAATCAGTATTATCAAAACAAACAGCAGGACGTAAACACGTAGCATTCCCTGCCTAGTTTGTTCACGAACGCTCGCGAGCGCCTTGTTATGGTCAAGCAGCAACCTTTCGGCATCGTCGCGCATGGCGCTGATCAGCTGCGACAATTGCCGGCGCTGAGCAGGCAGCAATGCCAGCGTTTCTTGATAGAGTGGCTGAAGCAGTAAATCGCTATCCTCAAGACGAGTATCAAGTTGCCACAATGCTTCGAGAAGCTCAGGTTGTGAAGCAAGATATTCCCGATATTGTCCTTGTTGTAGTAGCTTTATCCTGCCATAGAGAATATCAAAGCGCTCCATCAGCCGTTTCCAGGAAGAAAGCTCACCATGCGCATCTGAAACTCCGAACGTCAGCCCGCTTTCCACCTGCTCTAGCGCCACTTCGACTTCTCGTGATTGTCGATCCAGTTGATAGATCGCCCAAGTTACATTCTCAAGCCCTTCATGTCGCAATCGATCGTAACGCTGAATAGCGGTCACACCAACGACAAGACAGGCAGCGAACAGCAAAAGTGCCGCTGCCGCGGATAACTTGAGACCGCGGGCCACCTTCATCGACTAGTTGTCGTATACAGTAATGACGGCCACCTGCCAAACAGACCGGGTGAGATAGGTCTCGGTCAGTAGGTTGGGCTTGTCGTCGAACGGATAGGCGATAAAAATAGGCCCCTGTTCGCGAATGCTCATCGGCTCGCCATTCTTGTGGGTCGCCAGCACAACCCCATGTTCAGCAAAGTCAGAGACTGGAATATCGGCAGCATAATCATTTAGCGCTGTGACGCGCAGACCGCTCCCTTGTGCGCCTACCTCTGCCAGCAGGGAGACGCCCAGCGGCCCGCTGAATAACACTTCCCCCTCATGCCAGGGAGTCTTTGTCACGATTTCGCCTTGCTCAAGACTGGCCAACATCGCCATGTCGAAATGTGCCTCGTTACCCATGTTGGTCTGGGTGATGTCACCACTTACCACCAGTATCGTCTTGCCAGCAGGAGGGTCCAGAGCCATTGCCTGATTCACCATCAGTCCCCCCATCAGGATCAAGAAGATAAGGATCTTGCACATCAAAGTCTTCATTATCGCACCTCCGAAAATTTGCGGACTCATCTATTCGGTATATGCTAATTTTGGATGTAGGTTTGTAAAACTTTGTCAAACCTACTCCTGCGAGGCACTAAGACAGGTAACTCTGTATGCGTATCGCCATTCTTGAAGACGACCCGGACCAGCAGGCCATAATTGCCGCGGCTCTAAAAAACATGTCAGCCACCTTGACCCCCTTCAACACAGCCCACGACCTATTTCGGGCAATGCAAAATACAAGCTTCGAACTGCTGGTGCTCGACTAGCGTTTACCAGAGGTCGATGGGCTCGAAGTACTTGAGAGCTTGCGCAATGAGTATCAATGGCCAGGGGCGGTGCTTTTCATTACCGCCGACGACGCTGAAGATAACGTCGTACGAGCCCTCGGAGCAGGAGCAGATGACTTTCTTAACAAGCCACTGCGCATACCCGAGCTCAGGGCTCGAGTCGAAGCTTTGGGTCGCCGGCTAGGTTACGTCGACAGCGATAAGACGACGTTGCTAGAATACGGCCCCCTCGAGATCGACCTGGCAGCTGGATACATCCGCCTTGATGGCGTTATAGTCGAGCTTACGGATCGGGAATATCGACTAGCTGCCATATTTCTCCAGAACCCCGGGCAACTCTTCACGCGCGCCTATTTACTTGAGCGCATCTGGGGTGTCAGTGGTGACCTTAATACCCGTACTGTAGATACCCATATCAGTGGCCTTCGGCGCAAGCTGAAGCTAGACGGACAACAGAATGATCGACTCAAGAGCGTCTATCAGCAGGGCTACCGCCTTGAAGTAAGCCGGCACTAAACCGTTGTCTGGCTAAACTGCATAATATTCAACAGAGGCCATCACGCGGAACGCTTCGACCAATTACACACTTGTCATGAAGCGCAGGAAAATCTCCCACGAGGCCAGCTCACTGTGTAGGGAGTTGCGGTTCAGTCTGTATGTCACCTAGTTCTCGATGGCATCGGTTAGGGCATTGACGCGAACATCATTTATGAACTGCTGCTTGGTAGCATTGTAGACCAGCACTCCAAAAAACTCCTTCTTACAAACAGATAGTTGCAGAATTATCAACATGCATACAATGTATAATCAAGGACGTTACAAAATGTAATTACATTACCCAAAGCTCATATACCAGCACAGTCAGCTTAAGGAGCTATCCATGTTTGAAGGAGGCGGCGATCCCTGATTTGGCCCTGCCTCCATAATCACCTGACTAACACGAAACGGCAGAATACCAACCCGATCTGCCATTACCTTAAATGCTGTTTGAGTTTCGCCGTCTTTCTCCCAGCTATCCTCAACCATTCGTCCAGATACCAATACGCGTTGACCGCGTTGGTATAACGAAGCCCACTGCTCAACGTAGCGCCCCCAAATCTCGACATTCGCCCAAAAACCACCTCGATCAACCATGCCGTTGTCACTAGGCACCAAGTTATCAAATCGAACGTTCAGCCTCAGAACACCGCGTGGTGCTTGATTACCATTGCCTAGGAACATTTTGAGTACTGGGTCAGACCCAATATTTCCCTCGCCGAAAAATCGCGTGCCCATTGTTTAAGATCCTTACGTTGATTGGTGAGCCACCAATGTCGCGTCAAGGCGTTCGACTGTCGCCATAAAATATTAATGACAAGTTATCATCATTCTATTTCGCGATTTAACAGCCTTTCAGCACGCTCCAGCCGCTCAATTGCTAAGCGTAAATTTCTTAACTCCTGGTTGATTGCTCCCGCTCGCCCATTGAATTGGCAACGTTTCACTTCAATGTCATACAGCTGTTGACGCAAAGGCTCAGAGAGATCACCCCATAGCATTGCTCGCTCAAAAAAGTAGTCGCCCATCTTTTTTAAACCACGATCTCGCCAACGCAAGTAAGTCGCCGTCTGCTGCTTATCCTTATGGCGCTTAACAGCAATACCGATACTATTAAGCCAAGGGTTATAACGCTGCTCGAAGTTCACGGCCTCCTGCCCCATAGCATCCGACTCGGCCACCAACTCATCTCTCAAACGGATCATTCCCCCCTTACCCTTATAAAAGGGTTTTAAAAGGCCCTTTGCGTAGGGATTAAGTGGGAAGCCGTCAACGTTATTAGGTGGGAGGTTTCCCGGTTCAAAAGTCATCGTTTCACCCATTTAATATGTCCACACCAGATGCCTAATTAAAATTGATTCCGGCGGAATCACCCCCCAGCACTCTGAGGGGTCTCACATTCCTAATTAAAATTGATGGTAGTACCATCACTTTCGCTACTCTGAGCGGGCCTCTCGTTCCTAATTATAATTGATGGTAGTACCATCACTTTCGCTACTCTGAGCGGGCCTCTCATTCCTAATTATAATTGATGGTAGTACCATCACTTTCGCTACTCTGAGGGGTCTCACATTCCTAATTAAAATTGATGGTAGTACCATCACTTTCGCTACTCTGAGCGGGCCTCTCATTCCTATTTAAAATTTATTTCGGCGAAATCACCCTACACTTATTTCTTTGCATCTGCTGTGCCAGTGTCTTTGTCTTCACTTGGGTCATCGTCGTAGTTCAAATCTGCGTACAGATCCGGCTCCCCTTGTTTAGGGTCATCAGCCTCGGGAATCTGTGTATTTTTTTCCGAGACGTTTGCCACCGTTGGCGATGCCGCGGAAGCTGACTTTTGAATCATGGGAGCGTAGGGGCTTCTTAGCGTGCCCTCCAACACATCCTTAGGTAAATCGCCAAACTTCTCTCGTGCCTCTCGTGCCTTCGCGTTATTTGCCGCGAAATCATCACGAGTAACGCCGCTATAGCCTGGGTAGCGCTGAGGAAACGCACATAAACTACGCAGGTCATGGTTCGCTGAACGCAGCAAATCAAAAGCATCATTACGTGAGATCAGGGCGACATGACTAGCCAGCAATATATTGCGAGCCAAACGATCGAAGTCGATCAATAAACGTAGGGCTAACCATCCTTGCTGGCCACCGGTATAGACAGGCGTCATGAATGGTTTTTGGTTAACGTTTTCTTCGATAGTGAGCTCTTCTGGAATTTGCTTGAGCAATTTTTCTGAATCCGCCAACAGTACATCTACTCTAGAGCGTACATCTTCAAGCTTGGCATCAATTTGTAACATCCAGTGATCAGCATAGGGGTCATCGCGTGTGGCATTCCTCTGGACGGCACCCACTAAAAATAGGAATTGACGCATCCCAATAATCTGAGGCTTGCCAGACTCAACGCCGCGTCCCCACCACAGCCTGGTCGCATGATACGTATGCAGACTCAAGTTAATCTTGCTACGTAGTGCTCCCATTGAATTAATGTCTACTGCCATAGCCGACCTCACGTCTGATATTGATTAGTGTTCCTAAACCGCAAACACTGTTTCATGGCTGCACCTGACACCAGTCAAAATAGTAATCCCACACTGTGAGCATTTAGATATTTGCATTGCCATTCACTCATCAATTATCGCAACGACGGTGGCACTTTCTCCCTCTTGAGCCCCACTGCTTTCATCATCGCTTCCCGCGCCGCACGTGCCGATTGTTTCGACTGCTCCTGTTCTTCAGGCGACACTGCTGGTTTGGGTGTTTGCGAACGGGCTGATCGAGTTGCCGATTCTGGTCGACTCACATGGTTCTCCTGCTCTGAGGAGTCTTGGATATATCGCTCCCCTCGTCGTTCTGCTTGCTGTTGCGCATGCTGGGTGGGCCGAAACTCTCCCATTGCAGCTCGTTTGATCAACGTATGCAGCAAGCCCATGGGGCTTGAACTCTTGCCAACCGCTACCTTTCCAGCCGTTTCGTCTAGCACCGCCTGCTGGAGGTCAAACGGAAGTCTTTCGATAGACCGGAGAATCGAATGACGTTCTCCAGAAGGGAGCTCCAATTTGTCAGACCAGAAGAGTTTCCGCTCCTCACCGCTCTGACTCGCCTTACAAGTACGTAAGTTATTATAACTACTACGTACTGTAGTAAGGCCTGAGTTCGCTATGGGAACCAAGCGGTAAGTGCTTGTTTTTAGACTTAGTTCGCTATGGGAACTGCGGGTAGTTCTCGCTTGACCTCCGCTTAGTTCGCTCTGAGAACTGCTAGCTAAGTGTTTGTTTTTAGACTTAGTTCTCTCTGGGAACTGGGGGGTATCCTCTGCGTACCGCCCTAGTCCTCTCTGAGAACTAGGGGGCCGAGACTGCATCTCTTGGAAACGACGCGCACGTTGATTCAGTCGATCCATCGATGCCGGAGGAGTATCGTCCCTGCTCTCCTTGGTTATGTAGCCCTGCTGTACCAGCTCGCTTTGTATTGCCGATGCAACCTCTCGTACTGCACGGTTATTATGACTGAGTGACGACTCAACAAAGTCAAAATACTCCTTATCGAGAACATTGGCCTCAGACGGACTCACTGGCTCGTCGTGCAGCACATACACATTACCCATCACCCGTCCATTTGACGCGTGCCGGGCACGATGACTCAGGCTTAACCACCGTGTTAAACGGAGTGTCGCCATCACCCTCGACACACTGCCTCGTGACGCCTGCTTACCCATTGAGCTCCGTAATAGTGGCTGCAACTCATCGTAGGTAGGAAACGCAGTCGTTTTGTCTGCATTGCACAACACACGAATGATTTGCCAACCGAGTACATCCACAGCACCTAAACGCGGATCTACCAGCAATGCTCTTGGCACTGTCTCATGTACGTTGCCTAAAAATAAAAGCCCGTCGCTAGGATCAGCTTCATGCGGCAACGCCGAGGCATCAGAGCCTCGGCGTTGGGTGATCGCTGCCGTCGCACGACCTACGAGTACCTCCCAGTCGGCTATGCTCGGCATGGGGAGCCTCCTCGCCTGTCTATATCAGCACTCGGTTTAGGCGCATCTTCATCAGGGTCTTTTGAGGGGTCAGCATTGACCCACGTTTTCACGAGACTCCAAATTGCTGTTAGAGACAGCCCCGTTTCCTCTGCCAATGCCATCATCCCATTGAGATCATCAGGGGCGTACGTTGGATCCTTAGCATCAGGGGATATTGACTGCCACCGGTGCCAAGCATCGTGTTCTTCTTTCTCAGGAGGTAATGCCTGGCGTCCCTGTCGAGTCTCCAATCCCAGTAACGATCGACGCGTTGAACAGTCGTTAGGAGTCAGACCAAAAAATTTACCCATCATTGTCACAGATGCGCCCAGTTCCAAGCAGCGATCAATTTTTGACTCACGGTCTTGATCTTGCGTTAGCCTGCGGATGCGAGCTAACAGCATTTCATGGTCGACAGAGACCCGGCAGATGACTTGCTTCTCTCTCGCCAACTCCTCCAAATCACTGGCTGACATACGGCGTAACGCTCGTAACTCGGCTTCACTAAATCCAAGCGCACGAGCGCGACGCATATTACCGTCGCGAATGAGAGCAATGGCCTGATTCAGTATCGCGTAATTCAATGACTGGCTCATTGGTCTCCCTCCCCAGTATTCTCACTAGGCTGAATCTCATCGCGCAGAACGCGAACTAGCCGAACCATGCGGTAGAAACGAACCAGCAATTCATCCGGTAATGCATCCTCATCACTACTGGTTCCTAGCAGTTCTCCGAGCAGAGATGCATCGGGGTACATAGGATGCAGTGGTTCTCCGGCCAAGCTGGCTAGCAATTGCCACATTTTTTGTGCTCGTGGAGACTGAGCCTGTTCATCCGACAGCGGCTCAAGTTGGTAACCAACGCCGTCATGAGAACGAGAGACGGGATAAAAATCATCGTCGGGCCGACAGAATCCCGCCCAGCGTGCGAGTCCTTGAGCGAAGAGGTTGATCTGCAACCGCAAGTCATCGGGCGCTAAATACTGCGGCTCTACCGTCCAGATATCTGTTACTGGGTGGACAGGGCCATCTCTGGGCCCATCGCTCATTAGCGGGATACTGCGAACAGCGTTGGCCTCAAAATTGATTGGCTCACCGCCCTCCTGGCGAGCTAGCATCTCACGCAGATTCCGGTGACCTTCTGACTCATGAACCGGTGATAGAGTCTGGTCGGCAATGCGCTGCTGTCGCTCTTCCTCACTTAAGGAATGCACCACTCCCCTTTCGGCATCATTGTTCTCTTGCTCAGTAGAACGTGGAGGTGTGTTCTCGCTGGTCGAGGATGGAGGCACGAAGGATTGCTGCGCCAATGAAGAGTTCTCTTCCTGTAGTTCCTCAACCTGGCGGCGGAGCGCTGCAAGCTCTCCTCCAGCTTCGTCATCATCACCATGACCACTTTCTAAAGGCTCTGACGGCTGGAGAGTGCTGCTACCAGCGACTTGTTGGGTTGATTGAGAGCCAGCTTCCAGTGGCGGCTCCTTTGTCATTACCGGTGATACATTGGGTTTCAAATCAGGTTGCGACTCAGGCAACGGCGGATAGGTAGTTCTGGGTAATCCTTCCGAACGCCCCAGCTCAACATCCAGTGGCCCCCAAATATCATCCCGATACTGTTCTAATGACCAACGTCGCTGCCGATAATCCAAAATGGTCCTGAGTGCATGATCCAATGGCGATAGATGCACTGCCATCTCATCTTCGAGCATGCCGAGGAGACGGTCTTCAACGATCGACCAGGGCAAGACAGTCTGGTCTTCTCGATCGAAGGTGGCCATCGTGGCATGCCAGGCAGGGGAAAACGCCTCTTCGGGTTGGATGTCGCAGTAGTTCCAGATCAGCAGTGTCGCTTCACGGTAGCTGATCAAATTTTTAATTTGAGGCTGACCCATACCACTTTTGAGAGTCAACGGCAACGTAGGCCAAAAGTGTTCTACCGTATACAGCATCCGGCTGATATGACTCTGATCCAGCACAAAACCCAATTCTTTTGCCCGGCGAGCCAGCTCTCGCTGGGACAAAGTATTGCCTTCTTGCTGCTCCAGTTCACCCTTTAGGGCTTGTACCCCAAGGCATTTATCTATCCAGCTTAGATCGCCGCGTGTTTCATTTTCGGACAGGTGCCCCGCCATCGCGGCGGCTTCAGAAACCCAAGGCCGGTAAATGGCATGAAACCGATAAAAGCGCTCATCACCTGTTTCAGCGTAGAGTTCGGTCAGGATCTCCAGACGGGTATTCCCGCCATCCGAAATCATATATTTATCATCGCCAGGGCGCTGGGTCAGAATCGGAGGATGCTTGAGCCCTACCGCTTTGATGGATGCTTTGATGTCATCGTAGCGAGGATTACGTTCCGAACGCGGGTTCCGATCATACGGGCGTACATCGTCAAGAGTTATCTCGATGCCCATTTCACGTAGTGGTGCGCCCAACCGCTGAACCTGAGGCGATTTGAGAGATGGTCCCGCTACTTGCAACTTTTGTAGCATCTCTTCTTGCGATAAATGTTTTTTACTCATTAAAAGCCCTCCCTGGAACAACAGCGACACCTATCAATTTCATATCGAAGGAATACTTATCCATGTGTTAGAACCTCCCTGTGTGTCGCTGCGATGCCATCCGACAAGCGCGCCTCACTCCCTGCTTTAAACCCAGCGGAGACAGCATCATAGTCATGCCGCTTCAATGGTTTATGCCCACGAGCATTTAGCTGGCTGAGATTGTGATAACGCCGGTCTCGGTATTTTTTGTGCAGCTCTATGACTTCCGGAGCCATCTTGATCGGTGTGACTACGTTTTGAGCCCCGGCCACCCACGCTTCAGCAAACGCATCACCACGCCGTACTTTCGTGTCACGCTTGAGACGCTTATTTAGAGTGTTTAGAAACGTGCGTCGATCGCGAATCATTTGCCGCTGCAGCACCTCGTACGCATAACCAGCAATCTGGACAGCATCTTTGGGGCCAATAAAGTCGTAACTACCGCACGCCTTGAGCCTTCCGGAGGAAGAGTATTCACGCCGGGAAGAGTACACAGTGCTTGTTCCAAACGAACGATTGATTAACTGGGCCAGCAGCTCTACGTATCGCGGCGGCTTTAAACCGGTATGGGTGTCCACAGTGGTGACATCGAAATCGGCTAACGCCAAATCCTCATGGTGAACACCATACTGAGCCATCAGCGCTTGAGCCTGGCGCAAGGCTATCCCTGCTTCGTTGCCGTTGCTGCTTTTAGAGAGTGCAATGCAGCGCTCAATTTTCCGCATGATGCGATCAGGGATCATTGGGCACCCCCAGTGGTGGAGATGCCCTCGAAAGGGTGCCGGGCGCATCCCATGGTAGATTGATGGGGCTCCCCACGAGCACCCTTCAAGCTACTGGCCAAAGGAGGCCCGACATGACGGAAGAGGCAAAGCCTGTCTACCGTGTGAACTACGAATTGGAAATGTCTGATGGGCGGATTGAACCCATTGATATCTTGGAACGTGCTCGGCATCTCCATTACTCGTTGGATCAACCGCCGGTTATTCCAAAGCAAGGGGAGTATGTAGCTTTCAAAAGCGACTTGCTGTCCTGCGATGCAGAGTGGCTGAGAGTTAAGGCTGTGTTTCACGGAATCACTCCTGGTCCACTCGGGGATCTGCAACATCACTGGGTGACCGTTCGGTTAACCGATCACGAATCCATTCCGATGTAATCCCGAGATACCCGAGGGCGTCCCTTACGGAACAGTTAAGAACAATCATCTGGTCGACAGTTAACTCACACCTACCTCGCATACCAGGAAATGCTTGATGTGCGAGGTACCAGTGTCGCGTACAGCTGGGCAGATTATAGACCTGTCCATCCTTCGACCTCATAGGCTCCATCAAGTCGGCCAGAAGCCCACGCGCACGTGGCGAGAGACGCTTAAGAGATTTCTCCGACTGTTCTGCGTTTTCCTCACGGCGTGCTTTCTGCCAAGCAGCATGCAAACCTGGCATCTCAATACGTGCCTCAATCAGTTGCTTGATATCGAAGGCCGCACAGCCATCCAGGTCGTCACCGGCAAATACCCCCCCAGCCTTCAGTATTTCTTCAGCCTCGACGGGGCAGGATCGGGCGATCATCCCCGCTGCCAACACCATGCCCTGCAACCGACCTAGATCAAGTTGTTCATCACTCATCGAACACCTCCATAAGCACAAACATGTCTTGCTCTTGCGCCCTCAAAAGCAGCCTGATGTACTCACGTCCAATACCCAGGCTACTCAGGCCCAGCGTGACGTCTCTGTAGACTGCTATCATCAGCCGCTCTATTTCATCGGGCTCAACGGAGGTTGCGGAGGTTAACTGCTGGTAATGATTCGCCCACCTCAACACCAGATCCCTCTCGTCATTCTGAGGCGGCACACCTGTATAAGCATCTGCATAGGCACTAAGAAATCTGCGAAGCTGCACATGATCAGCTAGTGATAAAGAAGTATGTGGATTCGACATCAGTGAAGCTCCTGTCCGTCACGTTCGGCACGGCGTAGCTGCGAAATAGCATTCAGCGCGGCCCATTTGCTATCACTGGCGGTAAAGCTGGTAAAGACCGAGGCGCAGCCAGGTTTGGTCAATCGCACATGACCTTTTCGTGTACGTTTAACCGCCCAATTGTTGTCCGCTGCATAGCGAATGACCTTCTCAATCCCCCGGGCACCCTTCAACAACTTAGCCATGACGAACCTCCTTGAGCAGTTGCTCGCTCAGCGATAGTTGATCCTTAAACAGATCAAGCTGACCTTCCAAACTGCGGATAAGCTGTCGGCGTTGCTCTCGGAGAGCTGAACACTCTTGCTCCATGATGCGAAGCTCTTCACGGCTTGCCTGAAGCTGAGCCTCAACTACTTCTAGTTCCTGAAGTGGTGGTCTCGAATTGGGGTTACTAGCATCACGGGTCATGACATCACCCCACTCTTCAGGACATCCGAATCCCCCCACGTTGGTTTTTTTCGATGTGCGATCTCTAGCGCGCCACCCAAGCTATCTGCATCACCCCACCAGGTAGGTGTGTTTCCAGTCCGACCGTCGAAACAGCGCACATCAAATGCCTCTCCGCTGGGGAAGCGCTCTAGCCACTTTTTGCGAATGCTCTGCTGATTGTCTTCCCACTCCTGAGCAGTCATCGGGGTACCACCCACTGCTTCGGTGCGGCGGAGATAACACTCATAGTCCTCAATACCGAATTCAAGGCGGCGAGATCGAATAAAGGGTGTATTCCACCAGAGCAAGCGTTCATTCTCTGTAAGCTCAGTAGTGAGACCAGGCTCTTCAAAGCAATACGGAAGGATTGGATTAACGAGCACACCGTCGTAGCAGGCCTCAGCACGATAAAATAAGCCACTTTCGTCGCCGTGCTTAAACCATTTGAGTGGAACCGTTGGCGGTGGGCCTAATTGCTGTAACGACTCCAACTTCGAGTCAACTTCGTGGCGAACAAACGCCTCTAGGGGGCCTACCTCGGTATCGCGTGCATCATGTTCGGCTACGATGGTTGCAATCGTACCGCGATCATCCTCAATCATTACTGGATACCAGTTCGGTCTGGCATCATGAGGCACTTCGCCTAACGTCTTTGAAAGTTCCAGGTCGACACCATCTACCCACGCCACGAATGAATCTGGCAACTCAATGACACAGTTATCAACGTGTACCCAGAGTTGATGGAACTGGCGATTATCCGCCTCCCACCAACCGTAAGTTATTGTGCTGGGTACACTTAGAGTTATCTGTTTCATGACCATTCCCCCTGCTGGTGTTTCCACTCCAACGATTCGAATCGTGTCGACTCTCCCAAAAAGCTGAGATGCACCGTGCCAAGAGGCCCATTGCGTTGCTTCGCAATGATGAGTTCGGCGAGGCCAGTGTTGTCGGGATCATCAGGGTGGTAGACCTCGTCGCGGTAAACGAAGCCGATGACATCTGCATCTTGCTCAATAGCCCCACTGTCACGCAGGTCTGCCATTACTGGTCGTTTGTTGGGGCGGGTCTCCACTCCGCGGTTGAGCTGAGAAAGAGCGATCACCGGACAGCGAAGGTCTTTTGCAATGCCTTTCAAAATTCGGCTGATTGCGCTGATCTCAAGGTTTCGGTTTTCGCTGTTGCCTTCCGACAGCAGTTGCAGATAATCCACCAGAATTAGAGAGGGGGTTCCGTGACGGCGAGCTAAGCGGCGAGCTCGTGCCTTGAGGGTCGACGCTGAAATCCCAGCAGCGTCATCAACAAACAGCCTGCCTTCCAGTTCCTTTATGCGCAGCGTCGCGGCAGCCAGTTTCGACCAATCTTCTCCCTTCAGATCACCGGTCCGCAGTTTCTGAAGGGATATACGCCCAATGCTAGCCAGCCAACGCAGCATTAACTGATCTTCCGGCATTTCGAGTGAGAACACGAAGACAGGCCCAGAAGCGGAGGCTGCTTTAGAGAACAGAGCGTTTTCACACAGCCCGAGTCCGAAGGCCGTCTTCCCCATGCTCGGCCGTCCGGCAATAACGATCAGATCGCTCGGCTGCAGGCCAGCTGTCATACGATCCAGATCTGGATACCCCGTCGGAACACCTGTAACACCACCATCGCTTTGGCAGGCGGCATCAATCTTATCGACAGCGCGGTTGAGCATATCGGTGACACTGCTGAGCTCTTGGCCACCACGCTTCTCAACGATCTGGAAAAGGGCTTGCTCCCCCGCTTCGATAATCGACTCGGCAGTCTGCCCACGAGGGTTAAGTGCCTGGCGATTCATGTCAGAGGCGGTCTGTGCAAGGATTCGAAGCTGATAGCGATCGCGAACAATATTGGCGTACGCAACAATATTTTTTGACGACGGCGTATTGCGCGCTAGCTCAGCAAGTGACCCAAGGCCGCCAACAGCATCCAACTGGTGACGAGCCTCTAAAACCTCAGAAACCGTCACCACGTCCAATGGCGAGTCATCACTAGCCAGCGTACGCATGGCATCAAATACCATCCTGTGCGTAGGACGATAAAACATGTCTGCCGTCAGTTGATCCGATACCTCATCCCAGGCGTGATTATCGAGCATCACCCCACCTAACACCGACTGTTCAGCCTCAATGCTATGCGGTGGAAGCACCTCATGAAGTGAAGCTTCATAATGAGGTAACGGTATAATTTCATTAGCTGCATTAGTGCCTGACATCGGAAGCCCCCCCATGCTGTGAGGGCATCTCTTTAATTGCATCCGCCCAATCTGAATGCAACTCACAGGCAACAGCTTTAATTAGGTCAGCACCTGCAGGCGTGACTCGACGGTAGGGTTTTACGGGTTCATAACGATGAATCGGCTCACCGGCCGCGCCTGCTAACTTGAACGCCGACAACATTCGGAAGGCATTATTTAGCACCGTAACGCGTATGTCGTTGCTGAGCATACTGCGTAGGCTTTGCGCGACTTGTTGTGAATTGCGAGTCTCATCAAGCCGGTTAAGCAGAAGTGATAGCGGAGGAACCGACAGCGAGGTATATGCCGTCAGTCGTTCGAGCTCATCGAACATACCCAGAGTACCACGCACGAATTCCCGTGCAGACAATACATCAGGCGTGATGGGTGATAGCGCTTGATCGGAAGCTAGGACGGCGGCTTCAAGGGTAATGGAGCGCGCACCTTGCGTATCGAGGAGAATGACGTCGTAGTCTGCCAGCGAGCCTGTGCTGAGTAGATGCGAGAGCCTAAAGCGACCATCTGGAGCATTCAACAGCAGCTGAGGGAGTTGCCCTTGATAGTCATTCGATACGATGAGATCCAACCCATCGATAGTGGTGGTGGAAACAATCCGATCTAGGCGCGTTTCGCTGAGAGCCATCAGCTCATAAACGCCGCCTGGGGCCTCTCTGGCCAGGGAATAATAACTTGATAGGGACGGCTGACTATCAAGATCGACAAGCAGCACTCGAAAGCCTGCATCGGCTAATAGCCCGCCTAAGTTAGCGGTAGTGGTGGTTTTTCCGACCCCACCTTTGGTCGATAACACAGCTAGAATCACGCTCACGACAAAACTCCCATCCTGAAGAAACAGAACAAGAGGAAGTCGATGATTGCGCGCTTGGTGCCGACACCAGGAGTCGAACCCGGGACCTACTGATTACAAGTCAGTTGCTCTACCAACTGAGCTATGTCGGCGCTTCACATTTTCTTGAGAAAATGACTGGGTTGCGGTTAAGCTAATCAGTCAACAAGAAATCTTGTTGGCAATGGCTGGGGTACCAGGATTCGAACCTGGGAATACCGCTACCAAAAAGCGGTGCCTTACCACTTGGCGATACCCCAACGTTTGGTGGCCAGAGACGGAATCGAACCGCCGACACGGGGATTTTCAATCCCCTGCTCTACCAACTGAGCTATCTGGCCCTTGCCAACGGTGCGTATTAAACTAAAAATTCAGCTTTTCGTCAACACCTTTGTGAAACTTTCTTTTCTAACCGTCGCTTAGGCTAACTTTACGACTAACGGCGCAGGGCTGAAACGCCCGTAATTCCTGCGTTTTCTGCCAGCCTGAGTGTTCGTTTACGCTTGCGTAGGCGGCACATAACCTTCCGCCTGATCGGTTGTTTCGTTATCCAGAAAGCGCTGCATTTGCTCCATCAGGTACGCACGGGCTTCCGGGTCGAGCATATTAAGATGCTTTTCATTGATCAGCCGAGTCTGCAGTGCCTGCCATTCTTCCCAGGCCTGTTTGGAAACGGTTGCTTGAATCTCCTGGCCCTGCTTGCCGGGTAGCGGCGGGAACGGGAGAGCCGGCAGCTCTTTTTGGTACTTGCGGCAAAAAACCGTGTTACTCATGGATGCTCCTTATTGGATTGGTCTTGATCGAGTTGTGATCTACAGGCCCAGGCACCTATACGCGTCCTGGCGTTAAGTTAAGCGTAAAGGGCGTTAGTTGGCTAAGCAGCGCTTTTACAGGGGCTGCCAAGCCCAGCTCACGCGGATTTTCAACGTCATACCATACGCCGCTTTCACGTACCTCGCTCAGCCTATCGCACGAAACCGGCTGAGGGGTAATTTCAAGGCGAAAATGGCTAAAGGTATGGTGAAAACTGGGCATGGTGGGTTGGCGCTTGGGCGATACGGCATGCATCTCCAGCCAGTCATTGAGCTCGCTGTGTTTTTCAAATTGCGGCAGGCTCCATAAGCCGCCCCATAATCCGCTAGGCGGGCGCTGCTCTAACCAGACCCGCCCTTGGCTATCCTGTAGCAGCAGCATGATAGTGCTGCGGGTAGGCAGGGCTTTTTTAGGCTTGGACTCCGGGTAGCGCTGAGGTTCGCCCTGGGCATATGCCAGACAAACATCATTAAACGGGCAGACCTTGCAGTCAGGCTTGCTACGCTTACATAGCGTGGCGCCAAAATCCATCATCGCCTGAGTGAAGTCCGCCAGGCGGTTAGACGGCGTGTAGTATTCGGCAAGCGTCCATAGCTTACGCTCTACCTCTGGCTTACCAGGCCAGCCAGGGATAGCGTGCAGTCGCGTTAGCGAGCGTTTGACGTTGCCGTCCAGAATCGCCGCTCGCTGGCCGGTACTTTGGGCAATTATCGCACCCGCCGTTGAGCGGCCAATGCCCGGCAACGCGGTGAGCGCTTCAACACTTGTAGTTGGCAGCTCGCCGCTGTGCTCTTCCAGCGCCAACTGAGCGGCCTTGTGTAGGTTGCGAGCTCGAGCGTAATAGCCAAGCCCTGTCCATAAGTGCAGCACTTCGTCCTGAGGGGCCAGCGCTAGCGACTCAAGCGTAGGGAAGCGCGCCATAAAGCGTTCGAAATAAGGGATAACCGTCGTTACCTGGGTTTGCTGGAGCATGATTTCTGACACCCACACGCGGTAAGCGCTGCGGGGCGACTGCCAGGGCAGATCATGACGGCCATACTCGTCGAACCAGGCGATCAGGCGACGATAGAACTCTTCTGCCGTAAGCCTGGGAGTGGGCATATCAGCCATGCGGTTTCCTTCGATAGAGCGTTCGTAAAATACTTGGCGCAGCGTGCCAATTAATCATGGGGCAATAAAAAAGCGCCGGCATTGAGGCCGGCGCAGAGTGTCTTGCATGAATGCTCAGTTAAATAGACGACGGATGCCTTCACGAAGTTCCTGACCGGCACCTTCGCCAAGGCGCTCATCTATTTTGTCCAAAGAGCCTTCTACACGCTCTTCCAGCTCGTCTGCTACGCGATTACCGGCTTCATTACGCAGCAGGTCAACCACAGCGGTTTGAAAGGCAGAGCGGTCGAAACGGCACCACTCATTGGTGGCACCGCCAAGATGGCCTTCGCAGCGTACCGGTAGCGGCAACTGCTCCAAACGTGGATTCACCTTACATGCGGCGTCAGCGGTATCCACCAAGCGCGCGTTAGCACGGGTATCGAAGTTCAGGCTGTTGAAATCGAGCTCGCCCTCACCGTTCACATCAATTCCCGGAAGCTTAATCAACAGGTTATCACTGGTTACCACGCCATTGCGTACCTGGAACGTCGCGTCGAAGCGCTCAAAACGCGTGTCGGTATGCCAATCACGCAGCGTGCCTTCGCCTTCCAACTGGGCGACCAGCTCACACATCTGCTGAGAAATATTGATATCTAAAATAGCGCCCTCATTAAGGCGGGCATTGAGCTGCCCATTAAGGTTGCTGGTTAACGCTTCACGGCTGTTACCCCGTGAGGTCAGCTCACCATCCAAATGCAGGCGCCCTCTTAGCGGTGAAGGATCCTCATCGTTGCTGATGGCTTCGATGAGTGACGCCATTTGTACGTTGTTAACGGTGGGGGCAAGCGCCCACTCCATCACTCGCTCACGGGCATCCAGCTGCCCCGTGGCATTAAGCTCTCCACCATAGAACTGGGACTCAAACGCCGTTAGCTCTTGAAGACCGTCCTCACCACGCAGCTGCAGGCGGGTATTGTTAAAGGTCAGGCCGCCCATTAAAAAGGATTCAACGCTTAAATCGCCGTTAAGTGACAGTTCACTCAACCAAACCTGAGGCAGCAAGGTATTCGAGCTCTGAGCAAACGCTTTGCGTAGCAAGCCCGAGCTGGCCTGCTGGGCGGTCGTGGGACCAGGAAGATAACGGTCGATGTCAAGCTGATCACCTTCCAGGTCAAACGCTACCTGCGAGCCATTCAGAGCGGCCGACACCTGCCCCGTAAAGGTACTGTCGTCGACAACCAACGACAGGCTGGATAACGACACTTGCTCTGCATTGCCCTCAATGGGGCTGGTCATGGCAATATCGCTAAGGGCGGCTTCGCTGGTGGTATTAAGCTCAATGCCTGTACGCGTTAGCCAGGGACGTAGCGTAAAGGGCGCGGCCGTAATCTGCCCACGGTACTCGGGCGCATCGAACATCTGCTCAACATTAAGGTGGCCGCTCATGCGCAGTCCGTCAGGCCCGGTGAGCTGAAAATCTTTCAGCTGCGCCGTTTGCGCCTGCCAGTTGCTTTCCAGGCCAAAGGCGAGCGCTAGCGCCAGGCTACCTTGCCATTTTTCTGCATTCTGCAGACCCGCCTCTAAAACGCCTTCGCTAATACTTAGCTGCTTCTCATCCATGCGGGCGATCATTTCAGCGGCTTTTAAGCTAAGCCGCTGTGGTTCACCCTCTGCTCCCATACGCGTTTGGGTGTTTAGCCGGGTGTTTTCCAGCACTACGCGGTCTTCAGCAAGCTGGAGACGCATGCGTGTTTCAAGATCAATATCACTGGTTAGCTCAGGTGGGCGCTCCAGCGCTTCGGCATCCAGGCGGTTATGCTTGGTTAAGGTAAACATGGTCTTTAACGGGAAAGGACTTACCGGATTGACGTTGCTGCCTGAAACATTAAGCGACTGAAGGCGCCACAGCGCTTGGCTTTGGACATCACGGAAGCGGATATCGGCGTTTCTGACTTCGACACTGGCAATATTCAGCACCACCGATAGGCTGCCCGCATCGGCATGCGGCCCGGCACTAGCCGGGGCCAGGACCGTTTCCGCCGTTTCGTCGCCGCTTTCAGCCAGACGCTCAAGCAAGGGCTCCCAGTTACCTTCTCCTTCGGCGTCTCGCTCCAGGTTCAAGCGCATACCATCCAGCGTTAAGCCATCAATGGCAATTTCCCCGCGCAGCAGAGGTGCAAAGGCAACGCTGACTTCAGCACGATTGATGGCAGCAAACGAGGTGTCCTCTTCAGACTGCTCCGGCAGCCAAGCGCGGGCTTGCTCCACGCTCACCCCAATACGCGGGTAGAATGACCAGGTGATCGGCCCTTCAGGCGCCAGATGCAGCCCGGTGTGTTCTTCCACCACCGATGTCAGGCGCGGCTTGAAGTCCTCGGGATCCAGAAAGGTGGTGACATAGACCACCGCCGCCACTGCCACAATGCCGAGAATACCGACAGCAGCCAGCAAAATACGTAATAACTGTTTCATCGCATTACCTCACCCTTTCCCTTGTGGGTCTAGCTCAACAAAATTGCTAATTAGCGGCTTGCCTGATGTTGGCCCTTCGGCATTGGTGCCAGGGCGGTAGCCAAGCTTGGAAAGCAGAACCTGATCGGCCAGCGGTAGGTGCGTGGTTTCAATGCGCAGCTTACGCTCTTCCTGCTTGGCCTGCTCTCCGAGCAGTGCCATCAACCGCGAGCCTACGCCCCGGCGGCGGGTGATTTTGCGAACGCATAGCTCAGAGAGCCACCAGGCCCGGTCGGGACCCTCTTGAATAGCCGCCGCCCCCAATAAATGATCATTAAAGTGGGCACAGGCAAAAAAATGGTGAGCATTCAGATGCTGCTCAATAAACGGCAGGACGTCTTGGGCAGGCACCCGCTCTTTGGGCGCATCTTCATAAATGCGTATCAGGTCGAGGCGCACTTGCTCATCGGCGTCCCAACGAGCCAAGTCGACGTGCTCTAGTGTCACCGGCATGGTGAATTCCTCTTCGCCAAAGCAGACAGGCTGCAGTTTTTAATGCCCTAAACGGCGGCTACCTTTCGCGCATTGTAGCGGATGAGTGCACCGATTCTCTATAATGGTCGCTTTGCCACAGATTTACGTCCTGATTATACGGTGGTGAGACAATGTAGCCCATCGCCTTACCCTCAGAATGCGCTAGAGCGCAGGAGATACAACATGGCAGCGCGTATTGCCACGGTTAGCCGTGATACGAATGAAACCCAGATTACTGTCAGCGTCAATCTGGATGGCGAAGGCCATCTTCGCTGCGAAACTGGCGTTCCCTTTCTAGATCATATGCTTGATCAAGTTGCGCGCCATGGGATGATAGACCTTGATATCCAGGCGACGGGCGACTTGCATATTGATGACCACCATACCGTTGAAGACCTGGGAATTACATTAGGCCAGGCATTTAACGAAGCGATTGGCGATAAGCGCGGCATTTATCGTTATGGGCATGCATATGTACCGCTTGATGAAGCGCTCTCGCGCGTGGTGATTGATTTCTCAGGTCGGCCCGGTCTTTATATGAATGTCGACTTCACTCGCGATACGATAGGCCGCATGGATACCCAGCTGTTTTGGGAGTTCTTCCAGGGCTTCGTCAACCATGCCCGCGTAACGCTGCATATCGACAACGTTAAAGGCTTTAATGCTCACCATCAGGCCGAAACAATTTTTAAAGCCTTTGGGCGTGCTCTGCGTATGGCTGTCGCCGAAGACCCACGTATGGCGGGGCAGATGCCTTCCACCAAAGGGAGCCTATAATGGCGCGCTGTAGGATAGGCAACAGTGCAAGCAACTGTTCGTTCACTCGATTAAGGAGCGCTTCATGACCATTGCTGTAATCGACTACGGGATGGGAAACCTACATTCTGTCGCGAAGGCGCTCGAACACGTTACCCATGAAAACGTCATTATTACCCGCGATCCGCGGCGCATTTTAGGCGCCACGCGTTTGGTATTGCCAGGCCAGGGCGCCATCCGCGACTGCGTAGGCGAGCTTGAACGCACCGATTTGCGAGGCCTGGTTGATGATATGCTGACGCGTCAGGCAAAGCCTCTACTGGGAATTTGTGTAGGCCAGCAAATGCTCCTGGAGCGCAGTGAAGAGAACGGCGGCGTTGATTGTCTGGGCTTTTTCAAAGGCAGCGTTGATAAGTTCCCCACCGACATGCGCGACGAACACGAGCAGCGCCTGAAAGTACCCCACATGGGCTGGAATCTGGTTGAGCAGCACCATGATCACCCGCTGTGGGCCGGTATCGATAATAACGAGCACTTCTACTTCGTACACAGCTACTACGTGAATGCTGCCGACGATGCCCAGGTATTTGGCACCACACATTATGGCAAGGTAGGCGCCCACGTGGCGATTGGCCGTGATGCCACCTTTGCCGTACAGTTTCACCCGGAAAAAAGCTCCCGAGCAGGCCTGCGCTTACTCGAAAACTTTGTCACCTGGACGCCCTAAGAGGTTTATTTATGTTGGTAATTCCTGCGATCGATCTCAAAGACGGCCAATGTGTGCGGTTGAAACAAGGGCGTATGGACGATGCGACCTCTTACGGCGATGACCCGGTTGCAATGGCCGCCCGCTGGGTAGAAGCCGGTGCACGCCGCCTTCACCTGGTCGACCTGAACGGCGCTTTTGAAGGCAAGCCGGTGAATGGCGATGCCGTCACGGCTATAGCACGTGCCTATCCCAACCTGCCTATTCAAATTGGCGGCGGCATCCGCAATGCCGAGACCATCGAGCATTACCTGAATGCAGGCGTGTCTTACGTGATCATTGGCACCAAGGCCGTTAAAGAACCCGCGTTTGTGGGCGAGATGTGCCGCGCCTTCCCCGGCCATGTGATTGTCGGGCTGGACGCTAAAGACGGCTTTGTGGCCACCGACGGCTGGGCGGAAGTCTCTACCGTGAAGGCAGTGGATCTGGCCAAGCGCTTTGCCGATGACGGCGTTTCCAGCATCGTGTACACCGATATCGCTCGCGACGGCATGATGCAAGGGGTTAACGTCGAAGCGACGGCTCAACTGGCGCGTGAAGGCGGTCTGCCGGTGATTGCCTCTGGCGGCGTCACTAACCTAGACGATATTAAAGCGCTGTGCGGTGTTGCGGATAGCGGCATCTTAGGCGCGATTACCGGTCGGGCGATCTATGAAGGCAGCCTGGATGTGGCTGAAGCACAACGCCTTAGCGATCAGCTAACAGGAGGCGGCGCGTGAGTTTATCCAAGCGTATTATCCCCTGCCTGGATGTAGACGCTGGGCGGGTGGTGAAAGGCGTCAACTTTGTCGGCATTCGCGATGCAGGCGACCCGGTGGAAATTGCCCAGCGGTATAACCAGCAGGGTGCCGATGAGATTACCTTTCTGGATATTACCGCAAGCCATGAAGACCGTGACACAACAGTGGAAATGGTCGAACGCATTGCCGGCGAAGTGTTTATTCCGTTAACCGTAGGTGGCGGTATTCGTACCTGTGACGATATTCGCACCATGCTCAATGCCGGGGCCGATAAAGTCTCGATCAACACGGCAGCGGTTACTAACCCTGAGTTCGTGCGTGAAGCAGCGGAGCGCTTTGGCAGCCAGTGTATTGTGGTGGCGATTGATGCCAAGCGGGTATCCGGTGAAGGCGAGCCGCCGCGCTGGGAGATTTTCACCCATGGCGGCCGTCGTGCAACCGGGCTTGATGCGGTGGAGTGGGCCAAGAAAATGGTCGAGCTGGGAGCGGGCGAACTGCTGTTAACCAGCATGGACCGCGACGGTACCAAGATCGGTTTTGATCTCGGCGTGACCCACGCGATTTCAGAAGCGGTAAGCGTTCCGGTCATTGCCTCCGGCGGCGTGGGCAATCTGGACCACTTGGTAGATGGCGTGCTTAAAGGCGGCGCGGATGCGGTTCTTGCGGCCAGTATTTTTCACTTCGGTGAATACACGATTCCTGAAGCAAAGCGGTACATGGCGGAACGCGGCATCGAAATGCGGCTATAGCGGCCGCTTTCACTGCATAGCCCTCTTCTCAGGAGTTTTAAATGTCTCGTTGCTTCCCATACCTGGGAGGGCTAATCGGTTTTTGGCTGAGCGCTTCTGCCTCAGCCTTCTCCCTACCCGACTGGCCGCCTACCCTTGAGCTTGACCATACGCTTGTCCAAACCAGCCTCTATACCCGCCATTTTAATCCGGACCCCGAACATAACAATCACCAGAATTTAATCAGCGTTGAGCTACATAATCCCGATCGCTGGCTGACGGGAATAGGACGGTTTAAGAACTCCTATGAGCAGCCCACCTGGTACGTGTATGCAGGGCGTGAATTTCCTCTGTGGCAGTTCTCGGAAGAGGTTAACATCAGAGCCAAGCTAACCGGGGGCTTACTGCATGGCTACAAAGGCGAGTACCGGGACAAAATCCCGCTCAACCACTTTGAAACTGCCCCGGTGCTGCTGCCGAGTATTGGAGTGCAGTGGGAGCGGTTTGAATCCGATTTAATCATATTCGGCACTGCCGGCATGATGGTAACCGCAGGCCTGCGCTTTTAGGCAGGCCATGCTTTACTCGTCGTCTTCGTCCAGACTTAGCCCCAGATTGCTGATGCCGTTATTGCGCCCTAACTGACGAATCTCTTTAAGCGCGGCTTTGCTGAGCGGCTCACTTACCGCTTCCAATACCGCGTCTTGAAAATCGTTTTCGTCTTCCATTAACGGATGATCACGGATCAGCAGCGCAAGTTTTTGGGCATCCTCTTCACCTTCCGTCAGCTCAATAAAAGCGCGCACCCCGGCGCGTGAGGTACGGCTGACATCCAGCACTGCCTCAGGCGAGTCTCCCTGCAAGGTGTCCAGCAGCGCCGAGATGGAAACGACGGCATCCAGCGCACGGCGGGCGCCAAAACTTTCATCCTCTGCGGGCGGCTCGCACTCGGCCAGTTTTTCAGCCTGGCGGGCAAAATCAATGCTCGCATTGGGTACGCTCAACCGCTCCCACACCAAGTTAAGTACGGTACGCAGCGTGTGACCATCGCCCTGACCGGTCGTCTGTTCATATAGGGCATAGTTAGGCAGTAAGCGCTCACACAGCGCAGCCATAAATGCTTGCTGGGCCGCTAGCGGAAGCACCTGTAACTGCTGATAAAAACCTAAGGGTTTAGACTCCATACTGATTTCCTAACGCGCGATATTGGTGAAATGGGGGCAATACGTTATGGTCGCAACAGCGCTGTTATAAACACAGACAGCCTTTACTGTGGACGGTCGGCGAGGAGATTACCATGCATATACATCTGCTACAGCACAGCGCTGATCATGACCCCGCCCGCTTAACCGACTGGTTGAGCAGTATGGGGCATAGTTACAGCGTTTTTCATCTTTACGCAGGCGAACTGACGCCACGTCCGGCAGAAAGCGATGCGCTGATTATATTAGATGGCCCGGAGGCGTTTCTTAACGAACCGCCCGCCTGGTTTAAAGCCGAGAATAAACTGATTAACCGCTACCTGGATGGCCAGAAACCGCTTCTGGGCATTGGCCTGGGCGCCCTTTGGGTAGCTCAGGCGCTTGATGCGGTCGTGGCCCCAGGCACCTATCCCGAAAGAGGCTGGCATACTGTCTCCCTGGCCCCGGAAAGCCCGTTTGATTTACCCGAGCAGTTTGAGGCGTTCATGTGGCATCGCCATGTGTTTAGCCTGCCTGAAAGCGCCCTGCCGTTGGGCGGTAGCCCGGCGGCGCCGCTGCAGGGTTTCAGCTGGGATAGCGGTCGCGTTATTGGCTTACTGTGCCACTTGGAAGTCACGCTTGCCAGCGTGACCCAGCTGCTGGGTGACAGCGAATCATCGGGCACTACCACGACGCCTGCCGGCCAGCGTTTTATCCAGGAAGACAGCCAAATTCTTGAGGATACAGCCCGCTTTCACCAGTTGGCACCACTGCTTGATCGCGTCATGATGCAATGGCTCAAAGCTTTCTAATGACATCCTAACGTAGCCGCTAGGCGCTCCACTGCTTAGCGGCCTCCAAACAGCTGTCCCAATCCCCTATATGCAGATCCGGCGCCGCTGTCGCACGCTGTTTTTCAAGGTGATAGCGATAAAGCGGGTCGTAGTATTCGGTGAGCAGTGGCGCAAGCCACGCTTCGTGAGCCTGCGGATTGCCTTCTTCATGGGCTTTAAAGGCCATAACCTGTAAGCGTTGTAAACGCTGAAGGCGGGCATTGCCTAGGCGTTTCCCCAAACGAATTAACGCATTGCCCAACTGACGCTGCATCAGTTCCCAGCCTTGCGCAGGCCCAAAGTGCGCGACATAGTCCTTTTCCAGCTGAATAATATAGTCGTGTTGGAGCTGGTCAAGGCGCCAATCAAGCGGCATTTCTATGCGTACACGAGGCGCCTTCTGCATAGCATGCCAAAAGGTGAGCGGTATGTTGGCGTTGCCGATTAGGCGAGATTCATCTTCCATGATCAAATTACCCGGCAGAGCTAACAGCCGTGCGGCGAGCGCATGCTCAAAATCTATCTGCGTGGCAGGTGCTTCAGGCTGGCGACCAAACGCAGAGCCTTTATGATTGGCATAGGCTTCAAGATCAACGCCGTTATCCAGGCGATTAATCAGCGTGGTTTTAGCACACCCGGTTAACCCTGCGACCACAAGCATGGGCTGCTCAGCGGCGGCGTCTACGCGCTGGCAAAGTGCCTGACGCATGGCTTTCCAGCCACCGGCAATTCGCGGCCTGACAATTCCCGCATCATTCAACCACTGCTGGGCAATTTGCGAGCGTAGCCCGCCGCGAAAACAATAAATGACTGCGTCCGGGCGCTCTGTCAGATATGCCTGCCAGGCGGCGATACGCGCCTGTTTGATATCGCCACTGACCAACTGCTCGCCCAGGGCAATGGCCGCACTCTGGCCTTGCTGCTTATAAGCGATGCCCACCTGGCGGCGCTCTTCATCGACCATTAAGGGAAGATTTACCGCGCCCGGCAGTGCCCCTTGAGCAAACTCTACCGGGGCACGCACATCGATCAAAGGCCGCGCTTCGCTGATCAAACGTAGTGAAGCAGGTATTGTTTCGAGCGCTGTCTCAAGAACCGTCTTAAGAACTGTTTCAGGTGCTATTTTAGGCACTATCCCACGACCTCAATCAGGGCCTCGCCCTCGCGGGCTTTCATAACGCCAAACGACTGAAGCGATAGGCCGAACTCGCGGCCAATCCGCTCGATATCATCCTGCCAGGCGGGGTCGACACTCAGTAGTAAGCCGCCTGAGGTCTGAGGGTCGCAAAGCCACTGCCAGTGGGCTTCATCCATATGAGGTAAGCTTTTACCCAATGCATCACGATTGCGCCGTGTGCCGCCAGGAACAGCACCTTGACGACGGTAGGCTTCTGCCTGGGCCAGGCGAGGCAAGCGGCGAAAGTCGATCTGGGCCATGACATTGCTGGCGCTGCATATTTCCGACAAATGTCCTGCCAAGCCAAACCCGGTGACATCCGTCATGGCGTTGAGGCCTTTCACATCGGCAAGCTTAATGCCGATACGGTTGGATTTAAGCATGGTTTCCCGAGCTAAGCCGTGATGTCCTGCCTCCAGCAGCCCCTGCTTTTCAGCCGTGGTCAGCAAGCCAATGCCGAGCGGCTTGGTCAGAAACAGCAGGTCCCCTGGCTTGGCACGGCTATTGAGCTTGAGCTTGTCCAGATCGATCAACCCGTTAACCGCGAGGCCAAAGATAGGCTCTGGCGCATCGATCGAATGGCCGCCCGCCAAGGCCACACCCAGCTCACGGCAAACGCCCTGAGCACCGGCAACCACATCACCGGCAATTTCGGCGCTTAGCTTATCCAACGGCCAGCCAAGAATGCTAAGTGCCATAACGGGCGTACCGCCCATGGCGTAAATATCACTGATGGCGTTCGTGGCGGCGATACGCCCAAAATCAAACGGGTCATCGACAATCGGCATAAAGAAGTCAGTAGTGGCAATCATACCCCGCCCATCGCCCAGATCGTAAACGGCGGCATCTTCTCGCCCCTGGTTACCCACAATAAGCTGCTTATGCCCTGCCGCAGGCCCCGCCTTGGCGAGAATACCGTCAAGTACATCAGGGGCTATTTTGCAGCCACAGCCAGCACCGTGACTGTATTGGGTTAAGCGAATCGAACTCATAGTGTCTCTCCTTGGCACTCGATGTTTTTATAACAATCTTTATAGCGTAGCCTACTTAAAGCGCCTCTAGCGCGTCGCTAAGCTTATCCACCGCAATGACTTCCATTCCCTTGGGTGACTGCTTCGGTGCGTTGGCCCGCGGTACGATAGCGCGCAGAAAGCCATGTTTGGCCGCTTCAGCGATGCGCTCCTGCCCGCTGGGTACAGGGCGTATCTCGCCGGAAAGCCCCACTTCGCCAAATACCACCAGCTCCTTAGGCAATGCCTTGTTTTGCAGGCTAGAGACCACGGCCAGCAGCACCGCCAGATCCGCACTGGTTTCTAGAACCTTCACGCCGCCTACTACGTTGAGAAACACATCCTGGTCGCCGGTAAACAGACCGCCATGGCGATTTAATACGGCCAACAGCATGGCAAGCCGGTTTTGGTCCACCCCGACTGCCACACGGCGTGGGTTGCCCAAGGCAGATTCATCCACCAGGGCCTGCACTTCCACAAGAATGGGCCGGGTGCCTTCCCACACCACCATCACCAAGCTACCCGGCGCCTGCTCTTCCTGACGCGAGAGGAAAATGGCGCTGGGGTTTTTAACCTCTTTCAGGCCTTGTTCGAGCATCGCAAAAACGCCCAGTTCATTGACTGCGCCAAAGCGGTTTTTCTGGCCTCGCAGCGTTCTGAATCGCGAATCCGCGCCGCCTTCCAATAACAGCGAGGCATCGATCATGTGCTCAAGCACCTTGGGGCCTGCCAGCGTGCCGTCTTTGGTTACGTGCCCAACCAATAGCAGTACCGTATTGGTTTGCTTGGCAAAGCGGGTAAGCGCGGCGGCGGACTCGCGCACCTGAGCGACTCCACCCGGCGCTGAGCTGATATCTTCAAGGTGCATGGTCTGAATAGAGTCAATGACCAGTATTTCGGGCTTCTCACGTTCTGCTACGGCAAGAATTGTTTCTACACTGGTTTCTGCAAGCATTTTTAAGCCGCTGGTAGGCAGCTGCAAGCGGTGAGCGCGCATGGCTACCTGAGACAGTGACTCTTCCCCCGTGACGTAGATAATGCGCCGCTCTTGAGCAAGCTTACAGGCGGTTTGCAGTAACAGCGTTGATTTACCCGCCCCTGGGTTACCCCCCAAGAGCACGGCTGAACCGGGCACCAAGCCGCCGCCTAATACGCGATCGAACTCGTTGAAGGTCGAGCTTAACCGGGGCACTTCACTTAAATCGACATTGCTTAGGTCGACCACATCCTTGGAAAGGTCACCTGCGTAGCCCGCTCGGCCAGATCCAGCACTGCCGCTGCCGGGGCGCGCACTAGCCAGACGAATTTCACTAAGCGTATTCCATTCATTGCAACTGGAGCACTGGCCCTGCCACTTGCGATACTCCGCGCCGCACTCGGTACATACAAAGGCACTTTTGGCTTTAGCCACCGCGCTAATACTCCCGTTACTGTTAGATCATCGTTAATGCTGTCTGGCCCTAAAATGCAAAAGGCGGCCAATGGCCGCCTCAGGATGTTACTGCTAGCTTATTGACGCTGTAGCTGCAACATTTCGCCATTTTCAAAGCGACGACGCTCTGGGTCGATTAACTCTAACGTGCGCTCATTGATACGCTGGAAGTAGTAAACCTGACCATCACCATTCGGGGTAAGCTCATAAACAGTCGCGTCCGGGTCAGACGGAGTACCGTTTAATACTTCCCAGTTACCGGCATAGTTTTCTGGGGGCGGTGTTTGAGGATGGTTACGGTAAGTCGCGTCCAGTGTAAAGGTACGCTCTTCAGCCGGACTCATCTCTTGACCTACCATGGTAACGTCTAGATCAATACCATCGCAGTTGCGGCAAGGCAGCGTTCCCTTGTACTGCTCTTGGGACGCGCTAACGCCTGCATCAGCGTCTTGGCCCGAAGGCCCGCCGGTTGCACAGCCTGCCAACAATGCCAACATAGCCGAACCGGCTAGCAAACTCCTGAATTGCATTGGGTGTCTCCTTATCGTGTTGGTCATACATTTCTTTCGCGCGATTATGACAGCATAACCGTTACAAGGTGCGACGCCCACCCCTAGTCATCGTTGAATGCGTACCTGAATGCGTATTTGAATACGCAGTTGAATAACATAGTTGAATGCTTGCGCTTGAGCGAGCATCAAGCGACCATGGCCTATTATACCTAGGATAATCAGGTTACCCGCATGAGCCAATACTGGAGTCCCGCTGTTAAGGCGTTAACCCCTTATATACCCGGGGAGCAGCCGCGTGAGCGTGTTATCAAGCTCAATACCAATGAAAATCCTTACCCCCCGGCACCGGGCGTTGGTCGGGCATTGCGCGACTATGCAACGGACCATCTGCGTCTCTATCCCGACCCCACATCGGCGGCACTTCGCGCCTCGCTTGCCAAAACGTTTAGCGTAGAAAGCCAGCAGGTGTTCGTGGGCAACGGTTCAGATGAAGTACTGGCCCTGGCGTTTCAAGCGTTTTTTTGCCATGACACACCGCTTGATACCCCGTCTATTACCTATAGTTTTTACCCGGTGTACGCCAACCTCTATAACGTGGCGCTGCGCGCCCACCCTCTGAATACACAGTGGGAAGTGGATATAGAAGCGTTAGGGGCGGCGTCAGAGCGCAGTGGCGTAATCTTTGCCAACCCCAACGCACCTACCGGGCATGCCCACTCACTAGAAAGCATAGAAGCGTTGCTCAAGCGGGTGACGGACCGCGTTGTGCTGGTCGATGAAGCATATGTTGACTTTGGCGCAGAGAGTGCCATTGCGTTAATCGACCGCTACCCGAATTTGCTGGTCACCGGTACTTTTTCTAAATCGCGTAGCCTGGCCGGTTTGCGCTTGGGCTATGCCGTAGGCTCAGCCGAGCTGATTGATGGCCTGCAGCGGGTCAAGGACTCTTTTAACTCTTACCCGGTGGATAGTTTGGCAAGCCTGGTAGGTATTGCCGCGCTTGAAGATCAGGCTCACTTTGATGCATGCCGCGAAAAAGTGATTGCCACGCGCGAGCGCACCCGCCAACGCCTTGAAACGCTCGGCTTTGAAGTACTGCCGTCGAGTGCCAACTTCATCCTTACACAACACGCAACGATTGCTGGGGCACAGCTGTTCGCTGGACTGCGGGAACGTGGAATCCTGGTGCGCCACTTTAATACGCAGGAGCTTAATAACTTCTTGCGCATCACTATTGGCACCGATGATGAGATGGATAGCATGATGGAAGCACTTGAAGTGCTCTGCGGCTAGCCCTCTCGCCATAAAGCTACAAAGCCCTATCGCACACGTATGGTAGGGCTTTTTTGTAGGAGACGGCTTTAGCCAGTGATGTGGTGCCCCGCCCCGCTGGGGTGGGAGCAAGCAGGTACGGTGGCCTCTTCCATCCCGGGCACCTGACGGTGCCTTCGCCGGCTGAAGCCAGCTCCCACATTAGAACGAAGGCGTTCCATAACATCGTAGATTATGGATTGACCTGTCCCTGCGTTGTGGGAACTGGCTTCAGCCGGCGATGCAGCGCAAAGCGCTGCTGGGGTGGGCGGCTGATCCGACACGCTGAGGAGTGCCTTACCGCCTTTTTCCCGCATGCAAAAAAATCCCCCGAGGCGCGAGCCCCGGGGGATTTTTCACAATAAGTGCCTGACGATGATCGCGCCGGGCTGCCGGGGGCCGGCGCTCCGGTGCTCTCGCCTGGGGAGACCCCACCCTTTTCTTCCACGCAAACAAAAAACCCAGCCGATGGCTGGGTTTTCTGCGGTATAAGTGCCTGACGATGACCTACTCTCGCATGGGGAGACCCCACACTACCATCGGCGCTAAGCGGTTTCACTACTGAGTTCGGCAAGGGATCAGGTGGTTCACGCTCGCTATGGTCGTCAGGCGTAACTTTCAATGTACATCATGCTGACGTGTTTTGTGTCGTCTCTCGTGCCAAGCGTTTTTCGCTCAGCGCGCGTATCCGGTGTTCATCGTTATCATTGCGACCAGACCCCTTGGGTGTTATAGGGTCAAGCCTCACGGGCCATTAGTACACGTTAGCTCAACACCTTGCAGTG
>NZ_JABUZA010000026.1 GCF_014897985.1 Halomonas colorata
GAGTGTTTGGTCGCACTCTCATTTTACTCACTTGGATCCAGGCTTTTTCATTTATTAATGTTTATGGGACAGCAGTGGCCGCTCGGCCCCTTTTTTAAAGCAACGCGTTGTTTCAATAAAATATTAGCAACAGCGTACTACTCAATTGATGGCGCTTTAAAACACTCGGTTTAAGCCATTTTGTGCTGCTACCCGATACGCTTCTGCCATGGTCGGGTAGTTAAACGTCGTATTCACGAAGTACTTGAGAGTATTGGCTTCGCCCGGCTGCTGCATAATGGCTTGGCCGATATGCAAGATCTCCGAGGCCTGATCGCCAAAGCAGTGGATACCTAGAATCTCCAGCGTATCCTGATGAAACAGGATTTTCAGCATCCCTACCACATCGCCAGTGATTTGCGCCCGCGCGGTGTCTTTAAAGAACGCTTTGCCGACTTCATAAGGGACTTTTGCTTCGGTAAGTTCACGCTCGTTAGGGCCAAACGAACTGATCTCGGGAATGGTGTAGATGCCGGTGGGTACGTCGCTAACGAAGCGATACTCTTTATCAAGCAGCTCGTTACAGGAGTTGAGCCCCTGGTCGTAAGCCGCGCTGGCAAGGCTTGGCCATCCAATCACATCGCCGGCGGCATAAATATGCGGAATCGACGTCCGGTAGTGCTCATCAACACTGAGCTGACCACGCCCATTAGCTTCCAGGCCAATATTCTCAAGCCCCAGGCTATCCGTATTACCGGTCCGCCCGTTAGCCCACAAAAAGGCATCGGCGCGGATTTTCTTCCCTGATTTGAGATGCACTACAACGCCGGATTCATCGCCTTCAACACTTGCGTAATCTTCGTTATGACGAATCAATACACCGTGTTTACGCAGATGATAAGACAGCGCATCGCTGATCTCAGCATCCAGGAAGGAGAGCAGGCTTTCGCGATTATTGATCAAATCGACTTTAAGGCCCAGCCCTGAAAAGATCGATGCATATTCGCAGCCGATAACGCCAGCACCAAAGATCACCAGCGTACGCGGCGTGTGCTCAAGACTTAAAATGGTATCGGAGCAGTAGATACGCGGATGGCGAAAATTGATATCCGTCGGCCGATAGGGACGCGAGCCGGTAGCAATAATGATTTTCTTGGCGACAAGCTCCTCCATGCCCTCGTGCTGGTCACGTATAACCAGCGTATGCTCATCTTTAAAGCGCGCAACGCCATGGAACAGATCGATGCGGTTGCGGGCATAAAACGTGGTACGCATCTCAACCTGCTTATCAATAGTACCGCGGGAGCGCTCCATTACTTTTGGAAAAGAGAACCAGCGAGGCTCACCGATATCGCGAAACATGCGGTTAGTATTGAACGCCATGATTTGCTTGACCTGATGGCGTAACGCTTTTGAGGGGATGGTGCCCCAGTGCGTGCAGTTACCACCCACCTGAGCCTGCTTTTCGATAATCGCGACACGCTTCCCGTGCTTTGCAGCGTTGATAGCAGCGCTTTCCCCTGCGGGACCTGTACCAATAACCACGACATCGTAATTGTGAACCGCCATACTCTCTGCGTCTCCTCTTTCCCCAATAATTAGGCGCAGCGGATCACTCTGCTGCGCCTGCTAAGCTCTTCAAGAGTGGCTTTATCGCCGCGTTACGTCATAGCCAAGGTCTGCACCACGGCTTTCATCGCTACGCCTGCGCACGCCGTTCTGCTTGCGGTTCTCTTCTTCGCATACTTCATCTTTTCCGCCGCAAATATCGCAGCCATCTTTCATGCCAATTTGGTTTAAACCACCGCAAGAACCTGCGATGGGCTTGCGGCCCATTAAAACGCCAACCGCCATCGCGCCCATGATTAGCGCCATAAAACCAAATACCAGTAGCCAGATTGCCATGTAAACCTCCCAGCATTGCTTTTGATGCACTACCTGCCGACAACAGCTTAGGCAATTAGTGCCCGTCATTCATTGCTACCTTTATTGTACCTCAGCCGCCAGACACTTATTAGCACAGGTGGCTATTCGCACAGATAACGCGGGTTTTGCCCCACTTATACGCTTATTCATAAACAAAGGGGCCAACCTCACGGCCAGCCCCAAATGCGCCCAAAGGGCACGCACTACAAATCAGTACTTATCCGCCAAAATCATCTAACATGATGTTTTCAGGCTCAACGCCCAGGTCAAGCAGTAGCTTGATTACCGATGCGTTCATCATGGGCGGCCCACACATGTAGTACTCACAATCTTCAGGTGCGGGGTGATCTTTTAGATAGTTCTCAAACAGCACGTTATGGATAAAGCCGGTAGGACCTTCCCACTTATCTTCTTCTTGCGGGTCAGAAAGCGCCAAGTGCCACTCAAAGTTCGGGAACTCTTCGGCCAACTGGTCGTACTCTTCGTTGTAGAAGGTTTCACGCCAGGAGCGAGCACCGTACCAGAAAGACATCTTACGATCTGACTTAAGACGCTTGAGCTGGTCAAAGATATGGCTACGCATTGGCGCCATACCGGCACCACCGCCGATAAAGATCATTTCGGCATCGCCATCTTTGGCGAAAAACTCACCAAACGGACCCATTACCGTCACCTTGTCACCCGGCTTCAGACTGAAGACATAGGTAGACATCAGGCCCGGCGGATGGCTGCTGCCCGGAGGCGGTGTCGCGATACGAATGTTGAACTTGAGAAGTCCCTTTTCTTCAGGGTAGTTCGCCATGGAGTATGCGCGAATAATTTCCTCGTTGTTCTTATGGGAAACATCGAACAGGCCGAATTTTTCCCAGTCGCCGCGGTACTCTTCCTCAATATCGAAATCAGAAAACTTGATATCGTATGGCGGCGCCACTAGCTGAACATAACCACCGGCGCGGAAAGCTACTTCTTCACCTTCCGGCAGTTTCAGGTTCAACTCCTTAATGAAGGTAGCGACATTGGGATTGGCCGTTACTTCGGTTTCCCATTTTTTAACGCCGAACACTTCTTCAGGTACTTCTACTTTCATGTCCTGCTTAACGGGCACCTGACAAGAGAGACGCCAGCCCTCTTTCTTTTCACGCATGGTGAAGTGGGACTCTTCGGTAGGCAGAATCGAGCCACCGCCCTCTTCAACGCGACACTTACACTGGGCGCAAGAACCACCGCCACCGCACGCGGAAGAAAGGAAAATACCGTTGGCTGCTAACGTGTTCAAAAGCTTGCCGCCGGCCTGAGTCGTCAAGGTGTGCTCGGGGTCGTGATTGACTTCAATCGTCACATCCCCGCTACTCACTAGCTTGCTACGCGCTGCCAGAATGATCGCCGTTAAGCTAATAACGATGATCGTGAACATGACAACACCGAGCAAGATGACAGATGTATCAACCATGTCGGTTTCCTATTGCTGAGGTTTCCTGTAACCCGGCAGCGCTTTACGCCGCCGGGAAAACCGGCTCTGTTTAGAGCTGAATGCCCGAGAAGGACATAAAGCCCAGTGACATCAGACCTACGGTGATGAACGTGATACCCAGCCCCTGTAGGCCACCAGGCACATCGCTGTATTTCAGCTTCTCACGAATGCCCGCAAGCGCCGCAATGGCCAATGCCCAACCGGTGCCCGCGCCAAAGCCGTATACCACCGCTTCACCGAAATTATAGCTACGCTCTACCATGAACAGTACGCCACCTAAAATGGCACAGTTAACGGTAATTAGCGGTAGGAATACACCTAGCGCGTTGTAGAGCGAAGGCACGTACTTATCAAGGAACATTTCCATGATTTGTACCAGTGCCGCAATAACCCCGATATAGGAGAGCAGACCCAGGAACGAAAGATCGATATTTTCAGCACCGCTGATACCGGTCCACGTCAACGCGCCTTCTTGCAGCAAGTAAGTGTAGACAAGGTTGTTAACCGGTACGGTGACGGTCAGCACCACGATAACGGCAATGCCTAGACCGATGGCTGAAGAGACCTTCTTGGATACGGCAAGAAAAGTACACATGCCCAGGAAGAAGGCCAGCGCCATGTTCTCGACGAAAACCGAAGCAACGAAAAGGCTTAGATAGTGTTCCATTTTACACAGCCTCCTGTGGCTTTGAGTTTTCCTTCATCTTGAACTCATTCTCTTCTACCTGCTCGGGATTGACTGAGCGCAGTACCCAAATCAACAGGCCGATGATAAAGAAGGCAGACGGCGGCAATAACAGCAGACCGTTAGGCACATACCAGCCACCGTTTTGAACCGTCGGCAAAATGGTAAAACCAAACACGCTACCCGCGCCCAGCAGTTCACGGAAGAAGCCAACTACTAAAAGCACAAAACCATAGCCCAAACCGTTACCGATACCGTCTAAAAACGACATACCGGGCGTATTGGACATGGCAAAGCCTTCAGCACGGCCCATAACGATACAGTTGGTAATGATCAGACCGACAAACACCGACAGCTGCTTGGACATTTCATAAGCGTAGGCTTTGAGGATCTGGTCAACCACGATGACCAGCGAAGCAATAATGGTCATTTGCACGATAATACGAATCGCAGAAGGAATATGATTCCGGATTAGCGATACGAAGAAGCTAGAGAGCGCCGTTACAAAGATAACGGCCAACGCCATTACCAACGACACGCTCATGCTGGTGGTTACCGCTAGCGCCGAACAAATCCCCAATATCTGAAGTGCAATCGGGTTGTTCTGGAAGATTGGCGCTATTAATACGCTTTTTGCATTTACGTCCGCCATGATTAAGCCCCCTCACCGTCTTCGAAGTCAGTCTCGGTGTTTTCGGCGTCTTCCGGCTCCGTACCGCTGCGGAATTTCGCAAGGTACGGTGCAAAACCTTCTTCGCTCAGCCAGAACTGCAGCATGTTAGTGACACCATTACTGGTGAGCGTAGCACCGGATAACGCGTCTACTTCGTTTTCGTTGCTAGCGCCGCCTTTGGTCAGGTGGATGGCTGGTGAGAGATCGCCCTCTTCAGCGTAAATCTCTTTGCCTTCCCACTGAGCCTGCCAGCGTGGATTGTTAACTTCCGCACCTAGACCCGGCGTTTCGCTGTGGTCGTAGTAAGTGATACTGATGATGGTGTTACCGTCGCCTTCAATCGACAGAAAGCCCATCATGCGGCCCCATAGGCCCTGACCACGAATGGGCAGAACGATCTGGTCCGGATTTTCTTCATCACCTACCAGGTATACGGTCGCGTAATTTTCAACCTGAGAAAGCCCCGCGATGTCACGGTCGCCAGACAGCGTGCGGCCTGTCGCCGGGTCACGCGCGGCTTCAAACCCGTCAAATGTTTCGGGATCAAACTCGTCGGTATATTCACCGGTTTCGAGTTCAACGACACGTGGCGTGATCTGGGCCTGGAACTCTTCCTCGACATCCATACCCGGCTCGTATAAACGTGCCACATTAAGGATGTTGGTTTTACGGTCTAATTCCTGGTTGAGCTGCTGCGTGGGACGTAGCGCTACGGCGGCCGTCGAAACGATAACCGAGCACACGATACACAGTGCAAACGCAACAATCAGGATCTTCTTGATTGAGTTATTACCTTGTGCCATTAGGCAGTCTCCTCGGCCGGTACGCCAGTACGCTTAATACGGCGCTTGATATTGGCCTGGACGAAGAAATGGTCAATCAATGGGGCAAACAGGTTAGCAAACAGGATAGCCAACATGATGCCTTCCGGGAAAGCCGGATTAACCACCCGGATCAGCACGGTCAACACACCGATCAACGCGCCAAAGATCAGGCGGCCCTGGTTGGTCATTGACGCAGATACCGGGTCGGTTGCCATGAAGACCATACCAAACGCAAAGCCACCGACCACAAAGTGCCAGTACCAGGGCATGTCAAACATGGGGTTGGTGTCTGAACCGATCAGATTGAACAGCGCGCTGGTCGCCACCATCCCAAGGAACACACCCAGCATGATGCGCCACGAGGCGATGCGCGTCCAAAGTAGCACAACGGCCCCGATAAGGATCGCAAGCGTTGACACTTCACCTACCGACCCGGGAATGAAGCCAAGGAAGGCATCCCACCAGCTGAAGGTGTTGGTTAGTGTGTCCATGCCATCCTGGAAAGCCATGGAGAGCGCTGTTGCTCCGGTGTAACCGTCAGCGGCCACCCAGATAGCGTCGCCGGAGATCTGCGCCGGGTAAGCGAAGTAGAGAAAGGCACGACCGGTTAGCGCCGGGTTAAGGAAGTTCTTGCCAGTACCGCCAAAAATTTCCTTACCGATCACGACACCGAAGGTAATGCCGAGCGCCACCTGCCAAAGCGGGATGGTTGCCGGAAGAATCAGTGCGTAGAGCACCGAGGTCACGAAGAAACCTTCGTTAACTTCATGGCCACGCTTGATGGCAAACAGCACTTCCCAGAAGCCACCGATGGCAAACGTCACCAGATAGATAGGCAGGAAGTACGTTGCGCCCAATACAAAGTTGGCCCATAGGCTGCTTGAATCATGCCCTGAAGCCAACGTCATCAGGATAGCTTCGCGCCAGCCACCCATGGAGGCATAGCCTGCATCGATTGCCACGTTCGCCTGCCAGCCTGCGTTCCACATACCAAAGAACATGGCCGGAAAGGTGCAAAGCCAAACGGTAATCATGATGCGCTTAAGATCAATACCGTCGCGCACGTGAGCCGTAGTTTTAGCAACGCTGGGCGGGGAATAGAAAATTGTATCTACCGCTTCATAAAGCGGATAGAACTTTTCATACTTGCCGCCTTTATGGAAATGCGGCTCGATATTATCGAGCGTTTGTCGGATACCCATTATCAGGCCTCTTTCTCGATCATGGTGAGATTGTCACGCAGAATAGGGCCATACTCGTATTTGCCGGGGCAAACGTATGTGCACAGCGCCAAATCCTCTTCGTCTAGCTCAAGACACCCAAGTTGCATGGCAACTTCAATGTCGCCCACGATCAGCGAACGAAGCAGCTGGGTCGGCATAATATCCAATGGCATGACGGCTTCGTACGAACCCACTGGCACCATGGCACGTTCAGAGCCATTAGTGGAGGTCGTCGGCGCGTAGTTACGCAGGCCTTTGATGCGGGAAAGATAAATACCCAGAATCGAGTGGCGATCGGCACCCAGCGACAGCCAACCTAGCAAGGCACGCTTGTTGCCTTCCTCAAGCAGACTGATCTGATTGCTGAAGCGCCCCAGGTAAGTAAGATTTCCTTCAGCCGTAAAGCCAGAGAAAACAGAACCGGAAATCACCCGAGTGTCATCAGGTTTGATGACTTCACCGGCCAGGAGTTCATCGGTACTTGCTCCAATCCGGGTGCGAACAAGACGCGGCTTTTCAGCACGCGGGCCACCAATGGCGACTATTCGGTGAGTACTAAGCTTCCCTTCGGCAAATAGTTTGCCGAAAGCGATAACATCCTGATAGCCGATATGCCAGACGTGTCTGTGCAGTGCGACCGGGGAAAGGTAATGAATATGCGTGCCCACCAGACCCGCCGGGTGAGGACCAGCAAAACTTTCTGCGGTCACACCGTCAATCTCTTTCCCTGGAATAGTGTCATCAGCCCCGGTACACAAGAAAACGTTGCCCTCGGTCAGGCGGGTTAGCACCTTGAGGCCGTCTTCAAATGCCTGGGATTCTTCATTAATGATAATTGCTGGATCAGCGCTTAGCGGATGAGTGTCCACCGCGGTTACGAAGATATCGGCAGGTTTACTGTCAATTGCTGGCGTACGCGAGAATGGACGCGTGCGTAACGCTGTCCAGAGTCCCGATTCGACCAATTGATCGACTACCAGCTGACGGTCGAGCTGTGCTAAAGAGGCGCAGTCATGAGAGGCGAATGTCATCGCTTCTTCATTTTCGTCCACTTTAATCACGACAGACAGCAGGCGACGCTTTTCGCCACGGTTTATTGCTACCACTTCACCGCTTGCCGGTGCCGTAAAGCGCACACCTTCAACCTTCTTATCGGTAAAGAGTAGTTGGCCTAGTTTGACCTTATCCCCTTCCTGAACTTCCATGGTTGGCTTCATGCCTACATAGTCAGTGCCTAGGATTGCCACGTAACGCACAGGCTGCGCATCTTCAATACGCTGCTCGGGCGCTCCCGTGATGGGGAGATCCAGGCCTTTTTTGACTTCGATCATAGTCTCGCCCAGTTGATGGATCGGATATACGAAGGTAAGGGGTTCGAATGCTTATTTTCTGCTCAGTGAATTGTTATTTTCTGTCAGATTGTTACCAGTCAGGCCCAAGCACTGCTTGAACCACCCCGAAAAATCTTACGCATTATAAAGATAAGCGCGGCCAATGACCACATCCCTGATGCCCCCCAAAAGTGTTATACACCTACCAATGGCTATTGATTTTACAATTAAAAACGCCACCCGAAGGTGGCGTTAAAAAAAATACAGCTCGATGAAAAATCACTTTAACAAGCAATTCACCGATATAGAGGCGTTACGCGTGGCGTGGCAGCTTTAAAAATTCGACATTGGACATGTGCTGCAGGATACGAATTACCTGACAGCTGTAGCCAAATTCATTGTCATACCAAACGTACACAACGGCGTGGTTGTCATTAGCAATCGTTGCCTTGGCATCCACAATACCGGCGTGGCGGTTACCGACAAAATCCGACGATACCACTTCTGCAGAGTCTACGAAGTCGATCTGCTTTTGATAATCCGAGTCGATGGACATTTTGCGCAGATAATCATTTAACGCCTCAGCGTCAGTCGACTTATTCAGCGTCAGGTTCAAAATGGCCATGGATACGTTCGGCGTAGGCACACGAATAGCATTACCGGTCAATTTGCCTTCAAGCTCAGGCAACGCTTTTGAAACGGCTTTCGCGGCGCCGGTTTCCGTCAATACCATGTTGAGTGCTGCGCTACGACCGCGACGATCACCCTTGTGGTAGTTATCGATCAGGTTCTGGTCATTGGTATAGGCGTGAACCGTCTCAACATGCCCCACCTCTACCCCATACTCATCGTTTAATACCTTGAGTACCGGAACAATGGCGTTAGTAGTACAGGAAGCGGCCGACACAATGCGATCATTTTCACCGATGGCTTGATGGTTAATACCATAAACGATGTTTTTGATATCACCTTTACCCGGCGCAGTTAATAGCGCTTTGGCAGCGCCCTTGCACTCAAGGTGCTGACCCAGGCCTGCTTCATCGCGCCAGATACCGGTGTTATCAACAATAACGGCATTATTGATGCCGTAAGTGGTGTAATCGATTTCACTAGGTGAATCGGCATATATAACCTGAACAACGTTTCCATTCACGGTGAGCGTACGTGCCTCAACGTTAACAGAGATAGTCCCTTCAAACGGTCCATGCACAGAGTCGCGACGCAGTAAACTGGCACGCTTTTCAAGGTCTTTAGCAACATCGCCACGCCCGCGCACCACAATCGCACGCAGCCGCAACAGGTTACCGCCGCCAGCTTTTTCAACCAAGACTCGCGCTAACAGACGCCCAATACGGCCAAAACCATAAAGCACAACGTCCTGAGGCTCGCCCTTGCTGGCACCCGGTTGGTAGCCATCAATAATGTCTTGCAGCTCATTACGCAGGAAGGCATCCAGGTCACCGCCGCCCTGTTTTTTAAACATCACCGCCAGCTTACCCACATCCACATGGGCCGGACCGAGGTTAAGCGCGCTCATCGCCTCAACAATCGGGAACGTATCTTCAACAGAAAGCTCGGTACCTTCAATCTTACGCACAAAGCGGTGGTCTTTCAGAATTCGGATAACCGACTGATTGATCAACGAACGCCCAAACATGGTAGCCACAACGTTGTGCTGCCGATAAAGACGCCCCACCAGCGGGATCATCTGTTCTGCCAAGGCTTGGTTGTTTTGCCATTGCTCAAAAACATTCTCGGGAGCTTGCTGACTCACGTGCGGCCTCATAAGGTTTGTGAAAACGGATTTGTAAAAACAAATTTGTGAAACAGAGTTTTAAAACCAGTACTTAAAACCAGTACTTAACACCAGTACTTAAAAACCAGAGCGCTGAAAACATAAACGCTAAAAATCGGGTATCGACCACAGGGTCGTAAACCAAATGACCAGGGTATTATCCCGGCCTTCGGACCAGCCCGCAATCAAAGGATGGTCGCACACCATGTAGGGGTATTACATAAACAGGCGTTTGACTACAAATACAAAATAGGCAGTGGCAACACCGTCCCGGCTAGCCCTCTGACTGAAAACGGGTCATCGTGTATGATCCAATCTCCGTTTCAGCGCAAAACGATACCCTGACTATGCCATCATTTTCTCTGCTCGAACCGCCCCAACCGCAAGGAACACGCGACACGCTTTATTGGACAGCGCCTCCCGGCAGTGCGTCTGCATTGGCGTTAGCCCAGGTTGCCGCCAGTGCACCGTTGTTGGTGATCACGCCCAGCACGGCCAGCGCCCAACGCCTGGAACAAGATTTGGCGTTTTACAGCGACGTTCCCGTTCTGCCATTTCCTGATTGGGAAACGCTGCCGTACGACAGTTTTTCACCCCATCAGGATATCGTTTCGGCACGCCTGCGCACGCTACGCCAACTCCAGGACGGCGTACGGGGCATCGTGCTAGTACCCATTAACACGTTAATGCAGCGCCTCTCCCCGGTATCGTATATCGCTGGCCGCGTGATGACGCTAACGGCAGGCGCTAAACTTGATCGAGAACATTTTAGAGAATCATTAACCCGCGCAGGATATCGCGCAGTTGAGACGGTCTATGAGCCCGGCGAGTACGCCATGCGGGGTGCGTTGATTGATCTTTTTGCGATGGGCATGGACGAGCCGATTCGCATCGACCTGTTTGATGATGAAATTGATACCCTGCGGCATTTTGATCCCGGCAGCCAGCGCTCAACCGATAAAGTAGGCACGATTGAGCTGCTTCCCGCTCACGAGTATTCACTCAGCCGCAGTGCGATTGCCTGCTTTCGTGAGCAGTTTGAAACCTTATTTGATGTCGACCCGCGCCAGTGCCCACTTTATAACGACGCTTTGAAAGCCATACCGTCACCGGGCCTAGAACACTATTTACCGCTCTTTTTTGACGAAACGGCATCGCTTTTCGACCACGTTACCGCTGACACTCGCGTTGCGCTGTTACCCGGCGTCTTTCAAGCCGCAGAGCAGCATTGGCAGTCCATAGAAGCACGCTATATTAACCTGGGGGTTGATCCTACCCGCCCTCTACTGCCCCCACACCGAGCGTTTTTTCCGGTCAGCAAGGTGTTCTCGGCAATCAAGGCGCGCCCACGCATTGAGCTGACCGAAGATGAAACGCAGCGCCACGCATTAATCCCAGAAGCAAAGGCGTTGCCGCCTCTGGCGATTAATGCCCGGGCAAAACACCCCTTGAGCGAACTAAACAGCTTTTTAAACAGCGAGCCCAATACCCGAGTTCTGTTTGTCGCTGAATCACGTGGACGCCGGGAAGCGCTGGAAGAAATTCTGGCACCGCTGTCCCTGTCGCCTCCGCATGTTGAAAGCTTTCAGGCATTCCTGGCGAGCCAACACACTTACGCCATTACCGAAAGCCTGGTGGATAGCGGACTATGGTTAACCCAGCCGGCTATCGCAGTGATTAGCGAAACAGAGCTGTTTGGCGAGGTAGTCCGTCAAAGCCGACGCCGTGAAAAGGCCACCGATGACAATGAGCTGGCGGTTCGGCATCTATCCGAGCTGCGCGAAGGCGCGCCCGTAGTTCACCAGGCACACGGTGTAGGCCGCTACCTGGGGCTTGAAACCCTGGCCGCAGGCGGTCAGGCCAATGAGTTTCTGGCGCTCTCCTACGCCGATGGTGCGAAGCTTTATGTTCCCGTGGATAGCCTGCACCTTATCTCCCGCTATAGCGGCGCCGATGATGAGCTGGCGCCGCTGCATAAGCTGGGCTCTGACCAATGGGAAAAAGCGCGCCGCAAAGCGGCCGAGAAAATTCGCGATACGGCCGCCGAGTTGCTGGATGTTTACGCACGGCGGGAAGCTCAACAGGGCGTGGTTTATGAAAGTCCAGGCGACGACTACGTGCGCTTCTCGGCAAGCTTTCCGTTTGAAGAAACACCCGACCAGCACGCCGCCATTGAAGCTGTCATTGACGATATGACCTCCCCCCAGCCGATGGATCGCGTGGTCTGTGGCGACGTCGGTTTTGGTAAAACCGAAGTCGCCATGCGCGCGGCCTTTTTGGCCGTGCAGTCAGGCCGCCAAGTGGTAGTACTGGTTCCTACCACCCTGCTCGCGCGTCAGCACTTTGAAAACTTCCGTGACCGCTTTGCCGATACGGCGGTCAATATACGTCTGATCTCACGCTTTACGGCGGGCAAAGAGATGACACAAACGCTTGAGAGCATTAAAAGCGGTCAAACCGATATCGTGATCGGTACCCATAAGCTGCTCTCCAAAAGCGTCGAACTGCCTCAAATGGGGCTACTGATTATCGATGAAGAGCACCGCTTTGGCGTCGCCCAGAAAGAAAAACTCAAAGCGCTTCGCGCAGAAATCGATATTTTAACCCTCACCGCCACGCCTATTCCCCGCACGCTCAACATGGCGATGAGCGGTATCCGCGATCTATCCATTATCGCGACACCACCGGCTCGCCGCCTGTCGGTCAAAACCTTCGTCCAGCAGCGTGACAACAGTGTGATTAAAGAGGCCTTACTGCGCGAAATACTGCGCGGCGGCCAGGTCTACTTTCTACACAATGAAGTCAAAACCATTGAGAACACCGCGGAGCAGATACGTGAACTCGTACCCGAAGCTCGCGTTGCGGTGGCTCATGGCCAGTTGCCTGAGCGTAGCTTAGAACGCGTGATGTCGGACTTCTATCACCGACGCTTTAACGTTCTCGTCTGCTCAACCATCATTGAAACCGGTATTGACGTCCCAAGCGCCAACACCATTTTGATTGAGCGTGCCGACAAGTTTGGCTTGGCGCAGCTGCACCAACTGCGCGGGCGCGTTGGCCGCAGCCACCATCAAGCATATGCCTACCTTTTAACCCCTCCCCCCAAAGCCATGACCCGCGATGCGGTTAAACGCCTTGAGGCCATCAGCGCGTCCGATGATCTGGGCGCTGGCTTTACCCTGGCAAGCCACGATATGGAAATTCGTGGCGCAGGCGAACTCTTAGGCGATGAGCAAAGCGGCCAGATGGAAACCATCGGCTATACGCTTTATATGGAAATGCTGGACCGGGCCGTGAAAGCCATTCGGGCGGGGAAAACACCTAACATCGACGCCCCCTTCAACACCGGCGTAGAAATTAGCCTAAACTTACCTGCATTAATCCCCGATGATTACATTCATGATGTTCAACAGCGGCTTGTCATGTATAAACGCATTGCCAATACGCAAAGCGAAAATGAGCTTAAGGAGCTACAGGTCGAGCTGATTGATCGTTTTGGCCTGCTCCCCCAACCTCTTAAAAACCTGGTTCGCCAAACCAAACTGCGTCAACGCGCTGAGCAGTTGGGGATTAGCCGCATTGAGGCAGGCGAAAGCCGTGGACGAGTACTGTTTGATGGCACAACCCAGATTGATCCTCTGACCCTCGTTAAGCTCATTCAAACCTCACCCCAGCACTACCGCCTGGATGGCTCAGATACCTTACGGTTTGAATTTACCATGGCAACCAGCGAACAACGCTTTGAGCAAGTCGAAACACTTTTAACTACCCTTAATCAAAAAGTAGCGGCGGCGTGAACCTTGGGGCAAACTGGTAACAAGCAGGCTATGTTTGCCCGTTTACGCGTACTAGCAGTGCACTAACTTATTAGGAATGACCATGAACATTCGTCACAAATTCAACCTTTGGGGCCCTACCAGTTTGGCTGTATTGCTGGCAGCTAGCCTCACAGGCCCGGTTTTTGCGCAAACAGCGCCTGAGCAAGCAGATAACGTAGCGACAGCCAGCGAAGTACTGGACGATGCAGCTCAAGCTGAACAAGGGCACGACGAACTGCCACGCGGGCAATTTCGGCTTCCGGAACAAGGCGACATCATCGGTGAGCGCTACACGGTTACCGTTGAAGACCCCGAAGAGACTCTGATCGACATTGCCCGTCGCCATAATATTGGCTACGAAGAAATACGCATGGCTAACCCCGAAGTAAGCATGTGGGTGCCAGGCGAAGGCACCGAGGTAGTGATTCCCGCTCAATACATTCTTCCACCAGCACCGCGCGAAGGAGTGGTCGTCAACCTTTCTGAGCTGCGCCTCTACTACTACCCGGCCGATAACCCAGGCATCGTTGAAACCTACCCGGTCAGCGTTGGTCGCAATGAGTTTGCAACGCCTGTCGGCCTTACCCGCACGACGGTAAAAGTAAAGGACCCCGCCTGGGCGCCGCCCGCCTCCATGCGCCGCGAAGCAGCAGAACGAGGCGACCCAGCTCCAGCGGTAGTGCCGCCCGGCCCGGATAATCCGCTTGGCGAACACGCCATTCTATTGGCCATGCCAAGCTATCTGATTCATGGCACCAATCGGCCTGACGGTGTGGGCATGCGCGTTAGCCGCGGCTGTATCCGGATGTATCCGGAAGACATCAAATCGCTGTATGAGCGCCTGCCGAGCGGCACGCAGGTCAACTTGATGGATGCGCCCTTCAAAGCAGGCTGGGCAGCCGATGGAACGCTATTTGTGCAGTCGTACCCGCAGCTTGAAGAGAATGTCGGTGACTTCGAGCCCCTGCTAGCCGCCATCGAGCGCGTTGATGCGCTGACCGAAGATCAGGTTGAGGTGGACTACGAGCAGGTAAAACGTGCCGTAGAATCACCGGATGGCAACTTTGTTGCGTTGCATGGCCCTCAGGCACCCAAGCCTGTCGTAGAAGAAGAGCCTGCAGCAGAACTTAATGGCTTGTTTGAAGAAGTAGAGCTTAGCCAGGCAGAGCCTGCTGAAGAAGATGCTTAACAGATACCATCCATAAAAAAACCCCGCCGAGGCGGGGTTTTTTTACATCTTCAGCAACCGCTGAGTCTAACGACTACCCAGTGGTCCAAGCAGAATTACTTCTGCATGGAACGCTGGAACATGCGGTTCATTTCTTCACGGTTCTGCTCAGACATCTGCAGGGCAGCTTGCGCATCGCGCTGAGCTTGGTTAGCAGTGTTCAGAGCTTGTGAAGCCATGCTGCGTGCTTCTGCGGCATCAGCCTGTGCAGATTCAGCAGTCATGCGAACTTCTTCCAGAGCGCTGGTAGAAGCACAGCCAGCCAGGATTGCCAGAGAAGCAGCAGCGGCGGTCATTTTCAGAGTAGTCTTCAGAGTCATAATGTTCTCCTTGAGTCTTCCTTGGGTACAACGTTAGGGGTATAACAAAAATCAGGCTAATTGCTTAGTTAGAAATTGTCTACCCACGATACAGGTTCTTTACAATGACTTGTGCATGAGCACGCCAGTCAAACGCTGTTTTATAATAGACCACAACGCTTGTCTATAGCCACTTGTACAAAACCTCGAACTTCCATCAACAACATAAGACTAGCGGATCACAACGCGAGTGCCAACATCAACCAGCTCAGCAAGTCGCTCAATTTGTTCATTTGTCACCGCCACGCACCCTTGAGTCCAGTGGTAGCGGCCATGAATATCGGGATCACCGCTGCCGATGCCATGAATTCCAATAGCCCCACCCAGCGCCGTGTTTTGCGGTGGATGTCCATATCGACGGTAATAATCGAAATAGGCTTCGTAATCGCGCTGCGAGTAGATACCCTTTTCAAGCGCCATGCGTGCATGGGCTGGGGTAGGATAATCGATACCGAGGAAGATATGCCACCGACTTTCGTAATTAAATCGATTAATGCGAAATTCGCCCAGCGGAGTCACGTTATCACCCATTACCCGCTGCGTCTTTGCACCAGCGCGCCCCAATGAAATAGGCGCAAAATATTCAAGCTGCGTTTCACCGCGAAAAACGCTAAGCGACGATGCCTGATCGTCAATCATCAACCACAGCTCGGTACTATAACGCGGTATGTGCGCGCGCGAGAGCAGCGTTTCAACTAAGTCAGGCGGCTCTACATTTAACGTAGCATTTGTCGTAGCAGCGCTTGCCACCACTGGCCAACCAAGCGCAAGGGCTAAAAAACGGCGGCGATTTAAAGGCATAGTTCTAAATCTAAAGACATCGGTTAGCTCTCAAAACGGGTCAGTTTACGGCTGACCAACAAAGCATATCTAAGGGCTGTTATACCCTATTTACGCCATGTCTGTCAGCGGCCTTGGACAAGATTTTTTTCGTTTAGACACACCAAACCCTGTCAACCAAACGCTATTCAACGCAGGGCTAAATATCTTCAAACTCTCGCATGCTGGTCACCAGCTTTCGCGCCTCGGCATTATGGCCTTGAGCTAGGGAATCAAAAAACTCAGCCTCAGGCTCAATACGCGCCCTGGAAGCGCGATGCTCATATAGTGACTGCAATTTTTCATGGGCCTCAACGGCCGTACGGGTCACTTCATCGACAGACCCAGCTACCGTTTTTTCAGTTAGCCTTTCAAGCTCCGGCGGTTCGGGAAACTCACTTGATTCATCAAACCAGGTTTCCAGAACTTCTTTATGACTAGAACCATCATGGAAGAGATCATTCAGGCCTTTCTGCATTCTTAACTCACGACTGGCAAGGTAGGTCAGCGCCATGCTTAAACGCTCATTATTCGTTTTATCCGCCGCGTCGCTGTATTGAAGGGCCATACGCTTATGAAAGCCTTCAGCCCACTCAACTAAATCTTTGACTTGGTTATAACGCATCCTTGCCTCCTTCTGGCGTTCTATCATCAAAGCAACATCGTGTTGTTTTATGATACTAGCTGATCAGGGTAGTTCCGTTATCTCACAAGCTACCACTCCTGGCTGGTCTCTCGGAGCGCTGCAATCTCAAGCTTTGCTGCTTGCAAGTGCATGAGAAGCTCTTCGTGAAGACTTGCCTGACGACCTACCGCAATCATCGCCGGGTTAGCTACTGCGCGTCTGGCAGCGCCATCACTGCTATGTAACTGCTCAAGCTTCTGGGTAAGCCAATACAGCCAGCCTTCAGGCTCGCGCATCAAATCGCGCAACCGCTGTAGCTCTGCAAGCGGCGGCCCATTGCTTGCCAGCAGCTCCTGCCAGACGTGATGTTCCAGCCGGGCGTGCTCGGTTACTTCTTTTAGCAGCGAGGTCAACGCCAACTCAAAGAGAGCCAAGGCACTCTCTTCGAGCGCCATCTGGCGAGCGGGCGCATGCTCGTCTTCACCAATGGGCATGCTTACCAGCAATTCAGCTTGGTAGAGCAGTTGATTAGTGCGCGAGCGAGCACTCATTTACGCTTGTCCTCTACGTGCCATTTGCCTGCCTCGAAGGTTGCTTTCCAGCCAGTGGCCTTGCCTTCTTCGTCAGTCATTACGTACTGCTCTTTATTTTTACGCGAGTAGCGAATTTGAGCCGGACGACCATCAGGGTCTTCGCTGGGTGCCTTGAGAATAAAGTGATACTTCTCGGGCAGCTCATCAGCATGGGCTTTTAGCTCTTTAACCAACGGCGGACGCGTTTCACGGTTTTTAGGGAATTTACTCGCCGCTAAAAACAGGCCGCTTGCTCCATCACGCAGTACGTAGTGGTCATCGACTTTCTGGCAGGCCAGTTCCGGCATCGGAATCGGATCCATCTTGGGTGGTGCCACTTCACCGCTTTTCAGAAGCTTACGAGTATTTTTACACTCGCTATTGGTGCAGCCAAAATATTTACCAAACCGGCCTGACTTGAGCTGCATTTCCGAGCCACACTTATCGCATTCAATAACCGGGCCATCGTAGCCTTTGATCTTGAACTTGCCCTGCTCTATTTCATAACCATCACAGTCAGGGCTATTACCGCAAATATGCAGCTTGCGGGTTTCATCAATCAGGTAGTTATCCATCGCCGTGCCGCACTTATGGCACCGCCGCTTGGCACGCAGGGCGTTGGTTTCTGCCTCTTCACCGGCATCCGCCGCTACGGCCTCTTCACCCGGAATGAGGTCAATCGTCGTCTTGCAGCGCTCTTTGGGCGGCAGGTTATAGCCACTACAGCCTAAAAACACCCCGGTGGAAGCAGTGCGAATCTGCATCTTCCGACCACAAGAGGGGCAATCAATATCGGTTGGCACCGGCTGGTTAGGACGCATCCCGTCATCGCTCTCAGCCTTGGCAAGCTCTTCACTAAACTCGCCATAGAAAGCATCGAGCAGTGCCTGCCAATTGCGCTCACCTTCCGCAACCTCATCCAGGCTATCTTCCATACGGGCGGTAAACGAGAAGTCCATCAGATCAGGAAACGACTCTTTCAGGCGCTCGGTAACGATATCACCCAGCTTTTCGGCGTAAAAACGCCGATTTTCCAACTTCACATAGCCACGATCCTGGATCGTCGAAATAATCGAGGCGTAGGTAGAAGGACGACCGATCCCCTGCTTTTCAAGCTCTTTAACCAAGCTCGCCTCAGTATAACGTGCCGGCGGCTTGGTAAAGTGTTGCTGAGGATCCAGCGTTTCCATCGCCATTGGCGTGCCTTTGGGCAAATCAGGCAGCGTCTGGTCTTCATTTTTACCGCTTGGTTTCATAACCCGCGTGTAGCCGTCAAACTTCAGAACACGCCCTTTAGCGCGCAGGTCATAACCATCCACTTCAACGCTCAGCGTGCTCGACAGATACTCGGCCGGGGTCATCTGACAGGCCACGAACTGACGCCAGATCAGCTCGTATAAGCGCTCGGCATCGCGCTCCATACCAACCAAATCGGTCGCCTTGCGCTCAACGCTTGATGGGCGGATCGCTTCGTGAGCTTCCTGGGCGCTCTCTTTGCTGCTATAGCGATTGGGCGCTTCGGGTAGATAGCGCTCGCCGTACTCACTACCAATAAACTCACGTGCACTTTCAACTGCATCTTTCGAGAGATTAGTGGAGTCGGTACGCATATAGGTAATGTAGCCGGCTTCGTACAAACGCTGAGCCATGGTCATGGTTTTCTTGACCGAGAAACCCAGGCGGCCACTGGCTGCCTGCTGCAGCGTAGAGGTAATAAACGGTGCCGTTGGCTTAGAACTAGTGGGCTTATCTTCCCGTGAGGTAATCGCAAGCTTCGCGTTACGCAGCGCCGCAATTCGCTCCATGGTGTCTTTTTCAGAGGTCGGCTTAAACACCTTGCCATCTTGCTTGGCGAGTGCAAAGCGTACCACTTCGCCGTCTGGCGAGACTAAATCCGCATGCACATCCCAAAACTCTTCTGGGATAAACGCACGAATATCACGCTCGCGCTCAACAATAAGACGCACCGCGACAGACTGCACGCGACCAGCGGAAAGGCCACGGGCCACTTTGGCCCACAGCAATGGCGACAGCATAAAGCCCACCACACGGTCTAAAAACCGCCGCGCCTGCTGAGCTTCTACTCGCGGAATATTCAGAACGCCGGGTGCCTTAAACGCATCCTGAATGGCGTTTTTAGTAATTTCGTTAAATACGACCCGCTTATAGCGACTATCGTCACCGCCGATGGTTTCCCGCAAATGCCAAGCGATGGCTTCCCCTTCGCGGTCCAAATCCGTCGCCAGATAAACCGCGTCAGCCTTTTCAGCGAGTTTTTTGAGCTCAGCCACTACCTTCTCTTTGCCAGGCAAGACTTCGTAGCGGGCTTCCCAGCCATTATTGGGATCAATACCCATACGCCGAATTAACTGATCATGGCTTTTGCGCTTTTTATACTCTGCCTTCTCTTCCGCTGACATTTTGCGTGTTGCCGCGGCTTGGCGAGCGCGCTCCTTAGGGTCGGAAGCTGCCTTGCCCGAGCCGCTGGTCGGCAGATCACGAATGTGACCCACGCTCGACTTTACGATGAAATCGTTGCCGAGATACTTATTAATCGTCTTCGCTTTAGCCGGCGACTCGACGATGACCAGTGACTTGCCCATAGTGCTCCACTTTTCTATTGCGTGGGCTGACAGCCCACGCTCTGAATACGGTACCGCATGATGTTGCAATTAACGGCCCTCTTGAAGTGGCCGAAACAAACATACGGATGAAAAAATGCGCCTACCCTACCCCAGGCCTTCACTTAGCGCCAGTAACAACCGTGTGGTAAAGAGAACAAAGCCTATTTTTCTAAAGCAAAGTTTTCTAAAATCAAGTTTTCTAAAATCAGGTTTTCTAAACCCAAGTAGCTAGACACTAGACCGACGTTCCAAGATCGGCAACCTACCATTTTCTATAAACAAAACGCCCCTGCTAAAAAGCAGGGGCGCAGAGCCAGCCAAAAAAACCTAATTAACGCTTTCGAGGCGTCTTACGTCGAGTGACGTTTGCGCTTGGTTTTTTGATCTCAACAGGCTGGTCATCCGCTGGCTTGGCCGTAGGCGTTGAAGCCTGCTTTTGATCATTTGAACCTGCCTCCGCCGGGGCAGCCTTTGAGGCTTTCTCGGTCGTACCGTCAGCCGAGCTCGGCTTGGCATCTTCTTTAACCACCGCCGGTCCTTCGGATGCTTTTTGGGTTACCGCGGCCTTTCTAGTCGCAGGCTTCTTGTCGGCCGGTTTTTTCTCGTCTGGCTTTTTCTCACCAGCGTTTTTACTGACGGTGTTTTTACTGGCAGCGCCCTTACTGGCAGTGTTTGTACTAACAGTTTGAGCAGTTGGAGCAGACTCAGCCTTTACCGCCGCTTTAGGCGCAGCTAAAGCGGCAGGTGTTTTGCTTGGGGCGGACTTGGCCGGCCGCGCTTTCTCAAACAGCGCTTTGATTTGCGCAAAACGCTCAGCGGCATGCTCAGAAAGCTCGCCGCTTGCGGCAAACACGTGCTCAAGATTTTTAATATACCCATCAATGGCGCTACTACTTTCACCTGCCAAAAGCTCAGGCAGCGTATTCAGCGCTTTCTCACGATCCAGTTTTAAAATAAAGAACTGTTCACGTACTAATTGCTTGAATTCTGAAAGCTTGATATCAGACTCAAGCTTCGCCCGTGAAGCCCGCAGCCGCTTGAAGTTACGCTCATCCGTTGCGGGAGCACCGCCCAGCACATAAATGAGGGAGCGCATGGTCGCTTCATGGGCGCCGCCTTGGGCAATACGCTCGCGTAACTCATCCTGACGCCTTGCCAAGAAGCGCCGATGCTCAGGCTCGGCACCCGGCCGCCGACGGTGCACATGGGCATCGCCATAAAGCCCTACAGCCGCCTGAAGCAGTGGCTGGCCGTAGATATCCATAAACAGCCGCTCTGAACTGCTATCGCGAAGATCACGAAAGGCGTTAAGCGACGCCACAATCTGATCGGAGCTCATGATTTCAAACGCTTTAAAAAGATTGTCCTGGCTTATTTCCTGGCGGTTTTTACGCACTGCTTCTGCCATCACCGGCAGCGGTACCGATAAAGGATTGCGATCCGACAACAGCTTGTAGCCCAGACGAATCGGGTGCATACGGCGCATTAAACGTGCACTTTCGGGCGTTATAAGCGCTTGCACCCAAGGTTGGACATAGAGTCGATACAGACCTAAATTTATCTCAGAGATCCGCGCAACCGTGGCAAATCGCCGATCGTCATCGGCCTTATGATGCACTTCACGATCAAGTTCTTCAAAATTGCGTGGCTGAAATTCCAGCAGATAGTCACGCTCATAAAGAGCGGCATCACTGCTTTCTGACGCCAGGGTAACCTTGGTTTCATATAACCCAGGCGGCATTACGTCGATATAGTCCATGTTCGCCGTAAATTCAGAATGCTCTTTGCGCGACACGCTGCCAGATACAAATATCCCCAAATGCCCGGTAGTATCATGCATGCAGTAAACAATGGTTTGATCGTTGGCGATAATATCATCGGTATCTTCGTATAGATCACGAATCCAGCCCAATGCCTGAGGGGGCGGAGTGATATCGTCACCGCGGGAACAGAACACCACGACAGGGGAGCGTAGATTGCGCAGATCGATCCGCCGCCCGTCACGAGTTACCAACTGGGCCGTCGATAAGCGGTTGCCAACGAACAAATTATCGACAATATATTGGATTTCCTCACCGCCCAGCACTACATGCCCACCCCACCAGCGCTCAAAATCAAGATACCGCTCGCTCTCGGTATCCACATTGGCGTAGAGGTGATACTGCTTTTTCCAATAGGTGTTGGCAGGATTTAAGCGCTCAAAGTTCTGTACTAGCCAAGCGCCATCAAATAAGCCGTTACCCATATCGCTGGTAAATGCCGTGATCCAGCTCCCCCCCGTCAAACCGCCGGTATAGCGCATGGGTGCATTGCCGTGCTCGCCCGCCCAGTAGGAGAGCGGCGCCCCCGCGATCAGGATAGGTCCAAAAACATCCGGCTCAAGCGCTGCCGCCATCATCAACTGCCAACCGGCCTGGCAGTTGCCCACGACCATGGGCCTTTCCGTGGTTTCTGGGTGCAGGCTAATCACATGACGCAAAAAAGCCACTTCTGACTCGACGACATCTTCAACCGTTTGACCGGGCTCAGGAAAGGGTAAAAAACCGATAAAGTAGCAGGGATGCCCGGCTTTTAACGCCACGCCAAGCTCGCTGTCAGGTTTAAAACCGCCAATACCCGGGCCATGCCCGGCACGCGGATCGACAACGACAAAGGGACGCTTATGGGGATCAATGACCGTGCCTTCAGGAGGCAGCACACGCAGCAATTCGTAGTTGGTCGGCTGGGGAAGCGTACGGCCATCCAGCAACACTTCGGTTTTAAAACCCAGCACGCTCGGCTTGGTTTGCTCCATATGTTCCAGATACTGATTGCCGCGCTCACGCATAACGTCCCAGTAAAGCACGCTGCGCTCCACGCTATCCCGCCAATAATCGACAGCGGCGCGCCCAATCCCAAACGGGTCCATTAATGAGGTCAGTGCCTCACTGCCTGGCATTGAAGTAGAGGAATTAGCGGTTCCTCTCCATGCGTTCATTATCGGATTAGCGTTAAGCAAAGGATTGGCGAGAAAATTCATAGGGTCTCCCTAGGGTGAAGGCACTGGCAATCAACCCAAAAGCCTTGATGATGCTGCAATGCAATATAGTCTAGGCCACTCGGCGCCGAACGTCGATGGGTATTCGCGCAACGCCTAAAACTAGTCGGATATCAGGTAGAATTGACTAAACAGTGGTAGCATTTTCACTTAGCATATAACGCTAGCCGGGCTATTCGACGCCCAAGAGCGGTCTTTTCAGAGGTTGTTATGTCATCCCCTACGCTGCTTAACCGCCTAACATTTCGACAGCTGCAAGTATTTCAGGCGGTACATCGCCAGCGCTCCTATTCCCGCGCGGCCGAGCAGTTAGGGCTCACCCAGCCCGCCGTCAGCGCGCAAATACGCCAGCTGGAACAAGCTCTGCGCCAACCCCTTTTCAAATATGCCGGTAAAACCCTGCACGTATTGCCTGCGGCAGACACGCTGGCGTTGTCCACGCGGGAAATCTTTGGGCAGCTCTCACGACTCCAAATGAATTTGTCGAATATCAACGGCAAGATTACCGGGCAGCTTAACTTGGCTGCGGTCTCTTCAGCCCAATATATTGTGCCGTACCTGCTGGCACGTTTTCGCGCAAGCTACCCCGATATTCATGTACGTTTAAAGGTCTGCAACCGCAGTCAGGCGCTTGAACGTTTGGCCGAGCAGCAGGATGACCTGGTGATTATGGCGATGGTACCCGAGGATGAACGTTTGGCCGTAATGCCTATTCTCGATAATGAGCTGGTGGCGGTGGTATGGCCTGAGCACCCGCTGCTGGATATGCTCTCGCCCACGTTGACTGACTTCGCCCGCCACTATGTTTTGATGCGCGAGCCGGGCTCGGGAGTACGTAACGCCTTTGAACAGCTGGCCGCCTATCAGAAAGTCGCCCTGCCCCACTGCATTGAGCTGGGTACCAACGAAGCCATCAAGCAAGGCGTAATGGCCCATTTAGGCGTGGCGGTACTACCGCGTTTAGCCGTACAGCTGGAGCTTGAGCAAGGACTTCTGTCTGCCCTGTCGCTACCTGATTTCCCCATTCGTCGAGCCTGGTGCATGGTTTATCAGCGTGAACGTTTTCCCACGCCCGTGGCCGAACTCTTTTTACGCTTCGTGCGTGAGCATTTAGCCGAGTATCAGCGTCACTTCAAAGGGCCCGCAAGCCCCTTGCCAAGTCATGGCGTGGCCTGCTTACCCATGCTTTCAAGCTAACCCGGCGGTGTCTTGTTATTCCCCAGTTATGTTACATTACCTCCTACTACCTATGTATTAATTAGCAACATGTATTAATTAGCAACGCATTAGGCAACGTATTAATCGGCATGATTGGGGGGCAAGCGCTTACTGTTTATGATAAGCCCTGCCTGCCGCACAGTAGAGAGGCTCTATTCCTATGAGCAATAACCCCACACAGCGTGTTCCCAGCGGCCAGAAATTCCGTAATGAACACGGCACGACGGCGATCAAAGATGGCATGAAGGTGCGCAGTGCGCAGGCTGAAGCCCCATCGCTTGAACGCAAGCCCAAATGGCTGCGCGCTCAAATCCCCGGTGGCGAGCGCTTTGAAGCCGTTAAGCGTAACGTCGCGGAGCACCGCCTAAGTACCGTTTGTGCTGAGTCTCACTGCCCTAACATGGGCGAGTGCTGGAGCAATGGAACAGCCACCATCATGTTGATGGGGTCTGTGTGTACCCGTGCATGCCGTTTCTGCGCAGTCGATACGGGCAATCCCAAAGGCTGGCTGGATCTTGAAGAGCCCGAAAATACCGCCAAGTCGGTTGAGCTGATGGGGCTTCGCTATATCGTTTTGACATCGGTTGATCGTGATGATCTCGACGATGGTGGTGCCACCCACTATGCCAGCTGTATCCGTGCTATCAAAGCGCGTACGCCAGAAGTCGTCGTTGAAGCCCTGACACCTGATTTCGATGGTGACCAAGCAGCCATTGAGCGCGTTGTAGACTCAGGTCTTGAGGTGTTTGCGCAGAATGTTGAAACCGTTGAACGGCTGACGAGCCGAGTACGCGACCCGCGTGCCGGCTATCGCAAAACGCTGGACGTGCTGGCCTATGCTAAAAAGCATCGTCCGGATGTGATTACCAAAACCAGCATCATGCTAGGGCTTGGTGAAACGGATGAAGAGATACTCAAGACGTTCGACGATCTTCGCGAAATTGGCGTTGATATCGTCACCTTAGGCCAGTATTTACGCCCTACAAAAAACCACCTGCCGGTTGAGCGCTGGGTAAGCCCTGAAGAGTTCGATCGGTATCGTGTCTTGGGCTTGGAAAAAGGCTTTATGGAAGTGCCTTCAGGCCCACTGGTGCGTTCAAGCTACCGTGCCGACCGAGTGTTCGAGAAGAATAATCTAGGACTCGCCTCTCCGGCCGCCATTCCGGGCCAGGAGTCTAACCCCAATATTATCCCTGCACTGAATGTAGGCTGATACGGCGAAGCATAGCGTAAGCTTAAACAAAGAGGCCGCCGCGAATATTGCTTATCGCGGCGGCCTCTTTTTAGGCACGCCATCTAACGCCTGAATGAGCTTTGCATCTATACAAGCAGTGCTTCGCTAATCGATAACCACTAACGCTCGCCTTAGCTGAATGGCTAGTGCATGCGCTAGCTGTTCGCCTACGTCATGCTCCTTGGGCAGCGTTGCCAAATCTGCCAGACGAGTGACGGCCATACCCGCGTAGCCACAAGGGTTGATACGTTGAAAGGCGGAAAGATCCCCATCCACATTGAGCGCTACGCCGTGATAGCTTGAGCCACGCCGAATGCGTAACCCCAGAGAGGCTATTTTGGCTTCACCGATCGGGCTTTTTACATAAACCCCTGGGGCGTCAGGCCTTGCATGGGCGCTAATGCCATAATCGGCAAGTAACGCAATCACCGCATTCTCCAGCGCTGACACCAATTCCCGCACGCCTATTTTCGCACGGCGAACGTCAAGCAGAGGATACAGTACGACCTGCCCGGGGCCATGATAGGTTACTTGCCCACCACGATCCGTTTGCACAACAGGAATCTCACCCGGCATCAGCAAATGCTCAGGCTTACCTGCCTGCCCCTGGGTAAACACCGGGTCGTGCTCTACCAGCCAGAACTGATCGGGCGTATCACTATCACGCGTATCGGTCAGCGTGCGCATAGCCTCCCACACAGGCAGGTAAGGCCTACGTCCTAAGCGGTGTAGCTCAATGGGCGAGTCATCGCTCATTTACACCACCATATGCACACGGCCTGTAGCTTTCAGCTCATCAAACAGCTGGCTTATCTGCTGTTCGCTGGTCGCATTAATCGTGATGCGCACTGACTGAAAACGACCGTTTCGGCTATCGACCACTTCTAGTGTAGATTCATCAAAATCCGGCGCATGGCGCACCACGATCTGACAAACACAGGCGGTAAAATCATCAGCGGCATCGCCGACAATTTTCAACGGATAATCGCAGGGAAACGTAATCTTGGGTGGCTCGGTCACTGCCGGCTGACGCAGATCGCGAAACCCATCGTTGGCACCTTTTTTCATAATTTGCCTTCTACTAAGCGAAACAAGAGGCCTGGGCAGTACCCAGGCCGGGCAGATTAGTCGGTAAATTTAGAAATCAACCCACTGAAAAAGCGCTGAACCTGGTCGAATAAGCGCTTAAATAAGCCACCCTCTTCGACATTTTCAAGCGCCACTAGAGGGCGCTCGCCCACCATTTCTTCACCCAGATAAACTTCTAATGTGCCTACGTCATCGCCAACCGCAATCGGCGCCTGCAAATCGGTATGCAGGTTAAGACGTGCGCGCAGCTCTTCGTTACGGTTGCGCGGTAGCGTCATATAGACTTCTTCATTTACCCCTACGCGCAGTTCATTAATATCACCGCCCCATACGCGGGGTGTTTCAAGTACTGCGCCACGCTCGTAAAGCTTCATGGTTTCATAAAAACGGAAGCCGTAGCTCAGCAGTTTCTGAGTTTCCTGGGCTCGCGCCTCATCTGAATTGGTGCCCATTACCACGGAAATGAGTCGCATACTGTCGCGCTCAGCAGAGGATACCAGGCAGTAGCCTGCAGCGTCTGTCCACCCGGTTTTCAGACCGTCAACCGACGGATCACGCCAGAGTAAACGGTTACGATTAGGCTGATCGATTCCACCGTAAGAGAAGTGACGCTGCGAGTAGATCGCATAATGTTCGGGGTAATCATTAATGATGTGGCGTGAAAGCCGGGCCAAGTCATGAGCGGTTGAGTAGTGATTATCGCTGGGCAGCCCCGTTGCGTTCTCAAAATGGGTATTCTCCATCCCAAGACGAGCCGCATGCTGGTTCATCAAGTCAGCAAAAGGGGCTTCACCGCCTGCCAGATGCTCGGCCATGGCGACGCTGGCATCGTTACCTGAGACAATTATGATACCGTGCAACAGCTCCTCAACGGGGATCTGGTTGCCCACCTCAATAAACATCTTTGAGCCGCCAGTCCGCCAAGCGTTTTCACTGACATTGACCAAATCATCTAATTTAATAGTGTCACGATCCAACTCACGCTCGACAAGATAGGCGGTCATGAGTTTGGTAAGACTTGCCGGTGCCAAACGCTCATCCGAGTTGTGCTCGGCAAGGATACGGCCGCTATTGGCATCCATTAAAATCCAGGAGCTGGCAGCAAGCTGCGGTGCGGCTGGAATAATCGTCTGCGGCTGGGGAATTACCTGTGCCGCTGCCGGCAGCGTAACGGCTGTCATGGCCGCAAAGAGGCAGAGCTTGGCAGAGCGGCGTATCGACTCAAATACATTCATCACTAACATCTCACTTACAAGAAAAAATGGCGCTAGGCACCAAAGAGTATAAAAAAGTGAATTATCTCACGATAAAAACTTGAGGGAAGCCCGCCTGGCGAAGCTCTTCACGCGCCTGTGTTTCTTGAGCGGGCCTTACGGGCCCCACTTGTACACGGTGCACGCTTGCATCACTCATTACACGGACTTCATGGGGCAATTCGTTTTTCAATCGCTGCTGAAGTTGTTGCGCTCCTTCAGCACTACCCAAGGCGGCAATCTGCAGGTAAATAGCCCCCGTAGCGTCGCTCTCAGACCCAGCACTTGAAGGTGCTGCAGCGGAGGCCGACTGAGGCGCTACAGGAACGCTTTGGGCAGCAACGGGCGCTGCCGATGCTACAGCCGTTGGCTGGGCAGCTGGTGCCCTTGCGGCTGGTGCCCTTGCAGCTGACACTGCATTAGCGGGCGCTCTGCCCCGCTCGGCTAGCCAGCGCCCCGGGTCAACCGCTTCAACCCTCACCCGCCCGGTGCCGTTATCCAATATACCTAATCGCGCAGCGGCAGCGTAGGAAAGATCAATTTCCCTGTCGCTATGAAAAGGGCCTCGATCATTAACCCGCACAATCACTGACTGACCGCTATCCAGGCTGGTAACACGCGCAAACGTAGGCAGCGGCAGCGAACGGTGTGCCGCCGACATTTTGTACATATCGTAGATCTCACCGTTGGAGGTCGCGTAGCCATGAAATTTTTCTCCATACCAAGAGGCGGTGCCCTGCTTGGCATATCCCCTGGAATCAGGCATTACATGATACGTTTCTCCCCATACTTCGTAGGTCGAACGATTGCCCGCCCGCGAAGGAGCTTCGATACGCGGTTCAGCATCCGGCACGGTTGAAACATCGGGTGGCTCAACCGGATAAGCGTCGCCATTCATGGCGTAGCGCCCACCGCCACTACTATTGCTACTGCTGGCTGCTGGCGCTGCGGGCTGCGCCTGTGCGGGCGTATTATCCACACGCTGAGCTTCACGACTGGCACAGCCACTTACTAAAGCAACAAGGGCAATCGCACCGCCCATTCGCCAGGTCACTGCTTGCAACATTTTCATCCCTGTTCCTCAGCCTGATTTTGAATGGCCTCGGCAAGCTCCGTGACTGCCATGGCATACAGGTGGCTGTGGTTATAGCGAGTAATCACATAAAAATTGTTCTCACCCAGCCGGTAACGCATGCGCCCGTCGTCCATTTCAAATACCAGCGGTATCACCGGCAGCGAGCCATCAAGTCCCTGCTGAGATTCAATGCCCTCGGCGGCGGCATCAGCGGCGGTTATATTCGGTGCTGACGTTTGGTTAAACGTCAAAGTTTCCGGCGCTTCGTCCGGCCCGCTCGCTTCGTGATAGATTGCGCCATCACGCTGCCAACCATGTACGGCAAAATAATTAGCTACGCTGCCGATGGCATCAACCGGGTTTTCCCACAAATCACGCAGGCCGTCATCGTCAAAATCGACCGCATATGCCTGATAGCTGGTGGGGATAAACTGCGGGTAACCCATCGCGCCTGCGTACGAGCCATAAAGCTCGGCAGGGTCGACCTGCTGCTCATAGGCGATTTGTAAAAATGCCGCCAGCTCACCGCGAAAAAACTGCCCACGACTGGGATGATAAAACGCCAGGGTAGCCAGCGAATCAAGTACCCGGTGGCGACCTTTATGGCGACCATAATACGTTTCTACGCCGATAATAGCGGTAATAACATTACCCGGCACCCCGTACACGTCTTCCGCACGCGCCAGCGTCTCAGCGTGCGCTTGCATAAACGCAGCGCCTTCTTCAATGCGCTGCTGGGTAAGGAATATATCGCGATACTCATACCAGCGTAAGCGACGCTCCGCCGCACCCTCCATGGCATCCAGCACTTCTTGGGAATACACTGCGTGTGAAAAAGCATCGCGGAGCCAAGCTTCTGGTATGCCCTGGGCGATTAACTCATCTACCAATATCTGGGTGCGTTCATTTTTTTGCAGGTCTACCGCTTCCGCCGGGTGTTCCTCAGCGAATGCAGCAGGCATCGAACACGCAATTAGCGCGGCGACAAGGTAACTGCCAGCTTTATTCCGGGCCCTTTTCATCAACTCACCACTCCTTTGAAAACGCACCGCCCTGACTGAAATATTAACGTGGCAATAGCCGACGATGGGCATGAATAGACATGAGAATACCGAACCCTGCCAACAAGGTCACGCTAGAGGTTCCACCATAACTAACCAGGGGTAGCGGAACGCCCACTACGGGCAAAATACCGCTGACCATACCGACATTTACAAACACATAAATGAAAAATGTCAGGATAATACTGCCCGCAAACAAGCGACCAAAAGTATCCTGCGACGAAGCCGCCAACCACAGACCCCGCCCTACAATCATTAGGTAAAGAGCCAGTAAAATCAGCATGCCAACCAGGCCAAACTCTTCACCCAATACGGCAATAATAAAATCGGTATGCCGTTCGGGCAGAAACTCAAGCTGCGACTGCGTACCCTCAAGCCACCCCTTTCCCCATAAACCACCGCTACCAATAGCGGTAGTCGACTGAATAATATTCCACCCGGAGCCAAGCGGGTCGCTCTCTGGGTCCAGGAAGGTTAACACCCTCTGGCGCTGATAATTGTGCATATTCATCCACAATAGCGGCACACACGCAGCCAGCAATGCGGCGACAAACCCGATCAGGCGCCATGAAAGACCCGCAAGCAACACCACAATGACTGCTGCACTGGCCACCAGCAATGATGTACCCAAGTCCGGCTGAATGGCAGTCAACACGACCGGTAAGCCAATAATCACAGCGCACACTACGATGTCTTTCAATCTCGGTGGGAGCTGACAACGATTTAAATAGGCAGCCACCATTAAAGGCACTGCCAGCTTCATCATTTCTGAAGGTTGAAAGCGAATAACGCCGGGAATCTCAAGCCAACGCTTGGCGCCCATTCCAATATCACCAGCAATCTCCACTGCCAATAACATGACAACCCCTGCACCATAAGCAAAGGGCGCCCAGCGTAAAAACGTAGTAGGTGATAGCTGCGCCAAAAACGCCATGCCTGCCAGCGCCACTCCAAACCGCATCGCCTGAGCGATTACCGCCTCAATACGCTGGCCCGACGCGCTATAAAGAACCAGCAGACCGCCCGCCATCAAAATCAGCAAAAGTCCTAACAGCCAAGGGTCAATATGGATACGTTCCCAAATACTTTTACGCCGGGCTATCCCGCTATCGGGTGGGCGCACTGGATGGCGCCGTAATGGACGGGTCAGCGTCTGCCAAGGCATAGATCAGTTTCCCTCCACTTGAGCGGTATCTTCTTCCAAAACTTCGCGTACCTCATCAGCGTCAGGGGCTTCATCTTTTAACAGCCAAGCATCGGTCATTGCGCGCGCTAAATGCGCGGCATGCGTACTGCCGCCGCCCGCATTTTCCACGATGACCGAAACGGCAATTTGGGGATTCTCAATCGGGGCAAACGCCATAAACAGGGCATGGTCTCTCAGTCGCTCCTCGAGTTCATCGGCGTTATAGCGCTGGTCCTGGCCCAACGAAAATACCTGTGCCGTTCCCGACTTGCCGCCCATACGATACTCAAGACCGACACCGGATCGCCGCGCAGTACCCTCGCTACCACTAAGAACTTTTTCCATACCACTAAACACCCGATCCCACCAGGCATCATTTTCCAGCTGAATATCATCCAATGTATCGGGTAAGTCTTGAGGCAGCGGCTCACCGCCAATTTGCAGTGCTAGACGGGGTTTTACCCAGTGGCCTCGGTTAGCAAGGGTGGCCGTTGCACTCGCTAACTGTAACGGCGTTACTTGCCAGTACCCCTGGCCAATGCCGACTGACAAGGTTTCACCTGGGTACCAAGGTTGATTAAAGCGCTCTCGCTTCCACTCGCGAGATGGCATCAAGGCGTTGCTTTCGCCCTGGACATCGTGGGCAACTCGCTGCCCGAACCCAAATCCACTCATCCGCTTATCCAGGTTGTCGATGCCCAAATCATGCGCCAGGGTGTAATAATAGGTGTTGTTGGAAACCGCCAACGAGCGCTCCAAATCCACACGCCCATGCCCCCAGCGCAGCCAGTTACGGTAGCGGCGTGAGTCATTGGGTAACTGGTAATAGCCGGGGTCGTTAATCGTGCTGTCAGGCGTAATCACGCCTTCAGCAAGCCCTGCAAGCGCTAAAAAAGGTTTAATGGTCGAGCCCGGAGGGTAATGCCCACGTATCGAGCGATTAAACAGCGGTAGATCAAGGTCTTCCTGCAAGCCACGGTAGGACGCGACGTCAATCCCGGTTACGAATTGGTTGCTATCAAATCCTGGCGTCGACACCATTGCCAGAATTTCACCTGTTGCCGGCGCAATCGCTACAATAGAGCCGCGTCGACCATCCATCAGCTCATAGGCAAGCGTCTGAAGCGACTTATCGATCGTCAGGGTAATGTTCTCTCCGGGCACAGGATCGGTACGCCCTAATTCTCTTAATACGCGTCCGCGAGCGTTAGTTTCAACCTTGCGTAGGCCCGCTTCGCCGTGCAGCTCTTCTTCGTAGAAGCGCTCGACCCCGGTTTTTCCAATAAAGTGAGTGCCGGCATACCGGCCAGCATCCAAAGATTGAAGCTCTTCGACATTGATCCGCCCCACATAACCCAGGGTGTGCGCCATCACTTCGGAGTCAGGATAGTAACGCAGCAGCTGCGCTTCGACTTCAACCCCCGGCAAGCGATGACGATTAACGGCGAGGCGCGCAATTTGCTCCTCGCTAAGATCACTCATCAATAGTGCAGGTTGAAAGGGACGCTGACGCTGGCGTGAACGCACGTTGAAGGCCTCGACATCCTCCTCGGGAAGCTCTAGAAGCTCTACCAGCAGTGCCAGGGTATCATCAAGATTATCAACGCGTTCGCGCACCAGCGTCAGGTTATAGGTAGGTCGATTTTCAGCCAGCAGCACGCCATTGCGGTCGTAAATCAAACCGCGATTGGGCGGCAGTGGCTCAACGCGCACACGATTCTTTTCCGACCGAGTGGTATAGATTTCATGTTGAACGATCTGCAGGTAGGCCAAACGCCCCACTAATAGGCTGGTAAGCGTTGCCACCACCAGAACAGCAAGCAGCGTTCTGACACGAAAAATACGCAACTCTTGCTCAGAATTTTTTAGCGTGTCACGGCGCTGGGGCATGGCAACAGATGACTCTCAAATCAGACGATTGACGCAATAACAGTCAACAAACACCACCACCCGTTTGAGCCTTAGCGGTGATAGGGGTGACCAACCAATAAGGTCCAAGCGCGATAAAGCTGCTCGGCAAGCATAATACGAACTAACGGATGCGGCAGGGTTAACGGCGAAAGCGACCACGCTTTATCAGCCATGGCGGACAGAGACGGTTCAAGACCGTCCGGCCCGCCGACCAATAGCACGATATCGCGGCCTTCCATCCGCCAGGCATCAGCCTCCTGGGCTAACTGCTCAGTTGTCCAGGGCTTACCTTTTACTTCAAGCGCCACCACGTATTCATCGCCCCGCAGTTTATCTCGAATGCGTTGCGCCTCTTGGGCTCGCGCTTTAGCAATATCGGCATTTTTGCCACGCTGGCCAAGCGGGATCTCTTCTATTTCAAGGCTGAAATCCCGAGGGAGCCGTTTACGGTAAGTTTCAATGCCCTCTTCCACCCACGCAGGCATCTTGGTACCTACCGCTAACAGCCGTACCTTCATGACATGCTGGCTCGCTCTTCAAACTGCTCAAACGACTCGTCTGCTTTGAAACCGTCGCTTGGAAGATCCGCCCATAACCGCTCAAGGTCATAGAGAGTGCGCGCTTCTGGCAGCATTACATGAACCACAATATCGCCCAGATCCACCAGTACCCAATCTGCATTGTCGCCCCCTTCAACGCCACGGGGTGCCAGACCTGCTGCTTTGGCTTTTTCTACGACGTTTTGCGCAAGTGCCGCCACGTGTCGCGTAGACGTGCCGCTGGCAATCAGCATAAGGTCGGTGACCTCGGTCAAGCTGGAAACATCCAGCTGGGTGATATCACGTGCTTTAAGTTCTTCTAACGCATCAAGCGCTAGGCTTTTCAGTGTATCGATGTGCATGACTCCTGAAGACAACCCCATTTGGTAATCGGCCCATAAAGCGGGCCATTGTAACGGCTTCTTTCGTGACTACCAGCGCTATTCGTCGTGCTGGGAAAAGTGTTGATAAAAGCCGTTCTCTCGAATGGCCTCTTCAACCGCATTTGGAAGCAAATAATGAATGCTTTTGCCCTCCCTAAGCCGCTGGCGAATATAGGTCGCTGAAATAGCCATCATCGACGGTAACGATAGCGTTAAAAGCCCCCCGTTTGGGTACTGCATCAGCGAATCCACGCTTTCGACTTCGCACTCACCAACCAGTTCCCTTAATTCACTGGTCCAGGGCATTTGATAACCAGGGCGCGCCATAACAACCACATGCGCCAGGGAAAACAAATCGCCAGCACGGTACCACTGATGAAGACGCAAAAACGCATCAAACCCAATCACCATGACCAAACGTGCCTGCTCACCGTACTCGGCCCGCAGTTGAGCGAGCGTATCGATACTGTAGGATGGCCCTTCACGGCGTAGCTCACGATCATCCGCATACAGCCCCGGCGTATCACCAATCCCGGCGTTAAGCAGCGCCAAGCGTTGCTCGGCTGATACCTGAGGCGCGCCACGCAATGGTGGCTTGGGCGCCGGTATCATATGCAGCCGATCAAGCCCCAACGCTTCACGTACTTCCAAAGCACTACGCAGATGGCCATGATGGACGGGATCGAACGTCCCGCCCAGCATGCCGATTTTTATCGGTGGAGAACTCATATTGCCCCAGCCTTCACTGCCGAACCTGCCCATCCCCGAACACGACATACTTACGCGTGGTAAGGCCTTCCAGGCCAACGGGGCCCCGGGCGTGCAGTTTATCGGTTGAAATACCAATTTCAGCGCCCAAACCGTATTCAAAGCCATCGGCAAAGCGCGTCGAGGCATTCACGATCACTGAGCTTGAATCTACTTCGGCCATAAAACGGCGCGCCAGCGAGTAGTCCTGAGTCACGATGGCATCGGTGTGGTGCGAGCCATACTGCTCAATATGCGCAATCGCTTCGTCCACCCCGTCGACGACTTTAATGGCCAGGATCGGTGCCAAGTACTCGGCATGCCAGTCTTCTTCCGATGCGGCCAGCGCTTGAGGCAGCAAGGCACGGGTACGCTCGCAGCCACGCAGTTCAACGTTATGTTCAGCATACGCGCGGGCCAGCTCGGGCAAAATCAGATCCGCCACCGGTGCATCCACCAGCAGGGTTTCCATAGTGTTGCAGGTGCCGTAACGGTGCGTCTTGGCATTGACGGCAATGGCCAGCGCCTTGACCGGGTCTGCTGTGGTATCGATATAGACGTGGCAGACACCATCCAGATGCTTGATAACCGGCACCTTTGCTTCGCGGGAGATCCGCTCGATCAGCGATTTACCGCCGCGTGGAATAATTACATCCACATAGTCAGGCATGCTGATCAATGCGCCTACCGCGGCGCGATCAATCGTTGCCACTACCTGCACGCAGCTTGCCGAGAGACCTACTTCCTGCAAGCCTTGCGTAATGCATTCAGCAATGACTGCATTCGAGGCGCTCGCTTCAGAGCCGCCACGTAAAATACACGCATTGCCAGATTTTAAACACAGGCTGGCGGCTTCCAGGGTGACATTGGGACGCGATTCATAAATGATCCCAATGACGCCTAGCGGCACGCGCATCTTGCCCACCTGAATGCCGCTGGGCCGATAGCTCATATCATCAATTTCACCTACCGGGTCTGGCAGCGTAGCTACTTGGCGCAACCCTTCAATCATGGCGTCGATCCGAGCATCATTTAATGCCAAACGGTCGAGCAGGGCGCTATCCAGACCGTTATCTTCCCCGCGCTGCATATCCTGGGTATTAGCGGTCAAGATAGCCGCTCGCGCGTTAGCGACCCGGCTTGCTATCGCCTCAAGAGCACGGTTTTTGATACCGGTATCGGCACGACGCAGTTCGCTTGCTGCTAAACGGGCCGCTTTCCCGAGCGTTTGCATGTAGGCGCCAACGTCACCAGAAGTGAGTTGCTGCTGGGCCTCATCTTGAAACAGTGTTAAAACGCTCATGCTGTCCCCCTATTTTCGTCGCGCAAGCAGTATGAGAAATGCCTAGGCAATAACATGGTAATTGTGTTCAGTGGTTGGCAGTATATTACGCTAATTAAACGTTACAATAAGTGCGTTAGGCTTCGTATCTTAGTCAGCCGCCTTTATCCACGACTGGCTGCTAAATAGCGTTATTAAAGGTGAATAGTAAGCCACCATGCAAAGCAAATACAAAATTCGTCTGCTTAAGGCCAGTTTATTCGCTGCTGCGGCTGTATTAGCGATTTGGACGCTAACCGCCCCGCCAATGGCTGCCTTACTGCTTTGGCTATCGGTAGGCTGGCTTTCCATCACCGCGCTGCTGCTGGACTTCAGTCATCGTTATTCGCATGGCCTACCCTGGCAAGTATTACCCGGCGCACTACTGCTGGGCTTAATTGCCGCTGCGCCAGAACGCCATAGTATGTTGATCTGGGCGTGGGCCGCTATGTTCATGCTACCTCAGACGCGGTGGATACTGGCGTTTAATGTCATAGCAGCGCTATTTAGCTGGGTCTTAATTGCGCCGCAACTAAGCCTGCCGGAAGGGGGATTAATGCTGCTTCTTTTTATTCTCTTGAGTCTGCTTGCATTATCCAGAGCACGTCAACTGGTCGATATGAATGGCGCTATCCGCCAGCGCCTGCGCTTAATTCCGAAAGTTAACCTATGGGCTGGAGAACAGTTGTTACGTGATTTGCCCCGCGAACAAACACGCTCGGAGCGTGAAGTTATCCATGCGGAGCTGGTGGTTTTTCAAGTGAAACGACACCAGCTCTGGTCCATGGCCAAAAAACTGTGTGCGCTAACCTATACCTTTGAAAATGCTTACCGCCTTAATGGCACCACGCTTGCGACCTTGATGCTTTCGCGTTCACCACAGGAAGCGGCCCTGCGCCGCAAGCAGTTACATGCCGCACTGCCAGATAGTGTCTTAAGCCACTCGCTGCCGTTAATTGATATCGAGCACGCTAACCTAACGCTTGAAGAGCTTAGCCACCCCTCTTGTCAGCGGAGCCCGACATGACCGAATACCCGTTTTCAAGACGTCTAATGTCACTCGCTTACGGTGCTAGCCTGGTCTTGATGGTTGGTTATGCGACATGGCTTTACGGGCTGGGTAACTACCGGCATTTGCTGATACCTACCTTTGTGACACTGCTGTTATTAGCCGCTCTATTGATTCATCTAGGACAAGGCATAAAAGGTTATATACCCCAGCTACTGCTGTTAAGTGCTACCTACCTGACGGTATTCAATGCACTTTATCATCCTCCCTATGTGTCTTCTATCTGGTTAGGCTTACCTACGGTTAGCGCTTTTTTACTCCTACCCTTATGGGCTGCTTTGCTGATAACCGGTCTACTTGGTCCACTGATATGGTTATTTATTTTCTATCCAGCTGTACAAGCCCCTTTCGTACTTGGCTATGTCACGCTTATTTTGCTGCTAGCGCTCCCCCGCTGGGAGCATGGCCGCCGCGGTGCGCTCCTACGAGCAACCGACCCAAACGACTGTCAGTGTAATGCTTATAATATTGATACCTTAAAAGAGCGCTTACAAAATGAGTTTCAGCGTGCTGCCATGCTCAACAAGCGCTTGGCCGTCCTGGTGATTCACCTGCCGCAATTAGACATGGCGGAAGAGCAGTTTGGTCACCGAGCGAAAAATGCGCTACTTGATACCCTGTGTAATGAAGTACATGGCCGCTGCCGTGACCATGACCTGCTAGGTCGCGCGGGAGAAACAGCCTTCTGGTTAGTATTACCCGATACCAGCGAAAGTGGGGCATTATTAGTGCGTGAGCGCCTGCAACATGCGCTATCCCAATGTGTACTGGTTGAAACCGGTCAACTTGAATCACGCATCGCCGCTTGCTTGCCTCACAAAGAGAGCTTTGAGCGCTATGTACAACGCCTGAATGCCCGTGCGAAGGCACTGGCCAACGGGTGACGGCTTAATGCCTTTTAGGAGTTTTTTGTGTCTTTAGCCGATAACCTTTATCAGCTCTCGCTATCGCCGTTAATGCTAATCCTGCTGGTATTTTTGATTTCATTGGCTGAGTCCTTGGCTTTGGTTGGCCTGTTGGTACCCGGTGTTGTGCTGATTACGGCAGTGGCGTCACTTGCGGGACATCAGCTGGTAGGGCTTCCCTGGCTGATGATGGCCGCGTTTATAGGGGCGGTAATAGGCGACGGCGTTAGCTTTAGCCTTGGCTATCATCAACGTGCGCAAATCACCCAACGCTGGCCGCTTTCCGCGCATCCCGAATGGCTGGGGCGAGGCGTGCGTTTTTTTGAACGTTACGGCCTTTATTCGGTATTCATTGGCCGATTTGTAGGCCCGGTAAGGCCGATTATTCCTCTGGTCGCGGGCATGATGCGCATGCCGCCGCGTACTTTTTTATGGGCTAATATTGGCTCAGCCGCTCTATGGGCACCGGCTTATCTGTTGCCGGGCTATTTACTGGGGCGCACTTGGCAAGAGCACCTCAACGTGCCGCCGGGGATCAAGTTAGCCCTGCTCATTATGGCAGCCAGCATTGTGGTCTTGGCCGTTGTGTTCTCCTGGGGCCGTGCCCAGGTGGGGCGTCATGGGCGCCTATATCTCGCTATGGCCCGCCTGGCGCGAAAAGTCCCGTTGATGCGTCGCCCATGGCTTTCCATGAGTCAGTCTGGCGAAGTTCCTCTCGCCTCACTCTTGCTGTTTATCGTTGCACTCACCAGCCTCTCTGGCTGGACGCTGATGGTGATACACCACGACGGTCCTTTAATGCTCGACCTCTATGTACAGCGGCTGTTCACCTGGCTGGAAAACGATACGTTAATTGAAATTGGGGCGGTATTTGCCAAGATAGGTGACAAGCTGGGCATCGCCACGCTTCTTGCGCCGTGGGGCTTATGGATGCTGTTTAATAAGCGGATTGATGCCCTACTGCATTGGGGGTTAGCCGTCGGTGGCATCGCGTTTCTGAATACTTTTGGCAAGGCATATTTTGGCCGTGCCCGCCCAGACACGCCGGACTATCTAACCGGATCGCTCTCCTACCCCAGCGCCCATACCTCAACATCGGTGGTGGTTCTGGGGCTGTTGGCGGCATTTGTAGCCTCAGAACTCTCGCGCCAAAAACGCGCCTGGGTTTACTGGGCGGCAATTGCCTTAGCCGTTCCCATGGCCCTATCCCGCTTAGTTATCGGCGTGCACTGGTTTAGTGACCTGATCGGCGGCGCGCTGCTGGGCTTGGTGGTGTGCGCGCTGGTACGCTTAAGCTGGCAACGCTATCCGCGCCAACCGTTAACTCCCTGCCCATGGCAGTTATTAGGCGTAGCCTCACTTATCCTGATCAGCGTGCGGGTTGGCTTCTTTCCACCGGTATAGCTCAGAGCTTTAGCTCAACGCGTTAGCCTAGCGCCAGCCACGCGCCCACGCCTATCATCAACGAGCCGGCAATTCGGTTAAGAAGCCGAACATTGCCGCTCTTACCCAACGTTTTACGCAGCGTTTTACCGCCGGTGGCATAAACCAGCATGCTGGCAAATTCAATTAGCAGGATCACCGTGATAAGCAGGCTAAGCTGACTGGCAAGAGGGCGGCTGCTGTCCAGAAAAGGCGGCAGCAGCACCATAAAGAAAGCCCAGCCCTTGGGGTTAGCCACCGCGGTAACAAATCCCTGCATGGCTAACTGCAGACGACCAGCGGGCGGGCCGGCATTTAACTCATTGGGTATGGCCATCCGCCCACGAGAGCGCCACATCATCACGCCCAAATAGGCTAGATAAGCGCCCCCAATCCATTTAAAGGCGATAAAAAGCTCGGGCTGACGCAACATTAATGCAGCGACGCCGGCCCCCGCAGCGGCTGCCACCAACCCCACGCCCAAAAGCTCACCAATCATCATCCAAAGCGTACGCTTTACGCCCTGGGTCATGCCTAACACCATCGCAAGGGTCATGCACATGCCAGGCGTCAGCGATACGAATAGAAACGTTGGCACAAATATCGACAGCGTTGCCCAGGTCATTGGTCATCCTTAGCAGTATCGCCTGCGTCAGCATCAAGCTCGCCCCAACGGGGCATCAAAGTATGTTGAATTCCCAGCTGATTAAGAATTCTCGCGACGATAAAATCGATAAGATCTTCAATTGATTGCGGACGATGATAGAACCCGGGCGCGGCAGGTAGAATCACCACGCCCAATCGACTTAACCCCAACATATGCTCCAGGTGAATAGGCGAAAACGGACTTTCCCGAGGCACCATCACCAGCGTTCGCCGCTCCTTAATCGCCACGTCCGCCGCGCGCTCTATCAGATTGTTGCTGGCTCCGGTTGCCACCGCGGAAAGCGTGCCGGTTGAACAGGGGCAAATGACCATGGCGGATGCCGCACCGGAGCCTGATGCCACGGGGGCCATCCAGTCTTCCCGACCAAAACAGCGGATCTGCCCCGGCTGCGCGCCGCTGCGCTCGCTCAATGCCTTGGCCAGCCTATCTGGCTGCGCGGGTAGCGTGATATCGGTTTCTGTCGCAACGACCATATGCGCCGCCTTGGAGATCATGACCCACACTTCATGGCCAGCCTCTACCAGCACGTCAATCAGCCGCAAGCCGTACTGCGCGCCGGATGCACCTGTTAACGCGACGGTAACCGGTTTTTTAAAGCACAAATCTTTACTCACGCCATGGATTCCTTTGCCGCTAGTGCGCTCAACAAACGTTCGTGTACGCCTTCAAAACCACCGTTAGACATGACAACGATACGATCCAGCGGCTCCGCCTGGCTAACCACCGCGCTTACCAATGCATCGATCTCACGGTACAGATGGGCCTTGGCGCCCTGCTCTGCGACCAGTTCGTCCATCGACCAGTCAATCCCCTCCGGCTGATACCAGTAGACCTGGTCGGCATCGGCAATACTTTCTTTAAGCCGATCACGCAGCGCTCCCAGACGCATGGTGTTGGAGCGTGGCTCGATGACCGCCAGCAAGCGCCCCTTGGTCGTGGTGGCTCGCAAGCCTTCCAAGGTGGCGGCGATTGCGGTGGGATGATGGGCAAAGTCATCAATCACCTGAACGCCTTTCACCTCGCCACGCACCTCCTGGCGCCTCCGCGGGGTCTCAAAGCGTGACAGAGCCGCACAGGCGCGGGCCAAGTCAACGCCGCACTGTTGGGCGGCGGCCAGCGCACCCAACGCATTACGCGCGTTGTGGGCACCGCTTAACGGCCATTCAACAACACTGTCTTCCTCACCTTCCGGCGTACGGTAAATGACCTGGAAACGGCTGGCATCGGGACGTTCCAGGCAGAGCTGCCAAGCGCTTTCGGCCTGCTCGCCAAAGTACTCAACCGGTGTCCAGGCGCCCATTGCCAGAACGCGCTCAAGAGCTGGCTGCTCGTCGGCGACCAGCAGGCGGCCCTGGCTTGGTACAGTGCGCACGAGATGATGGAACTGGCGCTCAATGGCCGCTAAGTCTGAAAAAATATCCGCATGGTCGAACTCAAGGTTATTGAGAACGGCAATATCTGGGCGATAGTGAACGAACTTGGAGCGCTTATCGAAGAAAGCCGTATCATACTCATCGGCTTCAACCACAAAGGGGCCTTGAGGGTCGCCCAGGCGCGCCGAAACACCAAAGTTACGCGGTACGCCGCCGATTAAAAAACCCGGCGCTTGGCCAGCGCTCTCAAGTAGCCAGGCCAATAAACTGGCGGTGGTGGTTTTACCGTGGGTCCCGGCAATGGCAATTACGCGCCGCCCTGGCAAAACATGCTCGGCAAGCCACTGGGCACCAGAGGTATAGGGCAAGCCACAGTTAAGCAGCGCCTCTACTTCCGGGTTTCCGCGCGATAACGCATTGCCTACGATAACCAAGTCGACAGACGCCTCAAGGTGCTCTGCACGATAGCCCTCCATTAGCGTAATGCCTGCCTCAGCCAGCTGCGTACTCATGGGCGGATAGACATTTGCATCCGATCCGCTGACCTGGTGGCCCTGCTCACGTGCCAACAGCGCAAGACTACCCATAAAGGTGCCGCAGATACCGATAATGTGAAGATGCATGGCGTGCGCCCCTAACAACATAGTAAACAGCAAACAAATAGCTGAAAAGACTAGCATGCCCGGCTGGAATGCTCATCCATAAGCGTTGGATTTAAACTCCAAAACTGGCCGTCTTCATGCTAAGCGCAGGTCAAAGGTGGTCAGCCAAGTGACAAATGCGCTCGATTGTTGCAGGATGCGCCCATTCTTATTGACTGCCATACCTAAGATTGACTGCCATACCTATCGACAAACGCAGGCCATATGCTTAGGGCCTGCAAGGGAGCTTACAATGCGCGTTTTAATTCGTTATTTTTTTCGAGGTGTTCGTTTGGTGCTGGCACCGATAATGATTATCTCGGAAAAACTCACCACGCCGAGCGCCATTGAACGCCCTCCCGAAGAGCAGGCACGCGTCGATCAAGCCTGTCAGCGTTTAGCCCTTTATCAGTTTCGCACCTGCCCATTTTGCATCAAGGTACGCAAAGAAATAGCCCGTCTGGGCCTCACCATTGAGCTGCGGGAAACCCAGCTTGATCCGACTCACAAGCAGGCGCTGGTTGAAGGAGGCGGTAAAACCAAGGTGCCTTGCCTGAAAATTCACCATGAAGATGGCCGTGAAGAGTGGCTGTATGAGTCGGATGATATTAATAAGTGGCTACATCAACAGTTCGGCGCTTAGAACGCGACCCGGCTTAGAACTCGACACGATAGGCTTCAACATCGAACTGCACATCGATGTCGATCCCCTCATCCTGGCTTGGCGCTGCATCTAAATCACTCTGTAATGCCATGATGCCCTGAATATGTCCGGTAACGTGAACCTGACTGCCTTGCTGTTCAAAATGCTCCAACGTGACGGTGACACTGCCCCCTTCTGAAGTATAAAGAGGCGGCATGGCGGTGTTGCCGATCAAGTGCACGACCTGGGAGTCGATAAGCTGATTATCTTCGATACTTAAACTGATCGAGAGCGCTTCATGGGCATTCCAGTTATCAGGCTCGATAAACCCGGAAATTGTCACCTGCTGTTGATCGCCTACTTCTATAAAAGAAGCATTTGAATCCCGGCCCTCACTTAAAATAAACCACTCACGCGGCTCGCCCTCAAGCGTTCCTTCAATGCTCGTGGCCTGCGTGGTTAACGGAAGTAATCCGGCTAGCAGTAATATGCTCCAGCTACATGTTTTCATCACAACCTTCTTACAACCTTTTAACGCCTTGTTGGTGTGCGTACGGAAAATAACCAAACGCTCGTTTATTTTTTAGATAAGACTTTTGTCTAACATTTGTTGCGTCATGCGCCGCTATAAGCGTAATCATTCAGTAGATGAATAGAGCCTGTCATTATTTCGATTGTGCGACGTAAGAGTCACTCTCTATGTTAATAGCTTAGCTTACAAGCTGACCGTGTATGTTTTACTCGCTTTTGTAATGCATTTAAGCGTTAAAGCGAACAATAAAACCATCAAAAAATGGGAACAATTATGACGCTCAAGAAAACGTTACTGGCTTCTATTATCGGTGCCACGGTAGCAGGTGGTGCAATGCTACCCCTGACAGCCAGTGCTGAAACCTTACGCATAGGCTACTCGGCTGATCCCGAAACCCTCGATATTCACGAACAGCTATCAGGCGGCATGTTGCGTTTTTCTCACCTTGCTTTCGACCCTCTCGTGCGCTGGACCAAAGATTTCGATTTTGAGCCACGCTTGGCCACCGAGTGGGAGCAAAAAGACGATACACACATGCGCATGACGCTACGTGAAGGCGTTACCTTTCACTCAGGTAATGAGTTCACAGCGAAAGACGTAGTGTGGACCATTGAGCGTCTAAAAGAGAGCCCAGACTATAAGGCGATTTTTGAGCCTATCGAAAGCGCTGAAGCCATTGATGACTACACGGTGGAAATTACCACTGCCGAGCCTTATCCGCTGATGCTTAACCTGGCAACGTATATTTTCCCGATGGATAGCCAGTTCTACACCGGTGAAGCTGAGGGTGGCGGTGATAAAGCGGAAATCGTTAAAGCCGGCAATTCCTTTGCATCACGTAACGTCTCCGGTACCGGTCCGTTTGTGTTGACTGACCGCCGCCAGGGCGTGCGCGTTGATTTTGAGCGCTTTGAAGATTACTGGGACACGGAAAGTGAAGGCAATGTGTCCAGCATCGTGTTAACCCCCATCGCTGAAAACGCTTCACGCGTAGCCGCCCTGCTGTCTGGCGGCGTCGACTTTATCGACGCAGTACCGCCCAATGATCTGGAGCGCGTGCGCGAAGCAAGTGATGTCAATCTTTTCGAAGTACCGGGTACCCGTATTATCGGTTTCCAGCTTAACGAAGAACAAGTTGAAGCATTTCAGGACGTTCGCGTTCGTCAAGCCGTCGACCTTGCCATCAATCAGGAAGGCATCGCTGACCGTTTAATGCGCGGCTTTGCCACACCGGCCGGCCAGTTCTCACCGGAAGGCTACTCAGGCCATAACCCGGACCTGGTACCGCGTTACGATCTTGAGCGCGCCCAGGAGCTGATGGCGGAAGCGGGCTATGAAGATGGCTTTAGCGTTGACATGATCGCGCCGAACAACCGCTACGTTAATGACGCACAGATTGCCCAGGCTGTCGCCAACATGCTGTCGCGCATCAACATCCAGGTGAATCTGCGCACCATGCCGCTGGCCCAATACTGGCCTGAGTATGATACCCGCCAGTCGGATATCGCAATGCTGGGTTGGCACTCAGATACCGAAGATACGGCTAACTTCTTCCAGTATCTGTCTTTCTGTATCGATGACGAAACGGGTGCGGGTCAATACAACTACGGCAACTACTGCAATGAAGAAATTGATGCACTAGTTACCGAAGCCGACAGCACCACCGATCTTGAAAAACGTAACGAAATGCTGCGTGAAGCCGAAGCCATGCTGTATGAAGATGCTGGCTTCATTATGCTGCATTGGCAGAACCTGGCTTACGCTGCCGCTGAGGGCGTAGACGTTGAGCCTGTTGTTAACGCCGTCGACTTCCCCTACCTGGGCGATCTCGTCATCAATCGCTAAGTTTGATTAACGCTTTGTAAGTTACCTGCACGGATGCTTCGCTCTCCAGCTACCTGGAGAGCGAAGCGCGTGCTGTGTCAAAACCCGTTGCAAAACGTTAACTAAAACTTGTTTCTACTTCCTTTGTTAAACACTATTACATAGGTGGCGTACGCCATGATTGCCTTTTTAATCAAGCGGCTGATGCACGCGGTATTGGTGATGTTCGTCATCAGCGTGCTGGCCTTCGCCATTCAGGACAACCTGGGTGACCCGATACAACAAATGGTTGGACAGTCGGTCCCCGAAAGTGAACGCGAAGCCTTACGCGAGCGCTTAGGCCTTAATGATTCGTTCATGGTGCAGTATGTGCGCTTTGCCAAGAATGCGGTGCAGGGAGACTTTGGCTACTCCTACTTCTACCGCGAACCGGCGCTCAGCGTTATTGCCCGCCATTTGCCAGCAACGCTTGAACTGGTGTTTGCGGCAACGTTAATTATCGTGATTTTTTCGGTGCCTATCGGGGTATACAGTGCAATTAAACCGCGCTCGATTATTTCGCGATTTTTCATGGGCGTTTCGATCATTGGTATCTCGATACCGGTATTTTTAACCGCTATCGTGCTTATTCAAATATTTGCCATCGGCATCACCGTGTCGATATTCCCCGAAAGTACCGGCTGGGGCGCATGGCTTAATGGTTTGCTCTCTACCCAAGGCAACATGCCGTCGTTTGGGCGTGGCTACGACTTAGTGCATGTGGTCGGCCATTGGGATACGAACCTTGCTTCCTGGAGCGGTTTGCAGCATTTAGTGCTACCCGCCATTTCACTTGCCTCCATTATGCTGCCACTGTTTATTCGCTTAATTCGCGCTGAGATGATGGAAGTACTGCAGTCTGAATACGTGAAATATGCCCGCGCTAAGGGTATCTCCATGCGCCGCGTGTATTTTGTTCATGCGCTTAAAAACACCATGCTGCCGGTCATAACCGTGGGCGGCGTGCAAATTGGCACCATGGTGGCGTACACCATCCTGACTGAAACCGTTTTCCAGTGGCCAGGCATGGGCCTTATGTTCCTGGATGCGATCAACCGTGCTGATATCCCGCTCATCGTGTCCTATCTGATGATTGTCGGCGTCATTTTCGTGGTGACAAACACCATCGTGGATTTGATCTACGGCTACGTGAACCCCACCGTAAAACTGACTGGTAAGCCCGCATGACGATGACAACCAAGCCAACCAAGGCACCTAGCCGCTTCCAGCGCTTTAGCGACTCCTTTCTGTGGTACAGCTTTAAGCGCGACCGTACCGCGCAGCTATGCCTTGCCGTGTTTATCTGTCTGGTAGTAGCCGCTTTTGCCGCGCCGCTGATTGCACCGACCGATCCCTATGATTTGCGCCAGATCGATATTCTTGCCTCTGAGCTGCCGCCTTTCTGGATTGATGGTACCGACGAGCGCTATATCCTGGGTACCGATGCTCAAGGACGCGATCTTTGGTCGATCGTTTTATACGGTACGCGCGTGTCGCTTTTAATCGGCTTTGGCGCCGTTATTCTGCAAGCGCTTCTAGGCGTGACCTTTGGCCTGATGGCAGGCTATCTGGGGGGTCGCGTTGATGCATTCTTTATGCGCCTGGCAGATATCCAGCTGTCTTTTTCCACTCTAATGGTCGCTATCGTGGTGGGCGCCGTGGTGAAAGCCACCATGGGCAGCTCCTTTTATAGCCAGTACGCGGTTCTCATGCTGGTGTTGATTATCGGCCTGGCCGAATGGCCACAGTACGCTCGAACGGTACGTGCCTCAGTGCTGGCAGAGAAAAACAAAGAGTATGTGGACGCCGCCCGTGTCATGGGGCTGCGCAGCAAGCGGATTATGTTCCGCCATGTGTTGCCCAACACGCTTTCCCCGATTTTTGTTATATCCACCGTACAGATTGCCAACGCAATTATTTCTGAAGCAGCGCTGTCGTTTTTGGGGCTGGGCATGCCCGAAACTCACCCATCACTTGGCTCGTTAATCAAAGCGGGGTTTGACTACATTCAGTCGGGTTCCTGGTGGATCACATTAATTCCCGGTGCGGTACTGGTCGTGCTAGTGCTGTCTATCAATCTATTGGGCGACTGGCTGCGCGATGTCATGAACCCACGACTCTATAAGGGCTGAGGACATCATGGCATTACTTGAAGTTTCCCAGTTAGATGTACGCTTTGCCCTGCGTCAGGGCGAGGTCAAGGCAATACGCGATGTAAGCTTTACGCTTGAACGCGGCGAACGCTTGGGCATTGTAGGCGAGTCTGGTGCGGGTAAATCAGTGGCCGCCTTTTCGCTGCTTAACCTGATTGCCAAGCCAGGTTTTATCGCGGGTGGCAGTATCACCTTTGAAGGGCAAACACTTAACACCATGTCGGAGCGCGGGCTGCGTAAAATACGTGGCAACCGTATTTCGATGATCTTCCAAGATCCGATGATGACCCTTAATCCGGTGTTGTCGATTGGCGAGCAGATGGTCGAGTGTCTGAAAGCCCACCGCCGCATTTCTTCAAAAGAAGCCCGTACCATCGCGTTGGATAAGCTGCGCCAAGTGCAAATCCCCTCACCGGAAAAGCGCCTGGACCAGTACCCGCACGAGCTTTCCGGCGGGATGCGCCAGCGTATTATTATCGCCATTGCCCTGCTGCTTGACCCAGATATCATCATTGCCGATGAACCAACCACTGCGCTGGATGTGACCATCCAGGCGGAAATCATGGCGCTGCTCTTGGATCTTTGCGAGCAGCACAATGTCGGGCTTATTTTGATTACCCATGACCTGGGTGTGGTAAGCCAGGTTACCCAGCGCATGCTGGTCATGTACGCCGGGCGTGTGATCGAGCAAGGCCCCACGCGCGAGATCATTAACGACCCGCAGCACCCTTACACCCAAGGGCTGATCAACGCCCTACCCCAAATGGCCACGCCAGGCGAGAAGCTGAATCAGATTCGCGGCAGCATGCCGTCGCTCTCCAATTTGCCCAGCGGCTGCGCCTTTCATCCGCGCTGCGACTTTATCAAGCGCGCCGATGGCCAAACCCGCCCTGCCTGTATTGAACAGGTACCTGGTTTTGTGCAGGCGGGTAACTGCCAGGTCGCCTGTCATATGGTGGCTGAACTAATGGAAGATCGTCGTTTAAAGGAGGAAAGCCAATGAGCACGCAGACAAGCGCCATGGCAGCCAACCACATCCCCACTGAAAACGTCGATACAGCCCAGCCACTGTTGCAAATTCGCGATCTTAAAAAGCGCTTTTCGCTATCAGGTGATTTTCTTGACCAGCTGCGCTTTAAAGGCGGCAAGCTTATTCGTCACCAGGAGCACGTTCACGCCATTAACGGGGTCAACCTCGAGATCAACCGTGGCGAAGCACTCTGCGTGGTGGGTGAGTCCGGCTGCGGTAAATCCACCGTTGCCCGTACGGTGATGGGGCTGCTTTCACCTTCAGAAGGCGAAATTCATTATGACGGCCAGCGAATCGATCATTTAAGCTCGCGTCAGTTGCTGCCCTATCGCAAGCGCATGCAGATGATTTTTCAAAACCCCTACGCCTCGCTTAACCCGCGCATGACCATTCAGCAAACGCTGGAAGAACCCCTGCGCCTGCACCATCCAAACTGGAATCGGCAACAGATTGCCGACAAAGTTAAAGACGTTATGGGCTCGGTGGGTATCGACCCCGACTGGGGAAAGCGGTTTGGTCATGAGTTTTCCGGCGGCCAGCGCCAGCGTATTGCCATTGCCCGTGCGCTGGCGGTGGATCCTGAGTTTATCGTCGCCGACGAGCCCATTTCGGCCTTGGATGTGTCAATTCAGGCGCAGGTGTTGAATCTCTTGATGGAAGCCCAAAACGCGCGCAATTTAACCTACCTGTTCATTACCCACGACTTGGCCGTTGTTGAGCATTTTGGTACACGCGTCGCGGTCATGTACCTAGGTACCGTGTGCGAAATAGCCACTACTGCAACGCTGTTTGCCAAACCTCGTCATCCCTATACCCAGGCACTGCTCTCTTCGATTCCACGCCTTGAAGATGACCGACCACAGCATATTCGCCTTAAGGGCGAAGTGCCGACCCCGGTCAATCTACCTAGCGGCTGTGTGTTTCATGGCCGCTGCCCGTACGCTAACGCGCGCTGCATCCAGGAAATTCCCCAGTTGCAAATGCAGGATGACGGTACGCGGGTTGCGTGTCACGCTGTTGAGGAAGGCCGCCTATGATTAGGTATTCATTGGCCAAGCAAGTCATCTCACTGCGGGGTATCGCATGGAAATTCGCTGGCTAGAAGACTTTATTGCCCTGGCCAGAACACGGCATTTTTCGCGCGCAGCCGACGATCAACATGTCACCCAGCCCACCTTCTCTCGGCGCATTAAACTGCTGGAAGAAGAAATGGGCGTTACGCTGATCAATCGTCAGACGTTACCACTTTCGTTAACACCCGCGGGCGAGGAGTTTCTTACGCTCTGCGAGCAGGTAACGGAACGGGTACGCTTGACGCGTGATCGCCTGCGGGAAATTAATGCCGGCCAGCAGCGACGCATTATGGTGGCGGCCCCGCAGAGCCTGCTTGGCCATTTCCTGCCGGAATGGCTCGCCTCGACCGGCTGGCAGGATCGGGTACAGCCCTACTTGCGAGCCACCGGCTGGGTAGCCAACGATTATTTTCAAGCCTTGGCACGCGCGGAGTGCGACCTAGCCATTTGTTACTGGCCTGTGGGGCGCTGCGATCTGGAAATCGATACTAGCGCCAGCACTTACAAGGTCATCGGTCATGAACGACTGATACCGGTTACCGGCCTAAGTTCGCAAGGCGAGCCCAGTGCGGCATTGCCGGGAACACGCGCTCATCCCTCGCCCTGGCTCGCCTATCCAAAGCGAGGCCTGCTCGGCTCTGCGATAAAGGCTCATTTGGCCAGATTGCCACACAGCACCTACCTGAATGCGCAAAGCGAAAACCTATACGCAGCCGGTATTAAAGAGCTTGTACTGCTTGGGTACGGCATGAGCTGGCTTCCCGAGCGCAGCGTCGCGAAAGAGCTTACCCAGGGCACCCTGGTAAGAGCAGGCGATAGCCGCTGGGATGTACCCATGGAGCTGCGCTTGTATCGACATCAACTTCAGCGCCACGCCGAATTGGATAAATTCTGGAGCGAACTCGCCCCTTCACGTAGTTAACAGGATACGCTTGCATGTCAACGACGCTTTTCAACCTGCAGCTTGAACATATCGCTCATTTGCAACGCGCATATGAACAGGTGCTAACTAAATCCGGCTTTGACAGCTTGGCGATTTATAGCGGTCACGCTGACTACCATTTTGCTGACGATCATGCCGCCTCTTTTCAGACCTATGGCCACTTTATGCACTGGGTGGGGCTTGCGGATATTCAGCACAGCTGGTTGGTCATTGCGCCGAATACGCGCCCTCAGCTCTATCTTTATGCGCCGGATGATTTTTGGCATCTACCTACAAAGCTCCCGGAAGAGCCCTGGGTATCCGCCATAGATGTGCATTTATGCAGCACTAAAACCGCTCCGACGTTTACGGGCAAAGCCGTCGTAATTGGCGATATTGAAAGCGTTAGTACCGATATCAGCCAGGCGCTGAAGGCGGACGTGGCTCCTAATGCGCTTGTTCAGGCACTTGATGAGCTGCGTATGTTCAAAACGCCTTATGAAGTAGCCTGCCTGCGAGAAGCCAACCGGCTGGCCATTGCAGGCCATCAGGCGGCGCAAACCGCATTTATTGGTGCCTCGGGTGAGCTTGATATTCAACTGGCATACCTTGCCGCTAGCCGACAGCGCGAATCAAACGTTCCCTATCAAAATATTATTGGCTTGAATAACCATGCCGGTGTCCTGCACTACCAACACTATGACTTAACGCCTCCCAAACAGCGTTTTAGCCTGCTGGTGGATGCCGGGCGGCGCTTTCGAGGTTACTGCGCGGATATAACGCGTACCTATGCCGGGCCCGATGCGCCCGCCGTTTTTGGCGAACTGGTGAACGCCCTGCATCGCCTGAAAGATGAGATGGTTGAGAGCATCGTGCCCAACGTTGATTACGTTGGGCTGCATAAACAGATGCACCACTCTCTGGGAAATATCCTGGTCGCTCACGATCTTTTTAAAGGCAGCGCCCAGCAAGCCGTTGAAGAAGGCGTTACGCGTGCTTTCTGTCCACATGGGCTAGGTCATTCGCTGGGTCTTCAGGTCCATGACGTCGCGGGCTTACGACATCCAGATGGCACCCCTGCTCCTGCGCCCACTGAGCATCCTGCGCTGCGTTTAACACGCACGCTCAAGCCTGGCATGGTCGTGACTATCGAACCGGGGCTCTATTTTATACCCATGCTCTTGAAACCGTTGCGTGATAAAGCGTTGCCCATTAACTGGACGCTGGTTGATCAGCTGCTGCCTTGTGGTGGGATCCGTATTGAAGATAACGTGCTGGTCACCGAATCCAGCTTCGAGAACCTGACGCCTTGAGCCTCCCAGACTCGAAGGGGTCGTCCCTCTGACGCTGACGATTTTAACCAATCAGATCCTGAAAAGCCGGCGGGTATTGTCGCGAATGGCCTCGGCAATCTCCTCCGGCGACTCTTCGCGAATCTCACAAAGGCTATTCCAGATGTGGCGAATACGCTCAGGGCGATTGGGCTCGCCCTGAAACCCTTGCACCGGCATATCCGGCGAGTCGGTCTCGAGCAAAAGCGATGAAAGCGGGAGGCGCGAAAGCGTTCGGCGGGTCTTGGTGGCCCGCTCGTACGTTAGCGTGCCGCCCACGCCGATATAATACCCTGCCTCGATGAAAGCCCGTGCCTGCTGCTCGCTGCCGGCATAACCGTGCACTACCCCGGTCCTTGGTAGCTCGACTCGCCTTAGGTGCATCGCGAGCTTGTCGTGGGCGCGCCTGGAGTGAAGGATCACAGGCAGCTCGAACTTTCGCGCCAGACGCAGCTGCGATTGAAGCAGCGCCTCCTGCCTTTCGAACTGCGGGTCCTCGATGTAAAGATCCAGCCCGATCTCCCCGATCGCCACTAGCTTGCTAGGTCTTTGGCGAAGCCATACCTCGAGCCGGTCGAGATGCGCCTCTTCGAACTCGCCGATTGCCATCGGATGAATGCCGAGCGCGGCGTAAACCGGGTCGAAGCGCTCGGCCAGCGCCATCACCCCGCCGAAGCGCTCGGCTGTTACGCCCACCGCAATGATTTTTTCGACCCCGGCCTCGCTCGCCCACGCAAGACTCTGCGCTTCATTATCCGCGAAGGGGGGGAAATCGAAGTGGCAATGGGTATCAACGAAGAATGTGGTCATGTGGCTACTCCTTTACCGTTAGAGATAGCTTAAAAGCGGGTAAATCGAACATACACAAAAACGCCCGGCGTTTGCCGAGCGTTTTGAGATGACTAACGTCGATCAATCAGAGGACGTTAGAAGCGGTAAGTAACACCACCGCCGATCGTTACCGGGTTCATGTCTACTTTACCTACCGTGTCACCACCAACGCGTACATCAGTGTCGACATCGGCATAGCTTACATAACCGTTCAACAGAATATTTTCAGTTACCGCTAGGTCAACGCCTGCCTGGCCGATAGCGCCATAGCTTGCTTTAACATCAACGTTTTCCGGCTCGCCAGAAAAACGCGTGTAGTTCAGACCCGCACCAACGTAAGGCTGTACGCGTGAATCCATTCCACCCAGCGGGTAGTAGTTCACTAGCAGATTAACGGGCAAGCGGTCGATGCTGCCGATATCGCCTGCATTAGCAGTGTTCAGCTGGTGCTCAAATTTCTCAGAGCTATTGAGCTCAACACCCACTTTATCGGTAAACAGGTAACCAGCGCCGAAGGTGAAGCCGCTCTCGTTTTGAACATTCAGTTCATCGCCAAGGATATTACCGTTGCCTGAACCGGTATCCGTTTTAGCGTAACCACCGCGGACAAATGCATCGCCTGCGTTATATGCCAACGCCGCCTGGCTTGCCAGGGCAAAACCAGCAGTAATCACAGCGGCTGAAATCAATTTTAAGTTGCGCATTTGGTTCATCCTCTTTGCGTTTTAGCTGGGAACAGCGCCGGACAACCGGCTTGCCTATACAATATATACTATTCGAACAGTGTTTCCAAATTATGTGTGGAATTTTTTTATACTTTTGTACAAGTTTAATTTTCATTAGACATAAAAAAAGACCTCCCGAAGGAGGCCTAGGTGGAGCACGCCAGCTCACTCTGTGTACCGCGCGGCATGTTCACCGCGCCGGTGTTGCAAAGAAGGGAAAGCAACCGACTATTGCTGATTACTCTGTTCATTTGCTGCTTGCCTAATACATAGCGAACCGTGTGCCACTTTTACAAAAAATCATAAAAATCATTAGCATATAAAAAATTATAACAATTACAGATGGCTAACAAATTCTTTATAAGCTATGGCTGCACCAGCGCAGCCCATTTTTAAGTAGTGTTGCCTTATAAACGTACAACCTTCTTCATGTGTACTTTAATGCGCGCTTTTAAGCACTATGGTGAACAGGCTGCAGACCAAAGACTGGCGTCTCCATCCCTTCCATTCGAGCTTTTAGCTGCAGCGCCAAATAGTGGGAGTAATGGCGCGATTGGTGCAGATTCCCGCCGTGAAACCAGAGCGAATCTTGTTGGGTTGGCTTCCACATATTGCGAAGCTCCCCTTCCCACGGGCCAGGATCTTTAGTGGTATCAGAACCCAGTCCCCAGCATTTGCCCACTTTATCGGCCACCTCCTGAGATATAAGCCGCGCTGCCCAGCCATTCATAGAACCATAGCCCGTAGCGTAAACGATTAAATCGGCGGGTAATTCACTGCCATCACTCAGCGTGATGGAGCGCTTGTTAACCCACTCAATCCCCACGCCGCTGCGCAGCTTAATATCGCCGTTGGCGATCAAGTCACAGGCTCCTACATCAATGTAATACCCTGAACCTCTGCGCAAATATTTTAAAAATAAACCAGAGTCGTCGTCGCCAAAATCAAGCATAAAGCCAGCATCTTCTAGCTTTTTATAAAAGGCGGCATCGCGCTTGCGTACCGCGTTAAATGCCGGACGCTGAAAATCCGGTAGTACTTTATAAGGGATAGAGGCAAAAAGAAGGTCGGCTTTGTCATGAGTAATACCGCTGGCAACGGCTTCCTCTGAGTAAAGCGGCCCCAGCACCTCTTGCATGAGCGAGTCTGATTTCACAATATGAGTAGATGAGCGCTGCAGCATAGTCACGTCAGCATCATGCTCCCAGAGAGCAGCGGCTATATCGTGAGCGGAATTATTAGAACCGACAATAACGCATTTTTTACCTGTGTAGGCATCCGGTCCAGAGTGTTGACTTGAATGCTGCTGCTCACCTTCAAAATCATTCGCGCCTGGAAAATTCGGTACGTTGGGCATACCTGACATACCTGTGGCCATGACCAATTGCTTAGGCTTCAGAGTAACCTCAACACCGTCTCGCCTAACCTTAACCACCCACTCTCGGGCCGCCTCGTCATAATGAGCGCTCTGACACTCGGTAGAGCTCCAGTAATTGAGCTCCATGACCTTGGTGTACATTTCCAGCCAGTCACCCACTTTATCCTTCGGGGCAAATACCGGCCAATTTTCTGGAAAAGGGATATAAGGCAGATGGTCGTACCATACTGGATCATGTAGGCAGAGCGATTTATAACGCTTACGCCAGGAGTCACCGGCACGTTCATTTCGCTCAATGATAATTGTTGGCACCCCCATTTGCTTAAGCCGCGCGCCTAAGCCTATGCCACCCTGTCCACCACCGATAATCACGCAGTAGGGCTGCTGAGAATAACCTAACTCTAATTCTTCCCGCTCGCGAGCTTCCTGCCAAGTTTCACGCTGCTTGTTGGCCCCGTGTTCAGCTCCTTTGGGGCGGTTATGTCTGCGCGGTTCAGGAAAGTCGTTTAACTCCTGCATTGTCGTTAGTAGCGTCCAGCACTTACCCTCTTTTAAGCGTAAATATCCCTTACCAGTCGCCACCGCTGTTTCAAAGGTAAACCACGCCTCGCAAATATCGCCATTCATGGCCGCTTCACCGTCTAGCTTCCAATTGGATGGTCGCGTGTTATCCAGGGTGGCCTTTAGCATGGCTTGAATAGCGTCTTTGCCTTCACAGGTTTTTAAATTCCAGGTGAAGGAGACAAAGTCTCGCCAGTAGCACTCATCACCAAATAGCGCGAGCACTCGCTGAATATCCTTAGCCTGTAAGGCGTTATCAAATTCACTTAACCAAGCTTGCGCGATAGCTGTGGCGGTTTGCTGTGTCATAACAAGGACTCCGATTCACGATTGTTATTGTGTTAACGCTTACGTCTTGCCAGAACTGTTTTCAAAGACCGTTTTAAGAACCGTTTCACAATAGTCTTCACAACTGCTTTTTATAATGCTTCACAGCATACCTAAGCACCCATCGTGCCAACCCAACCAAAAATTAAATAAGCAACTGAAAAATAACAAAAAAATAGAGATATTGACGTTACTTAGAGGCGTATTTTCTGTAACACTGTTTACAACCCAGCATTACAGGTGTAACGCCCGACTAACGGAGTAATAAAGCTGCGTTGACACCGGCGTCACAATGCTTAGGCTGAAAGAACAAGAACAACTGCGCCAGGTGAGCAACACTATGCCGATGAATGCACCACTGCCCGCACGGCTTCAGCCCGTCCAGCGCCAACACATTGAACATATTTTTCAGCTCGGCGACGGGTTGGATAAGCCCCATTTACCGGCCAAACAGACCATTCGCAACTCTTGGCTGCGCTGCCTAAATGAATACCAGCTAGACCCTACTCAACCGCGCCCAGCACGAGTTGTGCCGCAGCAAACGCTCATTGAACACCGAGAGTCGGTCGACGAGCTTTTGCACGTAGCCAGAGCCGGGGTCGACCAACTGTATAGTCAAATTGCCACGTTAGGCTACGTGCTACTGCTTACTGACCATCGCGGTATTACGGTGGAATTTCGAGGCAATACCGACCAAGACCAGCAGTTACGCAAAGCTGGGCTTTATTTAGGTGCCGACTGGGATGAGCGCTTTGCAGGGACATGCGCAGTAGGCACCTGTCTTCACGACCGCCAAGCGATTATTTGTCACCGAGAGGAGCATTTCGATGCCTCCCACATTGCGCTTACCTGTACGGCAGCTCCCATTACTGACCCTCAAGGCAATGTGATGGCCGTGCTGGATATCTCAGCCTTACACTCTCCTACCCAGCATGAAAGCCAAAACTTTAGCCTTTCATTGGTAACTCTGTACGCACGCATGATTGAGGACGCCTACTTTTTACAGCGCTACCGCGACTGTCTCATGGTGCGCTTGGATACCTCTCGGGAATTTGTGCATGTTAACGGGCGCGGTTTAATCGCCATTGAGGAGAACGGCCAGATAATTGCCGCTAATGCAGTAGGCCGTGAGCTACTTGCCAACCATCATCAACGCTGGCCCCCCTGGTCGGCTATATCCACTACCCATCTTAGCGAATTATTTGAATGTGATATTGCCGATGTGCTCAATATTAATAGCGCTGTCGATGACCAGCTGCGCGCGTTTCGCGCTCGGGCCGACAGTGTCATTTACTTTATTAGCCTATTAGAACCGCGCCGTCCGCGCACTGCAGAGCGCTTACAAGCGCCCACCAATTCGCTATCTGAACCTTTAGCTCATTTAGGCGGCGATGATCCCGCCATGCGTAAAGTACAAAAACTGGCCGAGCGGCTACGCAACGAAATTAGTGTTAACGTGTTGATTAGTGGAGAAACAGGTACAGGTAAAGAAATAGTCGCCCGCGCACTTCACAATAGCGGACACCGCTCAGAAGGGCCTTTTATAGCAGTAAACTGCGCCGCTATTCCTGAATCGCTAATCGAGAGTGAACTGTTTGGCTATGAACCGGGCGCCTTTACCGGCGGCCGTGTTAAAGGTATGCGTGGCCTGATACCCCAGGCCAACGGCGGCACTCTTTTTCTGGATGAGATTGGCGATATGCCGCTGTCCCTGCAAACACGACTCCTGCGTGTTTTATCCGAGCGCGAAGTAATGCCTCTAGGAGCCAGCACCCCAATCCACGTGGATATGCGGGTTATTACAGCAAGTCATCGCAACATCGAAGCGCTGATTGAGCGCGGTGAGTTTAGAGAAGACCTTTATTATCGCTTAAATGGTGCACAGCTGAGTTTACCGACCCTACGCGAACGCGCCGATAAACTTTATGTGATTCGTCGTGTATTTAACGATTTAGTCTGCGCGCGAGCGGCAAATGAAACGCCACGCCTAAGGGCGGATGCTATTAGTGCGCTCTTAGCTTATGCCTGGCCTGGTAATATTCGGCAGCTCAAAAACGCGCTCGCCTTTGCGCTAGCCACAGCAGAAAATAACGAGATCACCGTTGAGGACTTACCCGAGCAGTGTCTTAGCCAACGTATTACCCGCCAGCCTATTCACCATGCTGAGGCTAAAAGCTCAGAGCCCAGCCAGCAGTTAGTCTCGCTGCTGCGTGATCACCACTGGAATGTAAGCGCAGTCGCCCGGATACTGGGTATTTCGCGTCCCACGGTCTACAGACAAATGCAACGCCAAGGGATTGTGCCACCTAATTGGCGCACCTAAATAAGAGCGGAAACAACAGTCCATTAGCCTTGACGTTTACCCTCACGTACACTTGTTTGAAATTCTGACAATGCGATTTTCGACAAGCGGAGGCTCCCCCATGGCGTTTGAATCCACCTCTTCGTACATTGCCACTGACGCACTTAAACAGGCGGTTAACGCCGCGGTAGTTCTTGAGCGTCCGCTGCTTATCAAAGGCGAGCCGGGCACCGGTAAAACCCTACTGGCGGAAGAGCTGGCCGAATCGCTAGGCACTCGGTTGATTACCTGGCATATCAAATCCAGCACCAAAGCGGCCCAAGGCCTTTATGAATACGATGCGGTTAGTCGCCTGCGCGATTCTCAACTGGGTGTTGAGGGCGTGGAAAACGTTGCCAACTACATCAAGCCCGGCAAACTATGGGAAGCCTTTACCGCCGGTGAGCGCTTGGTACTACTGATCGATGAGATCGATAAGGCCGATATCGAGTTTCCCAACGACCTGCTTCAAGAGCTTGATCGCATGGAGTTTCACGTTTATGAGACCGGTGAAACGATTCGCGCCGAGCAGCGCCCCATCATTATCATTACGTCCAATAACGAGAAAGAGCTGCCCGATGCTTTTCTTCGCCGCTGCTTTTTCCACTACATCGAGTTCCCTGACCGCAACACCATGCAGGCGATTGTGGATGTGCATTTTCCTGATATTGCGCCCCGGCTGGTGAGCGAAGCGTTAAACGTATTCTTTGAACTCAGAGATGCCCCTGGCCTAAAGAAAAAGCCTTCGACCTCAGAACTAGTGGATTGGCTAAAACTGCTGATGGCCGATGAAATTGCCCAGGAAGCGCTTTACAACCGCGACCCGGCCAAAGCCCTGCCGCCCATGGCCGGCGCGCTGGTTAAAAACGAGCAGGATACACAGCTGCTTGAACGCTTGGCGTTTATGTTACGCCGTCAGAAAGGCACAGGTCGTTAAGCCATGTTTATTGGTCTGTTCGAAACTTTAAAGCGTGCGGGCGTGCCTGTTTCGCTGCGTGAGTTATTGGACCTGCACGCGGTGGTTGAACGTGGCGTGGTATTTGCCGATATGGAAGCGTTCTACCAGGTTGCCCGCACGGTAATGGTAAAAGACGAACGCCACTTTGACCGTTTTGATCGTGCCTTTGCCGCCTGGTTTAAAGGCCTTGAAGACATGGACGCCGCCATCGAGGCACTGATTCCAGATGACTGGCTGCGCCGTGAATTCGAGAAACAGCTTTCTGAAGAAGAGAAAGCCAAGATTAAATCACTAGGTGGCCTGGAAGAGCTGATCGAAACCTTTAAAAAGCGCCTGAAAGAGCAGAAAGAGCGCCATGCAGGCGGTAATAAATGGATTGGTACCGGCGGCACCAGCCCGTTTGGCGCCTATGGCTATAATCCTGAAGGCATTCGCATTGGCCAGGAAGGCTCACGCCATCGCCGCGCAACAAAGGTATGGGATGAGCGGCGTTTTCGCGACTATGACGATTCACTGGAGCTTGGCACGCGCAATATCAAGATGGCTCTGCGCCGGCTGCGAAAGTTTGCTCGCCAGGGCGCTTTAGAAGAGTTCGACGTCGACAGCACCATCCGCGAAACGGCCCGAGATGGCGGCTTATTGAACGTCCAGATGCGCCCTGAACGCCATAACGCCGTTAAAGTGCTGCTATTTCTGGATGTAGGCGGCTCAATGGATGACCATATTCGTGTCTGCGAAGAGCTGTTTTCGGCTGCCCGCTCGGAATTCAAGCATCTTGAACACTACTACTTTCACAACTGCCTATACGAAGGCGTATGGCGGCATAATTCAAGGCGCGGCAGCGAGCGCATCCCGACCATGGATGTGCTGCACACTTATGGCGCTGATTATCAGGTAGTCATTGTTGGCGATGCGGCCATGTCACCCTATGAGATTACTCACCGGGGCGGCAGCGTTGAGCACTTTAATGAAGAGTCCGGCGGCCTGTGGCTTAAACGCGTCTGCGAGACGTTCCCCCACTTGGCGTGGCTTAATCCTATGCCGCCCCGTGTCTGGGAGTACACATACTCCACGCAATTAATCCGTGAAATTATCACAGACCGTATGTACCCCATGACGCTGGAAGGGCTGGAAAGCGCGATGCGCGAGCTGGCCAAAAAGTAGCCTCGGCCAGCTCACTGGTTAAGCATGTTCTTAAAGCGTTGCGGGAAACTGGTTTAAACCGTTTAGAAAGTCCTGCTTGGCGCTTTCAAACGCTTTGGCATCGTGCTTGAAGCGCCGCAGAATCAACGCCTCATCCAGCGCGACCGTGGCAGCTAGCTCACCTGGATCGCTGACCGGATGACGAGCACTCAAGCCGATACGCTTGTTATCCTGCCCATCAAACCAGCGCTTGATGCCGCTCGCTTGATACATGGCTTCCTGCTCGGCACTATCAACCTCAACTCGCAGCGGAGCTTTAAGTGACAGCTCGCTGATTAGACGCTGTTTGGCGCCAGCCGACTCCAGCTCACAGGCGTGGGTAATCGTCATGCCTTCACCCGCTTCATCCAGTACCAATAACGCTAGCGCTAACGGCTTACCGGCACCATCAACGCCCGCCACTAAACGCGCGATCTCCTGGGTAAACAGGACGTTACGCGTACCAGTAAATACCACCAGCGGCGTTAACCCTGCCTGCTGACCATATACTTCAGCGCATAACCGCGCTAAACAGGCATCTCGCTGCCCTGCGTCTTTAATCTGAACTACCTTCATTACGCTCTCTTTAAGCTGTTGCTAACCGTATTAGCTACGTTAATGCATGTGAACTGATCGGGATACGAATAGTCACAAAATTGAGCACTTTTGTTGCCCTATGGAGGATAAATGCCACAGTTTATCAACGACCCTACGCTACCCAAGCCAGATTTTCCGGGAAGTCACATGGTGATTGATGATCACTATGTGTTTATCTCAGGTCTGACCGTTGCCGACCTTTCTAACGGCCACGCTGCCAAAGGCGATATCAAGAAAGAAACGCGTCTGGTAATGCGCGAGCTTGAACGCATGCTGAACCAAGAAGAAGGCAGCTTAGCGGATGTGGTGCGTGTTGACATCCATTTGGCTGATTTAAAAGACCTCAGCGCGATGAACACTATTTATGCCGAATTCTTCGAGCCAGGTTGCTACCCGGCCCGCACGTGCACTGAGTCGCCCTCTATCTGCGGCGATAGTCATCTTGAAATTACCTTGATGGCTAAGCGTGCCAGCCGTGGCTAAACATCTCAGGATTGAATAAGCCCTAAAATGGCATCCATATCCAAATGCGCCTCCAGCAAATCCGCCAAGCGATCCAATTCCCGCTCGCGATGAGCCAGGTAATCAACCGGTTCGGCGTGCACCAGCCCCAAGCGCTCTAAAAGCGCTTGGCAAGCTTCTGGGTGATCAAACAGACCATGCAGATACGTGCCCATTATTTGCTCGTCCTGACTGACCGCCCCTTCCATCCGACCATTTAGCTCAAATAGCGGGTTTGCTAGCGCCGCCCCATCGCTTACCCCGTTATGAATCTCATAACCGGTCACGGCAGCACCACCGACTATCAAAACGCCGCTTACGTTACGCAGCTGCTTGCCTGGCACCATTTGCGTGGTAAGCGGCAATAAACCTAGACCCGGTACGTGCCCCGGCTCGCCTTCAAGACCGGCTGCATCGTCTACCCATTGCCCCAGCATTTGAAAGCCGCCACAGATACCCAGCAGCTTGCCGCCGTAACGAAGATGACGTTGAATCGCCGACTCCCAACCCTGGCGTTTAAGCCACGCCAAATCGCTGGCGGTACTTTTGCTGCCCGGTAAAATAATTACATCGGCAGGCGGAATCGGTTGGTCCGGGCCAATAAACGCTAGCGCCACCTGAGGGTGAAGGCGCAGCGGGTCAAAATCAGTATGGTTACTAATACGCGGCAAGGCTGGCACGATGATTTTTAATGGCGCTGTCTGCGCGGTTTTTTGAATTAAGCCAACGCTATCTTCGGCATCCAGCAATAACCCCTGCAGATAGGGCAAAGTGCCGAACACGGGTTTACCTGTCCGCTGGGTCAACCATTCAAGGCCTGGGTTGAGTAAGCCAATATCGCCACGAAAACGATTAACAATAAAACCCCGCGTGCGGGTCTGCTCGCTTTGACTGAGTAATTCAAGCGTGCCGACTAGCTGAGCAAATACGCCCCCTCGGTCAATATCACCGACCAGCAGTACAGGGCAATCGGCCGCTTCAGCAAACCCCATATTGGCAATATCGCCCTTGCGTAGATTAATTTCAGCAGGACTGCCTGCCCCTTCGGCAATAATCACATCAAAGCGGCGTTCAAGCGCTTGCCAGGCCGCCATTACGCTCTCTTTGGCGGTCTGTTTGAAGGCATGATAATCCAGCGCGTCCATGTGCCCGTAGACCTTGCCGCGCAAAATAACCTGGGCGCCACGGTCGGTTTCAGGCTTGAGCAGCACAGGGTTCATATCGCTATGCGGAGCAACGCCTGCCGCTTGCGCCTGCAAAGCAGTAGAACGGCCGATTTCCCCGCCGTCTTCGGTTACAGCACTATTTAGCGCCATATTTTGAGGTTTAAAAGGAGCAACGGAGATGCCACGACGTTTTAAAGCGCGGCATAGCCCTGCAACCACCGTGCTTTTGCCCGCATCTGAGGTGGTGCCTTGGATCATTAAGGTGGCCATGCGCCCTGCTCCGTGCATTCGTAAACTCAAAGAAGACGGAACTTTAGCGAGCGCCATGCAAGGATGCAATGCACATGCATGAAGAAGCAGGCCGGGCTAGGTCATAAACCTTTGGCAACCACTTGCCATTCTTGCCGCTACCGACAGCGAGATGAACGATTAAAATGCTGTTGTGATAACAGCGCCTTGACAGCAAGGTATTGATGACAATGTCTATATAACCATATCTTTATAATGCAGAGTCTTCCTGGGTTGTTATAGAGTCCACGTGTTTAACGCGAAAGCAGAGATGGAAATTGCTCAATAGCGCGGGCATTGGCTCATCCTCCTTCAGTCTGTCCGGCGGATCTAGGCTGAACCGATGATTTTTAATCAGGGCAGCCAATACAGCACTGGTCACCAGCAGCACTATATGTCTTCCAGGGCAAATACCAGGACCTCCGCTAAAGGGTAACAGTGGCCAGTGTTTAAACTGCTCTGGGTCTAGCCAAATATCGGGCGCAAAGCGGTTAGCCATTTCCAACTGGCGATCGTCCCGATGAAAATACGGTGCATGAATAAGCAGCGTAGTATTCGTCGGCATTTCACCTTGTGACCAGCATGTCCGCTCGGTTGTTTCGCGCAAGATAAGAGGCGTTGTTGGCCAGAGCCGCAAGGCTTCCAGCACACAGGCTTTTAAGACGGGGTTATCGGATTGAGGCTGCGATTTTTGATTAGCCTCCGCCTGGGCCCGCTCCGCTTGGGCTGGATGAGCACAAATTAACGCCAGCGCTCGAAACGTCGCCATGCCGGCAGGCTCAAAAGCAAACAGCCACTGGGGCATCTGATCCAACGGCTTCGCCTGGCCTTGAGGCGCGTAACCCGATAGTTTCGCCGCCAAGCTATTGGGTTCAGCTTGCTCTACATAATGCGCTAAACGGTCATGAAATTTTTGCCGTAGACGTTTACGCTTGGGGCGCATAAAACCCCAGTTAGCTGCCTTACGCAGTTGAATCAGTTCCTGGGTGAGCGGGTAATCATCCCGGGCAGCGTCACCGAGCACCACGCGGCGTACGATACGATTCCAGGCATCAAAAAATAATGGCCAATCCAACTGATGATTATGGTGGTAAACGGTCTTTAGGAGCGCGTCCACCTCCTCCTCAGCCACCTGGGTAAAATGCGCAGAAAAGCGGTGCATCGGGCAGCCGCTTTGTAATACGTCATCATTTAGACGTCGCCGCTCTTTGCGGGCCTTTCCGTGCGAGATCAACGCCATATCCGGTTCAAAGTGGGAAAGCGCGCTCTGTTTTGCAGTTTCTGCCGTTGCGAACGGTTCGGGCGTTTCCTCCATCACCCGATTGGCATCGTCTGGGTCTAATACCAGTGCCATGGGTTTGAAAGGTGTTTTAAAAAGTAGCGGGCCTTTGCCATATTTATTGCTGAACGCCTGCACCTGTTTTACGGAGCGTTTATCCAGCGCCCAACGCTCAGCAAAATGGACAACGCCTGGACGGCGAACGATCACTCCCTTAGCAATATTAGGGGCCATTACCTTAAACAAGAACGATAGCGTCTCGCTAAATGATGCGGTAGGTAGTGAATCAGTGAATCGCCCCGGGTTTCGTAGACACCTCTAGGCCTTATACTAAAGGTACCTAGGAGGATCCATGAGCCGTCCCCGT
>NZ_JABUZA010000027.1 GCF_014897985.1 Halomonas colorata
TCCATGGCAGCACTGAATCCTATGCAGTTGACGATAGCCGTATTATCGCTGATGGCAGTGACTTTTTCAGAGCTTCCCTATGTATAATCTGAGCAAAAATTTCGATATGTTCCTTGAGCTTAACGACGCGAATCTAGATGCCGTTAACAACTACGAAGATGACCTGTATTACGCATTGGGAGCCCGCTATCACTTCTAAGTAGCGCAGCGGTTCTTTAGCGGTTTATGTTTACTTCGATCTTTAGTCGGTATGGGTAATTCCATACCGACTTTTTAGCATGTTTTTAACGTAGTAACGAACCACTACCGGCGGAGCATCTCCGTCGGTAGTTTGCGTTTAGCGCTCGTCGTCCCGTTTATCGATGGTTTTGCGGTAATTATCGATAAACGGCTGTTCGGCCTTGTCGATGCGGTCCATGCCAGCCACAACACGGTGCCAGTAAGGATAAAGCGGGGCCGGGCGTGTAGCGGCTTCTAGGCGATCAATCTCTTCCTGGCTTAGGGTTAGCTCGGCGGCGGCCAGATCATCCTTCAGATGGTCTTCGTTACGCGCGCCGACAATCAGCGAGGTCACGCCGGGGCGGTCTTTCAGCCAGGCAAGGCAAGTGCGCGGAATAGAGGCATTATGCGTGTCACCAATCTCCGCCAGCAGCTCGATAATATCGTAGGCGCGTTCCATGTTATGCACATAGGGCTCGGGCCAACCGTTGCCTTGGCGAGTGCCTTCAGGCGCTTTCTGACCACGGCGCACCTTGCCATTGAACAGGCCTTCTCCCAGCGGCGCCCATACCAGCGTGCCAATATTTTGATCGATGGCCAGCGGCATCAGCTCATACTCGGCCTCGCGAGATTCCGGCGTGTAGTAAATCTGCTGGCTAATGGGTTTGACCAAATTATGCAGTTCGGCCTTGCCGATGGTCTTCATCATCTGCCAGCCGGTAAAGTTGGAGGTGCCGTAGTAGCGGATTTTGCCGCTTTGCACCAAGTGATCCAGCGCGTACAGCATCTCTTCAACGGGAGTAACGCCATCCCAGTTATGGATCTGGTAAAGGTCGATATGATCCGTGTTCAGACGCTTTAAACTGGCCTCGCAGGCGCGAATCAAATGATATCGAGAGAAGCCGCTGTGGTTGGGGTTGTCGCCCATTGGGCTGCGCGCTTTAGAGGCCAGGATTATCTCATCGCGCTTGTCGCCCAGCGCTTTACCTACGATCTCCTCCGCTTCTCCCATTGAGTAAAGGTCAGCAGTATCGATTAAGTTGACCCCAGCGTCGTAGGCAAGATCAACCTGGCGCTGGGCACCTTTGACATCGACGCTTGCCGCTTTTTCAAAGCCTCCGCTACCGCCAAAGGGGACGGTTCCCAACACGATTTCGGATACCAATAAGCCTGAATTGCCTAGCGGGCGATATTTCATCTCGATAGCTTCCTTGTTCATCGAAAGAGTAGAGCGACGTTCGCTACATGCCTCTGTAAGCCTAGAAACTCATTCGCTTATGTCAAAATGTGTTTAAGGCCCTTCGGTAGGCTTGCCGGTGAAATCCGTTACCGGTTTGTCTACGGGCCGGTCGAGCCGCTCGGAAAAAGCCCGCAGCCCCGCCAGAATCGGTTTGATGGCATACCACAGCTCGTCATCGTTAAGCATGCGATAAAGGCCGGTCATGCCGGGAGCGCTGTCCTCTTTGTCCTGACGCGTGTGTTTGCTCTTATCCTGCTGGGAATCGCGCTCTGCTTTATCATGGCGGTGGTTGCCAACCTGCTCAATTCCCTCTTTGAGCGCAAACATCACTTGATAAAAACGCTCAGGTGGCAGTGCCGAGAGCGTCATTGCGATCACCGAAAGATTTTGAATGGCATTAAGCGAGCCTGGTTTATTTAAGCCGTCTACCACAATACGCATCAGCTCATGATTAGACGCAACCACATCATTGGCAAACCGAAGCAGACCATGCTCATGCAGCGTTTGTACAAGCCTATCGAGCTCTTCCTGGGCATCCGGGCCGATGTTGGGTGGCGGTACGTCGTAGGAAATTCGTTCGGCCATTACATTTTCCTCGGATTGGTTTGCTGGGCAGGCGGCAACGTATAGTCCTCGTTAGCCCACTTCACCTCGACGGCGACGCCCTCATTAGGTGTGCGCTTCCCAAAGCGGTAGTTGGTGCTGGGAAGGGGTGATTCACTGCGCTTGTCGAGCACTTCAAGCTTAACGGCCGTTTCCTTGTAGGCAGGGGTTTGCACGTCTGGGTCAGTATGCTCGCCGGTTAACGCATTAACGCCCGGTTTGCCAAAGTGAATCGGCAGGTAGAGCCCCTTGCCCGCAACGCGCTCGGTCACTAGGGCGGGAAACTCACGGCTATCCCGGCGTGACGTAATACGCACCCAGGTACCGTCTTGAATATTACGCTCGGCCGCAAGCTCCGGGCTTACCTCGACAAAACTGCCGGGCACCTGATCCCAGATGCCTTGTGAACGCCCGGTCTGGTTAGAGCCTTGAAAGTGCTCCAGCAGGCGGCCGTTATTGAGCATGAGATCATATTCTTCATCGGCGGCTTCAAAAGGCTCTTTCCACTCAAGAACAAACAGGTTGGCCTTACCATCCGCGGTGTGAAAACCCTCGGTATATAGTAGCGGCGTATCGGTACCGTCTTCGGCAACCGGCCATTGCAGCGACTTCCAGCCTTCCAGGCGCTCGTAGCTGACCCCCGCGAACATGGGAGATATCGATGCGCACTCCGCCATGATCTCTGAAGGGTGTGCGTAGCCCCAATCGTGGCCCATGCGCGCGGCAAGGTCTGTCAGGATACGCCAGTCGGGACGGCTATCGCCCAGCGGTTCGAGCACTTGATAAAAGCGCTGAATGCGTCGCTCGGTATTCACAAACGTGCCCTCTTTCTCGACGCTGGGGCAGGCGGGCAGCACCACGTCAGCAAACTCAGCGGTACGGCTTAAAAACATATCCTGCACGACCATAAAGTCGAGGCTTTCAAACGCGGAGTGGACATTATGGGTATCGGCGTCGGAAAAGGCCGTTTCCTCGCCAATGATATACATGGCCTTGAGCTTGTCCTCGGCGGCGGCTTGCACCATCAGGAAGTTGCCGTAACCGATTTCATCAGAAAGCTGTTCAGGCTTGACGCCCCAGCCTTTGGACCACCGCGTGCGGGCATCCTCGTTGGTAACCTTTTCATAGCCTGGGTACATATTGCGCAGGCAGCCAAAGTCGCTGGCGCCCTGCACATTGTTATGGCCGCGCATGGGGTAGCCGCCAGTACCCGGTTTGCCGTAGTTACCCGTGACCAGCAGCAGGTTGGAAAGCGCGGTGCTGGTATCCGAGCCGTGGCTATGCTGCGTAATTCCCATGGCCCATAAAAGGCAGACACTTTTTGCCCGGCCGATTAACTCCGCGGCTTCAATCAGCTGCTGCTTGGGAATGCCGGTTTTCTGCTCGGCAAAATCGAGGGTAAACGGGGCCAATGATTCACGGTACTCATCGACGTTATTGACCCAGCGCTCAAGGAATTTATGGTCAGCCAGGTCGTTATCGAACATATAGCGCGACAGTGCCGAGGCCCAGATCAGGTCGGTGCTGGTATTAGGGCGCATAAACAGATTCGCCCGCTCGGCCATTTCGTGTTTGCGTGGGTCGAACACTACCAGCTTTTGGCCGTGCAGCTTCTGCGAAGACTTGATTCGCGAGGCAATCACCGGATGGTTTTCGGCGGTGTTACTGCCTACCAGTACGACCACCTCCGCCTGTTCGATATCCTTGATGGTACCGGCATCGCCACCATAGCCCACGGTGCGGAAAAGCCCTTTGGTGGCCGGGTTCTGGCAGTAGCGGGATGAGTTATCCACGCTATTGGTGCCAATGATCAGCCGGGCAATCTTCTGCGTCAGGTAAGCCTCTTCGTTACTGGCTTTACTGGAACCGATAAAGCCAACGCTCTGTGGGCCGTGGATATCACGCACGTTTAACAACCGGCGCGCCACCATATCCAGCGCTTCGTCCCAGCTGGCTTCACGAAACTGACCGTTTTCCCGAATCAGCGGCGTCGAGAGGCGTTTTTCACTGTTAACGAAGTCCCAGGCAAATTTGCCCTTGATGCAGGTGGAAATACCGTTAGCCGGGGCGTCTGGGGTGGGCTGAACCTTGAGAATTTTGCGATCACGGGTCCACATCTCAAACGAGCAGCCAACACCACAGTAGGTGCATACCGTTTTAGTACGTTTGATGCCCGGCTGGCGCCAGGTGGCATCAAGCTCTGAAATACCGGTGATGGGTTTGGCGCTGGTGGTATTTTCGACCTCTTTGACGACTTCGATCATCGGTCGCTTAAGCGACCAGGGCAGGGCGGTAAGCGGACCTGTCTGCCCATACATAGTGTTTTCCTGCAGCGCATTACACGGGCAGACCGTGACGCAGTGGCCACAGTGAACGCAGCTTGAGTCGTTGATCTCCTTGCCGCCATCCCACAGTACGCGCGGATTCTCACTGGCGTAATCAATGCTTAACGTCTCGTTGACCTCGACATTCTGGCACGCCTCGACACACTGGCCGCATAGAATGCATTGGTCTGGGTCGTAGGTATAAAACGGGCTGGAGGTATCTTTTGGATGGGGCTTGGGCTGGAATTCATAGCGCTGGATGGGAATGTCCATCTCGACCAAGGCGTTATGCACACGGCAGTCGCCGTTATTATTCTCGCATACGGTGCAGTAAAGCTCGTGTTTGGCCAGCAGGCGGTCCATGCCTTCATGACGGGCGGCCGTGGCTTGGGCGCTGCGGCTTGAAATATTAAGGCCTTCTTCGGTACGCAGCGCACAGCCACGTTGCATTTCGCCGTTAACCTCGACCCAGCAGGTATCGCACGTTTCAATAGCGCCTAGAGAAGGGTGGTAGCAAACATTGGGCAAGGAGATGCCATGGTTTTCCAGAAAATCGATCAGTGGCTCATCGGCGTTGCCGGTTAATTTTTTATCATCAAACGTAATCGTGCACGGTCGGTTCATGTGGGTACTCCTCCATGGGCCCCTTGTTTTTATCCTGACGCTGCCTCCTCTTCGCGGGTTTTAACGTCTTGCTTCAAAGGTAGTTAAGCGCCTTGAGCTTGTACAAGCTCAGTTTTTGGTTTTAAACCTAAGTTAAGCACGGGTTTTAAGCTTCTCTTTCAAAGCCAGCACGCTACGTTTATAGCCAGCGGCGTTTATTTATCCCAACAGCATTTACCCCAACAGCGCTTGGAGAAAAAACGTGGAAAACACACAGACCCAACCCACCGTACTGATTACCGGCGCCAACCGAGGCGTAGGGCTGGCACTGGCAGCCCACTACAGAGATGAAGATTGGCAGGTGATCGGCGTTTGCCGCCAATCATCAGACGAGCTTGAGCGCGTGGCTGACCGCATTATTGAAGGTATCGACGTGACCCGGCCCGAGGAGGTTGAGCGTTTGGCACAGGCGCTTGATGGCCAACGGCTGGAATTATTGATCAACAACGCCGGCCTCTTGCGCGATGAATCGTTAGGCCAGCTGGATTTCGACAGCATCCGTGAGCAGATGGAAATCAATGCCTATGCGCCCCTACGGGTATGTGAAGCGTTGCTACCGTTGATGCAGGACGGCAGTAAGATTGCCAACATCACCAGCCGTATGGGATCGATTGCCGATAACGACTCCGGTGGGCGCTACGGTTACCGCGCATCCAAGGCGGCGCTAAACGCGTTTGGAAAATCCCTGGCTATGGACCTTAAGCCACGCGGTATTGCCGTGGCGCAAATACACCCAGGCTATGTAAAAACGCGCATGGTTAACTTCGGCGGGATGATCAGCCCTCAGGAAGCCGCCACAGGCATTGCTGCCTGTATCAAAACGCTGACGCAGGAAAACAGCGGCAGCTTTTGGCACAGCAATGGGGAATTACTGCCGTGGTAGTGTTGAGTAAGACGTTTTTCTATCAACAGGCGGAAGTAGGCTATTTTGCCATCGCATACCGCTAAGTAAGATGAGTGCGCTACAGTGGTGTGCGATAACGCCGTCATCCATTTGTCAGGCGTCTAGGGCACGCTATCGTTCTGCTACAACACTTTATAAAAGGAACCATGCTGATGCGTTTTATTTCTCACGGTATTGCGCTAGGGATAGCGACTGGGCTGTTTAGCGCCACGGCGTATGCCGCGCCCTATACGCTGACCATTTTTCACACCAACGACCTGCACGGGCGTACCGACAGCTACCCTCAACTGATCACCGCCTTGGCTGAAGCCCGTGAGCGCTTCGGTGATGGCCTATTGCTGGACGCCGGGGATATTTTTTCGGGTACGCTCTATTTCACCGAATACCAGGGCCAGGACGCCGTCGAGTTCATGAACCTGATGGGCTATGACGCGTTCGTGCCGGGTAACCATGAGTTCGACCTGGGCGACCCGGAAGAGGGCCATCAGGCATTGGCGGCTTTCTTCACCGCCGCTGACTTCCCCATTCTGGGCGCGAACCTGGATTTCTCTACCTCACCCGAGTTTGCCGATCTACTCGGTGATTCGATCAGCGTCGAGCCCGAACAGCAGCCTAAGCCTGGCCACCTGTACGACGGCATTGTGGTAGAGCAAGGTGGCGAGCGAATCGGTATTTTCGGACTAAGCACGCAAGGCAGCGAGACCGTCTCCAGCCCCGGTAACGTCACCCTTGGCGATTACCGGGCGGCGGCCGAGGCGATGGTGGAAGCGTTTGAAGCTCAAGGCGTTAACAAGATCGTCGCGCTTACTCACCTGGGTTTTGACAGCGACCCAAGTATGGGCAACGACCTATTGCTTGCCCAGCATGTGGAAGGGGTGGACGTGATCATCGGTGGGCACAGCCATACGCGCTTGGAGTCGCCCGTTACGGTGGATGAAAACGATTTGGGCGAGCCTAAAGCGCCCACCGTTATTGGCCAGGCGAACGAGTACGGCAAGTACCTGGGCGTCATGCAGGTCACCTTTGATGACAAGGGCGTGGTGCAGGATGCCAGTGGCGAACTGCTGACCACCGATGATTTCGAGCCCGATGCCCAAGCGCTTGAGATGCTTGAGCCTTACACCGCACGAATTGAAGCAGTGCGCGATACCCAAGTGGGCGCTCACCTGAATACGCCGCTTCCCAACCCTCGCCACGGCAATGGCGATGAGCAAAGCGTACGTGCCGATGAAACGGCGCTTGGCAATCTGATTGCCGATGGTCAGCTTGCCGCCGCCCGACGAGTGAATCCGGAGACCGTGCTGGCCATTCAAAATAGCGGCGGTATTCGTGAGCCCATCGCACAAGGTGATGTGAGTGTGGGCGAGCTGGTTGCCGTGCAGCCGTTTGGCAATCGCTTGGCGCTGGTAAGCGTGACGGGCGCGGAGCTTCTGGAAACGTTCGAGATCGGGCTGGCAAACACCCCTGATGAAAGCGGCGGTTTTCTGCAAGTGTCCGAAGGTACCGAGCTGGTATATGACAGCCGCCAGCCCGTCGGTGAGCGCGTTGTGAGCCTGAAGGTAACGCAGAACGGCACCTTGCAGTCGGTAGACCCTGAAAGTACCTACACCATTGCCACCAATCACTTTACTGCAGCCGGTGGCGATAGCCATACCGCGCTAGAAGCCGCCTATGAAAATGGGCGCAGCACCATCGTCGGTAATACCGATTGGGAAATGCTACGTGACCATATGGTTTCGTTAGGTGACGTGGATTATCAGGTTGAAGGGCGTATCACTGACCAGGCTCGCCAACATTAAATGTGAATAAAGGGCCGCCTGGACGTTACGTAGAGGCGGCCCTTATTCAGAGTAGTGAACACCAGGCAGAAGCCTGGTCACTCACTCGTCTATAAGCGTGGCAAAACTGCCGAATATCGCTCGCTTGCCATCAAACGGCATGGGGTTGACGTCCGGCTGTAAGCGAGGGTCTTCCATGACCTTGGGCATCGCCTCGTCGCGCACGGCGCGGGAGGTCCATTCGATCCATGAGAAGATAATGGTTTCGTTATCCTTACGCTTAACGGCCATGGAATAAGAGGTGACTTCCCCTTCAGGGATATCCTCACCCCAGCACTCAACTACCCGCAGGGCGCCATACTCTTTGAAAACCACGGCAGCATCACGGGCGTGCTCAATGAAGATTTCTTTATTGGCCGTGGGCACGGCCGCAACGAAGCCATCAATATAGCGTTGAGTAGTAGTGCTCATGATGATTCTCCTGGCTGGGTTTTGGGTGGGAGTTCTCGAATGGGGCGTACTTCAATGCTGCCGAGTCTCGCAGGTGGGATGCGGCTGGCTAGCTGTAGCGCCTCGTTCAAGTCACGTGCTTCGAGCAGGTAAAAACCGGCCAGCTGTTCTTTGGTTTCCGCAAACGGCCCGTCGGTAATTACTGTCTCGCCATCGCGTACACGTACAGTGGTCGCGGTGTCTATCGGTTGCAGCGCTTCACCGGCCAGGTAATTGCCTTGAGCGCTTAAACGCTCGACGCCCGCAATACACTCCTGATTAAGGTCATGCCACGCCTGCTCGCTCATGGCATTGATGAGCTGCTCTTGGTAATACACTAAGGCCGCGTATTTCATGGCGTCTCTCCTTCAGTAGAAAGACAACTATCCGCCGACACATTGATCATCCACTGCACGCCAAAGCAGTCAGTGGCCATGCCAAATCCCGCAGACCAGAACGTTGATTCAAAAGGCATGATTACCTCTCCGCCTTCGGTGAGGCGTGCAAAGGTTAGGGAGGCTTGCTCGATCTCCTGATACTCCAGCTGAATCTGCACGCCTTGTGGTGGCATGTACTGTTCAGGCGTCATGTCGGCGCCCATCAAGCGACGACCACGCAGGTTCAGCGAAGCGTGGATGATGCGGTCATGCAGAGAAGGTGATACATGCTCTGCCGCTGGGGTTTCCGCGTAGGTCATCAAACACTCTATCTGGCCGCCGAGCACGTCAGAATAGAACCGCATGGCCTCCCGGCAGGTGCCAGGGAAGGCGACATGCACATTCATGACATCGGGTACGCGGGCATGGCTGTGATGCTTATCCAGGCCCGCACCCGGCTCAAATTCCTCAAGCGTGAAGTAGCGCCTTAACTCAAGGGTCACGTTGCCGTCGGCATCCAGGGTTGGCCACTGCTGTGCCCACCCCAAAGCGACATCAAGAGAAGGTGCCTCCAGCACGCTATAACCAGCAATACGTTCACTGGCTGGAGACAGAGGGCCGGGGAGGATAGTGGGAGTTCCGTTATGGAACTGGATCAGGCAGCCATCGCTTGTCGGGTGTAAGCCGTTGCCGCTCACGAGTACGCCTGCCTGCATCATGCGCTCGTTGTAATCGGCCATGGCGGCAAGCATTTCCTGCGACGGTAGCGCACCATTTTCGGTCGTGGCGTCGGCACGCCGTATCAGCATGAATTTCATTGAGAGTCTCTTTTATTGTGATGGTCGACACCCTCTAGTCGTTTGACGTGCCCCCAAATCGACAGGCCTGCGAACTATTTTTCATAACCTTTTGGTAATATTTTTTATAGCGCTGATTAAAGTTCGGCCAATTTGCTGAGCAAAAAGCGTTTTTCCGGCTCTTGAGTAGTTAATGTCAGGGCCTTTTGGTAGGCATCGCGCGCGGCGTCATCGTTACCCTGCCGACGTAGCAAATCTGCTTGGGCCGCATGTAATAGATAATAACGAGAGAGTTGAGGATGATGAGCTAGCTCATCGAGCAGGCTCAACCCAGTTGCTGGAGAGTCATGCATGGCAACGGCCACCGCGCGATTCAAGGTCAGAACAGGCGATGGATAATAGCGGCATAAAGCGTCATACAGCCTGACAATCCGCGCCCAGTCGGTATGTTCGGGGCGAAGGGCTTGGGCGTGTACGGCGGCAATTGAGGCTTGAAGGGTATAAAAGCCAAGAGGGGTGAGGGCTAGTGCGTGTTCGAGCCACTCGATACCCGTACAAATTTCCGCCTGGTGCCATAGGCCTCTATCCTGCGCCTCCAGCGTGACGAGCTCGCCTTGGTTATCCTGGCGCGCATCCCGGCGGGCATTGGTAAGCAGCATAAGTGCCATCAGCCCAAAGACTTCTCCCTGTGGCAGTAGCGCTGCCAGTTCCTCACCCAGACGTAGCGCTTCGCGGGTCAGACTGATATCGACCACCGACGCACCGCTACTGCTTGAATAACCTTCGTTGAAGACCAGGTAGATAATCTGGAGGACGTCCGGCAAGCGTTGGGGCAATGTCTCCGACGCAGGTACCGCATAGGGAATATGCGCATCGCGAATCTTGCGTTTTGCCCGTACGATGCGCTGTGCCACGGTTGAAGGTTTGATTAATAGGGCGCTGGCAACCTGCTCAGTGGTTAACCCGCACATTTCGCGCAGCGTCAGCGCAAGGCGTGCTTCTAGGCTCAAGCTTGGGTGGCAGCAGGTAAACAGCAGCCGCAGCGAGTCATCCTGGATCGCGGCATCGTCGAACTCCTGTGTTTCCTCACTCGGTAATAGCAGGTGGGCTCGACGGCGTGCGGTACTGCGTTGACGAATTTGATTAATCCCGCAGTGATAGCCGGTGCGAATCAGCCAGGCCTGAGGATTATCGGGCGTCCCTTTAACAGGCCACTGTTGAGCAGCGGCGACAAAGGCATCTTGCACGGCTTCTTCGGCAAGCTCGAAATCGCCCAGCAGACGGATCAGAGTTGCCTGAGCACGTCTGGCATGGGTGCGATAAAGAGCGTCAAGTAAGGAAGGGTGAGCACGCATGGTAGAAGACCCATTTGCCTCTATAAACGGGGGCGCTAGGCCCGAGAGGAATTAATACTGCTTTTCAAACCTAGCCCATAGAAGCCCTTTTTCGTACTGTTTTTATTTAGGGTCTTCGTAAAAGGTCGAAGCAAACTTCTGCGCGCTGGCTAGTTTTTCTGTTTCTTGAGAGCTGCACTTTGGAAGTAATGGTAAAGCCAGGTTAGCAGATGAGGAGTAGATTACGCCTCGTTGAGCAAGGCAAGAAGCTGTTGATGGCTTTGGGAAGGGGCGATCAGTAGGCTCTGCCTTAAACAGGATGCCTCCGCTTGCCCCTGTATGTCGGTCACCATCAAGCCAACTTCCTGTGCTATCAGAATGCCAGCGGCCACATCCCACCATTCAAGTTTAGCGCCTTGCGACCAGAAGGCATCAAAGCGGCCTAACGCGACGTAAGCAATTTCCAAAGCGGCAGAGCCCGGACTTCGGATGCCCGATACGTGCGGCATGATGGCAGCCTGCTGGCGTATGCTGAGGTCGCAATCGCCTTTTCCATGATAGGGTAGGCAGGTTGCCACCAGCATTTCTGTCAGTGGACAGGCGCTTGGGCATATTAAACGGTAGTCATTTAAATAGGCGCCTTGGCCTTTTTCAGCCCAGATAAGTTCATCCAGCAACGGGTGGTAAACCGCCCCCATGATCAGTTCGTTGTTTTGCTCTACCGCAATAGAGACGGAGAAAAACGGCACGCCATGGAGAAAATTGTTGGTGCCATCCAGCGGATCAATAATGACGGTCACATTGCTATTGTGAGCGGGTGAGGCGCCACTCTCTTCCCCCAAAAAGCCAACCGCAGGGAAATGCTGGCGTATGTAGTCAATAATTAACCGCTCCGCTGACTGATCATAGTGAGTTACAAAATCCGAGGCGCCTTTACGCTCGAAAGTAACTCGATCAATCCCTGAGTAGCCTTTGGCCAGCAGCGCGCCAGCTTCCCTGGCAGCTTTCTTAACGGTATCCGCTAATAAGTGTGTGTCCTCATGCATACAGATAGCCTTTTAGAGATAAGTTAACAACCCCGGTCGTAATTGCTTAACAAGCCGCCCTGATAGTCGCCATCTAATCCCCCGTGCGCAGGCCGGTTGCGCTGTTAAACGGATGCAGCGCTTCGCGGGTGACATAAAAGCGTAGCGTTTCGCCCTCCTTGACCGGGGGCTGGCCGCTTACCCGAATCACGGTGGGCTGGTCGCTGTCGGCGAGCCGCACGTAAAGATGGCTTTCGGCGCCCGCCGCTTCAAACAGTTCAAGCGTGGAGTCGACCACCAGGTGCGGTGTATCGGGTGGCGAAAGGCGCATATCGTCCGGGCGAATGCCGACCGTGTCGGTCTCGGCGGGAAGATCGTTTAACAGGTCATGGGTGCCGCGCGTTTGCAGGTATTCAAGCGGTACCATGTTCATCGCAGGCGAACCGATAAAACCCGCCACGAACATCGATGCAGGGCGCGCGTAGATCTCCATGGGCGTGCCCACCTGTTCGATTTTGCCAGCGCTAAGCACCACCAGACGATCACCCAGCGTCATCGCTTCTAACTGGTCGTGGGTCACGTAGAGGCTGGTGGTCTTCAAGCGGCGCTGAAGCTGCTTGATCTCCACGCGCATTTGCACGCGCAGCTTGGCATCCAGGTTAGAGAGCGGTTCGTCGAACAAAAAGGCTGCGGGCTCACGTACCAACGCCCGACCCATGGCGACGCGCTGGCGCTGGCCGCCGGAGAGCTTGCGCGGTTTGCGCGCAAGAAAATCCTCAATTTCGAGCATTTTGGCCGCTTTGCGCACCCGTTCTTCGATCTCGGGTTTTTTAAAGCCGCGGTTTTTCAGCCCATACGCGAGGTTGTTGTACACCGTCATGTGCGGGTAGAGCGCGTAGTTCTGAAACACCATGGCGATATCGCGCTCTGCGGGTTCGAGATTGTTGACGACTCGGTCGCCAATCTTGAGCGTACCGTCGGTAATCGTTTCAAGCCCGGCCACCATGCGTAACAGCGTGGATTTACCGCAGCCCGAAGGGCCTACCAGCACCACGAACTCGCCGTCTTCAATCGCAAGGTCGATGCCTTTAACGGCATGGACGTCGCCTGAGTAGGTTTTTCTAAGCCCTTCCAAGGTAATGCTAGCCATCTTATTTCTCCGTCTCGGTCAGGCCTTTCACGAACAGTTTTTGCATAAACAGCACTACTAATACCGGCGGCAGCATGGCAAGCGTGACGGTCGCCATGATGAGATTCCAGGCGGGCACCCGGTCGGACGAGGCCATCAGGCGCTTGATACCCAGCACAATGGTGTAGAAGTCTTCGTCGGTGGTGACCAGCAGTGGCCACAGGTATTGCACCCAGCCGTAAATAAACATGATCACGAACAGCGCGGCGATATTGGTGATCGATATCGGCAGCAATATGTCCTTGAAGAACTTCATCGGGCCGGCGCCATCCACTCGGCTGGCTTCCATCAGCTCTTCAGGCACAGTCATGAAGAACTGGCGGAACAGGAAGGTCGCGGTGGCGGAGGCAATCAGTGGAAGCGTTAGCCCCGCATAGGAGTTCAGCATGCCCAGGTTGGCAACGACCGCGTAGGTGGGGATGATGCGAACTTCGACCGGCAGCATCAGGGTGATGAAGATGATCCAGAACGCCAGCATGCGAAACGGGAAGCGGAAATAGACAATCGCAAAGGCGGAGATAATCGAAATGGCGATCTTGCCGATCGCAATCGTCAGCGCCATGATCAGCGAGTTACCCAGCATCAGCCAGACCGGCGGTGTGCCGCCCACCTGCCAGCCGGAGCTGAGCATCTGCCGGTAGGATGCAAACATGTTGTCGCCGGGGAGCAGCGGCAACACCCCGCGCACAAAGGCGCTGGATTCGTGGGTTGAGGCGATAAATGCCACGTACACCGGAAATGCCACCACCAGCACGCCTGCAATCAGCACCAGGTGGGTCAGAATATTGAGAAAAGGTCTTCTTTCAACCATGTTTATTTCCTTAACGCACTAGTAGTTGACCCGGCGTTCCACGTACCGGAACTGGATAAACGTCAGGATAATCACGATGCCCATCAGCATGACCGACTGAGCGGATGAGGAGCCAATATTCAATCCCGCGACACCGTCGGTGTAGACCTTGTAGACCAGCGTCATGGTGGCTTGGCCTGGCCCGCCCGCGGTAGTGGCATCAATCACCCCGAAGGTGTCGAACATCACGTAGTTGATGTTGATGATCAGCAAAAAGAAGGTGGTGGGTGATAGAAGCGGGAGCACGATGGTCCAGAAGCGCTTGAAGGGGCCCGCGCCATCAATAGCCGCTGCCTCCATGAGCGACTGCGGCACAGATTGAAGCCCTGCCAGGAAAAACAAAAAGTTATAGGAGATCTGCTTCCAGGCCGCGGCAATGGTGATCAATATCATTGCCTGGGTGCCTGAAACGCGGTGGTTCCAACTGATACCGAACCAGTCGAGCAGATGCGGCAGAAGGCCGATGGTGGGGTTGAACAAAAACCACCACAGCACGCCCGCTACCACTGGAGCAACCGCGTAGGGCCATACCAAAAGCGTGGTGTAAAACTTGGCGCTACGCAGCACACGGTTAACGCAAACGGCGAGTAAAAGCGCCAGGCTCATGGAAAGCACCGTCACCGAGATGGAAAAAATCGCGGTGCGCCCCAGCGCATTCAGGTAGCTGGGGTCGGCCAGAATGCGTGCATAGTTCTCCATGCCGACAAACGTTGTTTTAAAGCCGAACGCATCGGTACGCTCGAAGCTGGATTTAACCGCCTGGCTTGCCGGCCAGATAAAAAACACCAGCGTAATCGCCAGCTGTGGTGCTAACAGTAAGAAAGGGAGCCACCGATTTTGATAGGTGGAACGTTTGGTCTGCATGGCACATCCTGTCGTACGGGCGTTGGTGCGGCTGGCCGCAGTGGTCAGCTGCCAGGAAGTAAGCCATCCCATAGGCCCCGGTGAGCTGGGCGTATGGGATGGCTCCTATAACAAACCCCGGCGATAAAAGCCGGGGTTTGTTTACAAGTAACGAGAAGCGCTTAGTTATTGGCAGCCTCGAAGTCGCGCAGGATCTGGTTGCCGCGGCGTGCCGCGTCATCCAGCGCCTGCTGACCGTCCTTGGTGCCAGCCAGCACGGCCTGGAACTCTTCGTCCAGAATCATGCGTACTTGCGGATAGTTGCCAAAACGCAGGCCTTTGGAGTTTTCCGTCGGCTCGTTCAGGTTGATCTGCTCGATAGCGATATCCGCGCCTGGGTTCTCATCGTAGTAACCCTGCTCCTGACTCAGCTCATAAGCGGCGGTGGTAATCGGCAGGTAGCCGGTGCCCTGGTGCCACTCGGCCTGCACTTCGGGAAGCGACAGGTACTCAAGGAATTCGGCAACGCCGGTGTACTCGTCGTCTTCGTGGCCGGAAAGCACCCACAGAGTCGCGCCACCGATGATCGAGTTCTGCGGTGCGCCGTCTACGTCGTCATAAACAGGCAGCATGCCAAAGCCCACGTCGAAGTCGGAGTTAGCCAACACGTCGGCGCGTGACGCGGACGAGTTCATGTACATCGCGCAGTCGCTTGCATAGAACGAAGGTGCCGCGTCCGGGCCGTTTGCTGGGCCTGCGTAGCTGTAGACGCCGCTATCAGACCACTCTTTCAACTGATCCCAGAAGCGTGCCTGTACGTCGCCGTTAAAGGCAAACTCGGTATCCAGACCGCCGAAGCCGTTTTCTTTAGTGCCGATGGACTGATTGTGCAATGCCGAGAAGTTCTCAAGGCCCACCCAGTTGGCCGCGTAGGCCATGGTGAAGCCACAAGAGGCCGCGCCTTCATCGACAATCTGCTGGCCCATCTCACCCATTTCTTGCCAAGTGGTCGGCGGCGTTTCAGGGTCGAGGCCAGCGGCTTCGAAGACGTCCTTGTTGTAGTAAAGAATCGGTGTGGACGAGTTGAACGGCATAGAGAGCATGTTACCGTTGGTGTCGGTGTAGTAACCGGTCACCACGGGCAGATAATCGGCCGGGTCAAACGTGTTGCCGTGCTCTTCCATCAGCTCATAAACAGGGTAGATAGCGCCTTGGGCGGCCATCATGGTGCCGGTGCCCACTTCGTAAATCTGTACGATGTGAGGCTGCTCGCCTGCGCGGAAGGCGGCAATGGTGTTAACCATGGTCTGTTCGTATTCGCCCCGGTAGGAAGGCGTGACACGATACTCATCCTGGGTGGCATTGAAGTCTTCAGCAAGCGCGCTCAAGCGCTCGCCCAGCTCGCCGCCCATGGAGTGCCACCAGGTGATCTCGGTAGCGGCGTGGGCAGAAACACTCAGAGTAGCCGCAGCGATACCGGCAGATAACGCGCGTAACATAAAACGAGACATAAGAGCTCCTTTTGAGCCTGACATAAGCCAGGTGGCACAGTGCGTTTGTTAAGGTTTTTGGATGCACTGAACAGTAGTCAGTGTAGATGACATTTTGATGACTGCTAAGTTAACTGGGTATGACCACGTTCAACTTTGGCAGTAGGCGCACGAGGAAGCCGGTGATAGGGTTAGACGAAGTGTATAACCAGCGAGAATCATATGAGTGACGCAATAGCGCTATTGACTAAACTGGTCTCCTTCGATACCACCTCCCGGGGCTCCAACCTGGCGCTGATCGAGTTTGTCGAAGGCTATCTTGAAGAGTATGGCATTGCCTCTGAGCGGGTAATGAGCCCCTGCGGTACCAAGGCGAACCTGATCGCCCGCGTAGGCCCCGACGCGCCAGGTGGGGTGATGCTTTCCGGCCATACCGACGTGGTGCCGGTGGAAGGCCAGCCCTGGTCGACCGATCCTTTTGGCTTGCATGACGGCCAGGACGGTAAGCTTTACGGGCGTGGCACCTGCGATATGAAGGGATTTATTGCCTGTGCACTCGCCATGGTGCCCACGTGGATGAAAGCGCCTTTGCAGCAGCCTATCTATTTTGGCTTTTCCTACGACGAGGAGATTGGCTGTGTGGGGGCGCCTGCGTTGATCAAGCGCTTCTATGAGCGCTACTCCACCACGGCGCATGTGATTGTCGGTGAGCCGACCAGCATGCAGCCGGTGGTCGCCCAAAAAGGCGCAACTAACCTGCGCACGACGGTCATCGGGCGCGAGGCGCATAGTAGTCAGGTCAATCAGGGCACATCGGCGATTCATGTGGCGGCACGCCTGGTCACCTTTATTGAAGACACCATGACCGTCCTGGTGGATGAAGGGTGTGTCGATGAAGCGTTCAACGTACCCCACACCAGTTTGCACGTTGGCAGGATCAAGGGTGGCACCGCGATCAACATTATGGCGCGGGAGTGTCAGTTTGAGTGGGAGATTCGTCATCTACCCACCGAGACGTTCGAAGAGGTGTTCGCTCGTTTTGAGACGTATGCCGACACGTTAAGTGCCGAGCTAAAGGCACGTGGCAAGCAAGTGGAAATTGTGACCGAACCACTGAATGTGACAGTGCCGGGGCTGGCCGACCGAGATAATCACGCAGTGTTGCGCTTGGCCAAAGACCACCTGCCCGATGCCTGCTGCAACCACGCAGTAGCCTACGCCACCGAAGCGGGGCAGTTTCAAGGCCAGGGATTACAAACCATTATTCTGGGACCGGGCAGCATCGCCCAGGCGCATCAGCCTGATGAGTACATCGAAAAAAGCGAGCTTGAGGCGTGCACGGACTTTATGAGCCGGATGGGGCGTGCCCTGGAAGTGCCGTTCGAGGAGTGAATAGTTAGGAGTGAGGAGTGAGGAGTGAGGAGTAAAGAGTGGGGGTAGATAAGACGATGCGGTGTCGGGTAGCCCGTAGCGAGGGTCTTTCGCCAAGGACGGCGAAAGTAGCGTACAGGGAGGTATTCACAGCGCCCTCGCGTAGGGCTGCCCGGCACTACTGCCAGGAAGGGGGATTAAGTTGAGTGCCGTCACAAAAACACTCGCCTGGGCGAGTGTTTTTAAATCTTCTGTATATATGCAAGGAGCTAGCGCGAGGAGTGCTCTTCGAAAAGATTGGCTTTAACATCGCGCATGACGTCTTCGCAGGCCTGCTGGTGCGCCAATTGAGTCAAGAGCTGCTGGGTGACTTCAAACCCTTTACCAAGGCAGGTATCTACCTCCTCACGGCTTACCTGAGGGGTCACATTGCAATTAACCTTAAACGTACGGCCGACACCGTCTAAACGGTCGGCCATTGCACGAAGCCGCCAGGCGACTCGCTCTTTCCAGTTAGCTGATTCTTCTGCGCTTTCGTTTACGCTAAACGTGCACTGCCATTCCGGTTTATAAACCTTCATGAGAACCTCCGCTGCATTTGGAAAGATTATTGGGGTCGTGTTTCGTACTCCGTAAGTCAAAAAAATCTTGCTCAGCCACTATACGCTTAACATGGGGCCAAAATCGAACTAAAACATAGACTATGTGTAGGACGGTTTTAAGAATTATCGGTTAGGCTTAAGTGACCGTGATATATGAGCCTTTCTATGATTTCTCTAACTGAAAAAAGTTGCCCCTGCGGTACAGGATTGTCGACTGACTTATGCTGTGCCCGTTACCACAATGGCGAGCTTGCCCCTACCCCGGAAGCACTAATGCGCTCGCGCTATAGCGCCTTTGCGCTCAATTTGTGTGATTACCTGCTAGCGACTTGGCATGTGAGTACACGACCCGTTGATCTTTCGCCTGACCCCTACACGCAGTGGAAAGGTTTATCAATTATTAAAAAAGTACCTGATTTTAAAGAGGGTCCTTCTCAGGCCGATGTTGGCTATATTCAATTTTTCGCTTATTTCAAAGAGCGCGCCCGCTGGCATAGGCTGGAGGAGAACTCTCGCTTTGTGTTTGAGCAGAGCCGCTGGTGGTACATGGATGGTACTCCGAAAGTGATGCGGCTCAAGCCGCGCCGTAATGATTCCTGCTTTTGTGGTAGCGGTCGGAAATTAAAGCTATGTTGCAAAGAGTAGCTATGCGTTAACTAAAAAAAAATAAGGGGATGGGAGCATGGCGTATAGTTGTAGGGTAGGTGTGCGTTATTGCTTTAAAATAGGCGTTTTAAGCAGTTTTCTACTGACGATGGCGTTGGCTGTTGCCGACGATCACTTCCCGCAACGCGAAATTACGGTAGTCATTCCCTTTGGGGTGGGCGGGGCAACCGATGTGCTGTTTCGAGATGTTTTTGAAACGGCACAGACCTATCTAGGCCAGCCTGTTCTTGTGGTTAATATGCCTGGCCGGGGCGCTATGCGGGGCTCGCAGTATGTTAGAAATGCTGCGCCCGATGGTTATACCCTGCTCGGCAGTCATCAAACAATCGACCTTGCTTACCTGGCGGGGCTAGCCTCATTTTCCCATGCTGATTTTGCGCCCGTGTCACTGCTTGTGCGCACGGTCAATATTCCGGCTACGTATGCAGGGCATGCGGCCCAACAGGCCAGCGATATTGAAGCGTTAATTGATGCGTCGTCAAAACCTCTCATGTTTGGAGTAATTTCTAACTCCACTGACCATCTATTCTGGCTGCAGTTTTTTGAACAAAGCGGTATCTCGCTTTCAGACGTACAGCTGGTTCGTTTTCCTGATACGGCGTCTCAGGTGGAAGCCTTACTAGCTCAGGAAATTGATTTTGCCATGCTTAATCTACCCGCGGCGGGCTTTCTTTTTGCCTCGGGTATCTTGGTTCCTCTGGCGGTGGCAGGGAGTGAACGACTGCCTGGGCTACCTGACGTTTCAACGCTTCGTGAGCAGGGTATTGATCTGGTTCACACCACTGATCGAGGCATTTTTGCACCGGCAGGCACGCCGCCTCAAACCCTTGCCATTTTGGCAGATGCGTTAGCGCATGCACTCGCCAGCGTGCCATTGCGCTACCGAATTACGCATGAGTATGGCTCATTAATTGATTACCGGGCGCCTGATACTTATGGCGGGTATTTAAATGAGCAATTTCATAAGCTGGTACCGCTAACAGAGCGAGTACACTTCGAGCAGTAAGCACTGTAAACATTAATGCCTGAAGAGGCGCAGAGACATGCCGATTAATACGCGCCATTTAGCGCTGGAAACCCTGCTGCTGATGATATCGGCAACCTTGATTTGCATGGGGACGGTAGGGGTAGTGGTGGGCATCAGCGTACCTACACGGCCATTTTTTGCCACGCTAGTGCCCGATGGAGCATTGGTCACGCTGTTGGTCGGTATTGCGCTACTGGCGTCGTTACAAGGCTGGACGAAAGCCCGGATTATCAGCGCGTTCGCGCTGCTATTAATGATCATCTACACCTTGATCCATAATCGTCTGGAAGGAGGCGGGGGCGACTCATGGCTAAGTAATGGGCCGCGTATTACCAGCTTGTCAGCGACATTTCTTTTGCTGGTCGCGGTGTGCTTTTTGGTGGGGCTTGCTACTTCCTGGCGACGCTGGCTGTGGGTGGCCGGTGGGCTTAGCCTATGGGGGCTTGGTCTTTTTGTAGTGGGAAAAATATGGCTTGGGCTAAACGATGCGACCCCGCTGTTTGCATCTTCGCCCATGACAGCGCTCGTGTTTACCTGCTTTTTAGGTACCGCCATGCTGGCCGCCGGTTTGCGCGGCAAGGCGCAACGTTTAAACCCGGGGCGGGTGACCGTCGCGGCTTCGCTCTGGGGCGTTACAATAAGCTGTTTTATTTGGCTGTTGATGAATAGCTATCAACAAGCCTCGCTACAACAGCAGGCCGCCTATCTATTGGATAACGTGCAGCTAAATATCGAGAGGGCTACCCATGATCGTTTGCGCCTGATGCAGCGCATGGGCGAACGCTTAAATGCCATGGGGCCATACTGGGATTTAGACCTGCTGGAAAATGATGCGCAAAATTATCTGCGTGATACGCCGAGTATTAGCGCCATTGCGCTGGTTGATCAGCAAGCGCTGACCTGGAGCTGGGGAGTAGGCCGAACCGCTGAAATGGAGCGATGGTTGCGCCAGCAGCTGGAGGAGGAATATACGCGTGCCTGGATGCAAATTCCCCTAGAGCGCCCGCGGCTGCTAATGGCGAATACCCGTCGGCCCCATGAGGCCATATTTGTTATCCCCGTTGCCGCCAACGGCCACTATCTGTTTGCCAGTTTTGATCTGGCGACCCTTCTGGAAAACGAGCTGCGCTTGGAAGTGGGGCCTTTCCAGATCAGGGTGAACCGTGATGCTACAACGCTTATAAAATTGCACCCCGCTGGCTTCTCAGCTGACCGTATGGAAACGCCTGAACTTGCCCTGGCATCACGCTATATTGGCTTGCCCGGTGGCATTAACATGGAGCTTTATGCTTATCCTGGCAGCCAGTTCAACTGGCATCAGCTAAACCTTTTGTCGTTTGCGGTGGCGCTAGGGAGTCTGCTGCTTAGTGGTTTATTGGCGTTCAGCCTTGGCGTTGTTAGCGTTAGCGTTTCGCGGGCTCGCGAGCTTGCCCAGACGCGTCAGTCGCTGGAAGACCAGCAGTCAATTCAGCGCATGATCGCCAAGGAGCAGCCGCTAAAGGAAACGCTGGAAAGCCTGTGCCGCATGCTGGAGCGTGAGCTACCCCAGGCGATGTGTTCGGTCATGCTAGTGAACGAGGCGGGCACCCATCTGGAATTTGCCGCCGGTGGTCGGCTGCCTGCGTCTTATCGGAGCGCGATACAGCGCATCTTGATCAGCGCCAATAACGGTGCCTGTGGTAGCGCGGCTTACCAAGGAACCACCGTAATATGCGCCAATATTGCCGAGGACGAGCGCTGGCGTGGCTATCATGGCGTGGCCAAAGAAGCGGGTCTGGCTTCCTGTTGGTCGAGCCCCGTATATGGCGGAGATGGCCAACTAGCGGGCACTTTTGGGGTTTACTACCCGCAGCCCAGTACGCCAAGCGGGGCCGACACGGCGCAAATTGAGAAAGCCGCCGGCCTGATGGCGCTAGCCGTCGAGCGTTTTCAGGTGCGGCGTTCGCTGGAGGAGAGCGAGCAGCGTTACCGCTCCTTGTTTACCCATCACCCCGATGCAGTCTTTACGCTGGATGCGAACGGCTGTTTTGTTACGGCCAACGCTACCTGCGCGTCACTGACCGGCTATTCGGTTGAAGAAATACTGGGTAAGCCGTTCACCTTTTTTATCGCCGAACAGGAAGTGACGCGCGTAGAAGCCTATATCGAAACGGCTATGCAAGGTGGGATTAACCGCTATGAGCTGACGCTCAAGGACCGCGCGGGTCATCTCCATTTGCTGGATATTATTCACCTGCCCATGATGGTGAATAATACCGTTAAAGGCGTGCATGCGATTGCCCAGGAAGTGACCGCCGCGCGTGAAAAGGAGTCTCGGTTACGCACCCTGGAACGCAGCGTGGAGGCGAGCGTCAACGGCATTTTAATTGCCGATGCCGAACAGCCTGATTTTCCCATTATCTATGCCAACCAAGCATTTACCGTCATGACGGGATACAGCCAGGAAGAGATCATCGGCAAGAACTGCCGGTTCCTTCAGGGAGCTGGAAGCGAGCCTGAGGTTATTCAGCATATTCGTAGCTGTATCGAAGAGCACCGCGAAGTCAACGTGACGATATGCAACTACCGTAAGGATGGCACGCCGTTCTGGAACGATTTATACATCGCACCGGTACGTGACCAAGATGGGCGCGTTACACACTTTGTCGGCGTGCAGCATGATATTTCCAAGCATAAGGCTTATGAAGCGCGGCTGGCCTATCACGCTTCCCACGATGACCTGACCCGTCTGCCTAACCGCACGCTTTTTGAAGAAACATTGTTTAAGCAGTTTTCTCTCCTTCGCCAACATAAAAAGCGGCTGGCCGTACTGTTTGTCGATTTAGATGACTTCAAACCGATCAACGATAACCTGGGACACGCGGTTGGCGATCAAGTCCTGGTTGAGGTTGCCCGAAGACTCTCCAGCGCAGTAGGGCCTGATGATACCGTTGCCCGAATGGGCGGCGATGAGTTCGTTATTTTACAGACATCGATTAATTATGAGTCTGAAGTCGTCGATCTGGTTGAGCGGTTACTGCCGATGCTGGCACGCCCTTACCGTATTGAGCCCCATGAGCTTTATCTGACCGCGAGTATCGGCATTGCTATTAGCCAGGAGGACACGCTTCAGCCGCAAACGCTGATTCAGCAGGCGGATATGGCTATGTATAAGGCCAAACAGCAAGGGCGTAACGCTTACGAATGGTATATCCACGCGTTTACCGACACGGTCAGTGAACGCATGGTGTTGCGCAACGATCTCCAAGAAGCCATTGAACGTGAGGAGTTCTCACTGCACTACCAGCCGCTGATGGATCGGGAAAATAAACTAGTGGGCGTTGAGGCGCTGCTGCGCTGGGAGCATCCTGAAAAAGGCTTTATTTCGCCGGCCCGGTTTATTCCTTTGGCTGAAACGACGGGCCAGATTATTCCGATTAGCGAATGGGTACTCCAGCGCGCCTGCTTGGATATGCACTCACTGGCTAAGCAGGGGCTGGGTGAAATACGCGCCGCAGTTAATCTGTCGCCGTTACAGTTTCAGCGTTCAAGCTTTCTTGCCACGCTACGTCAAACCCTCTTAACCACCTGCCTGCCTGCCGAGCAGTTAAGTCTGGAGCTGACGGAAGGCATTTTAATGGATAACACGGAAGGCGCGATTGACACGCTGCATGCGCTGCGCAGTATGCACATTGAGGTCTCTATTGATGACTTTGGAACAGGCTATTCAAGCCTTAGTTACCTCAAGGATTTGCCCATTAGCACGGTGAAAATCGACCGCAGCTTTATTCATGAGCTTACTAACAGCGAAGATGATTCGGCGATTGTGCAAGGAATTATCTCTATGGCGCATCACCTGGGGCTTAAAGTGGTGGCTGAAGGGGTGGAAACTGAAGAGCAGTACCAGCGTCTTTTGAGCTATCAGTGCGATATATTCCAGGGCTACATATTGGCCAGGCCGATGCCCATAGAAGCGCTTAAAACGTTCGTTAACAATCTATCCCGTTAAGGAGTAGGGATGTCGTTATCCTCATCAAGCCCTTGGTATGTCTATTTGTTGGAGTGCCAGCGGGGAACTTATGTGGGCATCACCAATAATATTGCCAAACGCTACCGGGCCCACTGCACGGGTAAAGGGGCGCGCTATACTCGCGCTAACCCACCAACGGCACTGCTTGGCGCCCAGCCGTTTGAAGATAGGGCTGCGGCAAGCCGGGCAGAGTATCAGTTGAAGCAGCAAACCCCTGTTCAAAAACGCCGCTGGGCAATGTGTTGGCCGCATGCAATAGAAGTGGATTAACATATACGCTAAATAGCGGCGCTAAAGCGAGTCCTGCCCGCTTTAGACGCTTAGCCGCCACTGATTCAGGAGCCAGCATGCTGACGTTTTTTTCTGAGGATAGCCGCTTACGCCAGGCGCGTACGGAGCTTCATGATGGGGCGCTCGTCAGACCTTTCGAGTGTCCTGAGCGTATTGATCTGGTGCTTAAGCATATTCGTCAGGCTGGCTTTGAAGTGTGTAACCCCGATGCCTATGGCCTTGAGCCGGTACGCGCCGTTCACGATGCGGGCTACGTACGCTTTCTGGAAACCTGCTGGCAAGCGTGGCAGGTTGCCGGTCATCAGGGGGAAGCGATACCCAACATCTGGCCTGCCCGGTCTATGCGCGGAGACCACATTCCCCGCTCGATTAGCGGACAGCTGGGCTATTATGCCCTGGCGGCGGAAACCTCGATTTCTGAAGGCACTTTCAGTGCTGCCATGGGAAGCAAGGATGCCGCATTAGGCGCCATATCGCATACGCTTGAAACCCAGGAGCCCAGTTTTGCGCTGTGTCGGCCGCCAGGGCATCACGCCGCGTTTGATCAGTTTGGTGGTTACTGCTTTTTCAATAACGCGGCGATCGCCGCCCAGTACGCGCTGGATGCAGGCAAGCGCCGCGTGGCAGTGCTGGATGTGGATTTTCATCACGGCAACGGCACTCAACAAATTTTCTATTCACGCAGCGATGTGCTGTTTGCTTCGCTACACGGCGACCCGGACGTAACCTTTCCCTACTACCTGGGCTACGCCGACGAAACCGGTATGGGCGAAGGGGAGGGGTTCAACCTCAACTACCCCATGGCGCCGGGCACTAGCGCCGCCGACTGGATGCAGCGTTTGGAGCAGGCGCTAGCGGCCATTAAAACGCATGAGTGTGAGCTTTTGATTGTCTCGCTAGGCGTGGATATCTTCGAGGGCGACCCGATCAGCGCGTTCACTTTCAAGAGCGAGGACTTTATTGCCCTGGGCCAACGCTTGGCAGCAGCCGGCCTGCCCACTACCCTTTTGATGGAAGGGGGCTATGCGGTAGAAGAAATAGGTGTCAACGTAGTCAATGTATTACAAGGTTTTGAGCGGGAAAACTCGCAGGATAGATGACAGCCGCCCGTTATTCGGGCAGGCTAATGCCCCATTAACGGGCAGGGAGCGCAGGCGTGGCAGTTTACGGCGGTATTCAGGCACATGAATTGGAGCGTTGGCTTTACGCCTTGACCAACGCGGCCTACGACCGGCGCTGCCCGCTTTCCAAGGTGCACGGCGGCAATGCGCGTGCGCGCACCGCTCGCCAGGACCTGCTTTACCTGGCCCACGGCTTTCGCGGTGGCGAGCAAAGCCGGGAAGTGGTGGCCGATGGCCTGGGCCGCTGGTGCCAGCGCTACCTGACCGAGGCCGAATGGTACGTGTTGGTGGGTGGTGGGCCGAAAGCCATCGCCAGAAGCCGCACGACTACATCGTCGGAACCGGTAGACGCTTCGCAAAAGCAGGCGGATCAAGCACTTGAAGTATTGATGCAGCACCGCGTGGGCTAGCCCCCGCTGGAAAGCTGGTGGCGTGTGGTTATACGCTGATACAATGGATGGATGAACAGTGCTCCTGCCGTTGTTACCGCCTCGCTTGATGATCCCTTCTACTACCTGACCAATTTTCGCTTCGTGTTGGCCTGGGTGGGCGAACGCCATGCTGATCTGCTGGCGCCGGATGAACTTGCCTTTCTGAACCGCTTTGCGACACTACCCCGTGCCTCGCAGGCGTTGCTTGTGCGCATGGTGATGCGCAAGGGCGAGCTATTTCGAGTATCCAAACTCAACTACGCCGAAATAGGCGATACCGCTACGGCACTTGCCCCACTGGTAGCGCTTGGCTGGGTAACTGACGCTCCGGCGCTCAGTGGGGAAGAGCTGTTTCATCAGCTGCGCTTGGCCGAGCTGCGCTCAGCACTGGCAACGCCCATGCGCGACGCCGGGCTCCCCTCATCCGCTGGCAAGGCGGTGCTTCAGGCCACGCTAACACCTCAGCTCACCGAGATAAAACCGTTAACCGAGTGGTGGCCAACGGCATCGGATAACATCGTGCGCCTTAAGGTGATGGATATCTGCGACCGGCTGCGGCTGATGTTCTTTGGCAACCTGCGCCAGGACTGGGCCGAGTTCGTACTCACTGAGCTTGGCTTACAGCGGTTTGAAAACGTGCCGTTCACCCCTACCTCGCGTGCTTTTCAACAGCGTGAAGAAGTGGATGCCTATTTGGCGCTACACCGCCTGCGCCAGCGTCTGGATGATGGCGAACCCGTTGAGCACTTGAGCCTTGAGCTGCCGCCCAAACCCGATAACGCCTGGCTTGCTACCCGCCGTGCCCGTTTGCTGCTGCAACTGGGGCGTGAAGCGGAGCGCAGCGGCCAAGCCGAGCAGGCCGTTTTACTGTATGCCCAAGCCGAGAGTAGCGAAGCGCGTATCCGCCAGCTGCGCGTATTAGAGCGCCTGGGCAGGTATCAGGAAGCGTTTGACTTGGCGATGAACGCGCAAAGCCTGACACCTAATGAAACCGAAGCCCAGGCGCTCGCCCGGTTACTGCCCCGGCTGCGCAAGAAGCTGAAAATTGACGCGCAGCCGCCCGTGCGCGAGCCAGCCTATACGCGCTGGGAGCTAATGCTTCCCGGCCCTCAGTCGGTGGAGCGTGCTGTCGCCCAGCATGTCAGCTCACCTGACGCGCCGGTTTATTACGCGGAAAATACCTTAATCACCGGGTTGTTTGGCCTGCTCTGCTGGCCTGCCATCTTTGCTCCGCTACCGGGGGCCTTTTTTCATCCGTTTCATAGCGGCCCTGCCGATCTACATCGTGAAGATTTCGTCGACCGGCGGCGTGGGCTATTCGATGAGTGCCTGGCCCGGTTGGAGGATGGTAGCTACCGGCGGGAAATTCATACAACCTGGCAGGAGAAGCACGGCCTGGCGTCACCCTTTGTGCACTGGCCGTTGCTGGATGAAACGCTTTTAGCGCTGGCGCTTGAGTGCCTGCCCGCTACTCATTTAAAAGTCTGTTTTGAGCGGTTCTTACAGGACATAAAGGCTAACCGAGCAGGGCTGCCTGACTTGATCCAGTTTCTGCCCAACGCGCCACCCAGTGAACCCCGCTATCGGCTTATTGAGGTAAAAGGCCCCGGTGACCGGCTGCAGGATAACCAGCGCCGCTGGCTGGCGTTTTTTCATCAGCAACATATCCCGGTTGCGGTGTGCTACGTGCAGTGGCTGGCTGACTCGCCAGCGGCGTTATGACCAAGGACGCGATGAGTAGCGCCGCAGAGTATCGGGTTGCCGTTCGTGCGCTGTGTGACTTCACCGCCCGGGAAGGTGATCTGGACCACCGCTTCACCCCGTCACCCAGCGCCCAGGAAGGTATTGCCGGGCATACCCTGGTCGCCAGCCGCCGGGGCGATGACTACCTTGCCGAAATGCCGCTTTCCGGTACCTATAAAAGCTTGACCGTCACTGGGCGCGCCGATGGGTATGCGCCTGCCGAAAACCGTCTGGAAGAGGTCAAGACCTATCGCGGCAACCTTGAGCGCATGGCCGATAACCAGCGCGCGCTGCACTGGGCACAGGTAAAAATCTACGGCGCCCTGTTATGCAAAGCGCGCGGCCTGGATGAAGTGACGCTCACGCTGGTGTATCTGGATATCGCCACCGAAAAAGAGACCTTGCTGAGTCAAAAAGCGCGGGCAGCCGAGCTTGAGGCGTTCTTTACCACCCAGTGCGAGCGCTTTATTGCCTGGGCCGAGCAGGAAGCGGCGCATCGTAAAAATCGCGATGCGACGTTAAACGACCTTCAATTTCCTCATACTACGTTTCGCCCTGGCCAGCGCGAGTTGGCCGAAGATGTTTACAAAGCCGCCAGCACCGGTCGTTGCCTGCTGGCTCAGGCGCCTACCGGGATCGGCAAGACGCTGGCCACACTGTTTCCCATGCTCACCGCCATGCCCCGCCAGCGCCTTGACCGCATCGCCTTTCTGACCATGAAGACCCCGGGGCGGCGTTTGGCGCTGGATGCCCTGGCACAGTTGCGCCTCCAGGCCGAAGCGGATGACAACCCATGCGGCAAGGCGCCCCGCGTACTTGAACTGATCGCGCGGGAGAAAGCCTGCGAGTACCCGGGAACCGCCTGCCACGGCGAGGCCTGCCCACTGGCCGCGGGCTTTTATGACCGGCTACCCGCTGCGCGCCAGGCCGCCGTGGCTGAAAGCTGGTGGGACCGCGACGCGCTGCGCAAGGTGGCGCTTGCTCACAGCATTTGCCCGTATTACCTGGGCCAGGAATTGGCGCGCTGGGCGGATGTCATCGTGGGCGACGTTAACCACTGGTTTGATCGCCATGCGCTGCTTCATGGCCTGGCCCAGGCCGATGATTGGCGGGTGGGGCTTCTAGTGGATGAAGCACATAACCTGGTGGAGCGGGCACGCGGCATGTACAGCGCCGAGCTTGATCAGCAGCGCTTCAACCGCGTAAAACGCAGCGCCCCGAAAGCCCTTGGCCGCTCACTGGCAAGCCTTGGCCGGCAGTGGCAGGCGGTGGTGAAAGACGTTGCTGACAGTAAGCCGGATGATACGGGACGGGCAGACTATCACCTGCTTGAGACGCTGCCCGATAAGCTGGTGGGCGCCCTTCAGAACGCTGCCGCCTCGATCACCAATCACTTGGGCGAGCATCCCGAAGATGCCTCTTTTGAACTCCAGGAGCTACTGTTTGAGGCGTTAGCGTTTTGCCGCCTGGCGGAGAATTTCGGCGATCACTCGCTGTGTGATCTCACCTTAAAAGGCCGAGGGAAGGCGCTAATCGGCCTGCGTAATCTGATACCGGCGGACTTTTTAGCGCCGCGCTTCAAGGCCGCGCATAGCGCCGTGCTGTTCTCAGCCACCTTGACACCGGCCCACTACTACCGCGATCTGCTGGGTCTGCCGATAAACACGGTGTGGCGTGAGGTTTGCTCACCTTTTGTAGCCCGCCAGCTTGAAGTGCGCATTCGCCGAGATATTTCGACCCGCTTTCGCGACCGGGAGGCGTCGCTTGCGCCAATGGTGGCCGAAATGGCCCAGCAATATGAGCAGGCGCCGGGCCATTATCTAGCGTTTTTCAGTAGCTTTACCTACCTCGAAGCCGCGCTTAAGCGGTTCTGCCAACAGCACCCTGACGTCCCCGTGTTTGCCCAAACGCCGGGCATGCGTGAAGCCGAGCGCGAAGCATTCTTGCAGCGTTTTACGCCGGGCGGCCGTGGCATCGGCTTTGCGGTATTGGGCGGCGCCTTTGCTGAAGGGGTGGACCTGCCCGGCGACCGGCTGATTGGAGCGTTTATCGCAACGCTGGGTCTACCCCCGTTTAACGCTTTCAACGAAGCCCTCAAAGCGCGCCTGACGGCACGGTTTGGCAAAGGCGATGACTACACCTACCGTATTCCGGGGATGATCAAGGTGGTACAGGCCGCCGGGCGGGTAATCCGCAGCCCCTCTGATGAGGGGGTTGTGGTATTAATGGATGATCGTTTTGCCCACACCAGCGTGCAGGCGCTGTTACCCAGCTGGTGGGCGATAGGCAGGCAATACAGTTTTTTATAACTAGCTTTATAACCAGCTTGATAACCAGGGAAGCAAGTGAATGGCGGATTTGTTGTGGTACCAGTATGCGTTGATCGGTTTGATCTTTGCCTGGAGCGGTTTTGTCAGAACCAGCCTGGGGTTTGGCGGCGCGGTGCTGGCGTTGCCATTCCTATTACTGGTTGTTAATGACCCGCTGCTTTTCCTGCCGATTATCGCCGTTCACCTACTGATCTTCTCCAGCTGGATTGCCTGGCAGGGCAACCGCCAATTAAAGCGGGAGAACGGCAACGCTTCTGTTGAGAGCAATATTGATTGGGGCTATTTACGCAAAGCTCTGAAAGTCATGATCATCCCCAAGCTGATTGGGGTAGTGGGGCTGTTAACGCTGCCTGCCAATATCATGACCGGCATTATTTTCGGCATCGTGCTGGTCTACGCCATCGGCTATGTGCTCAATAAGCCCTTCAAGAGCAACAACAAGTATGTCGACTATGTGCTGCTGGCGCTGGGTGGTTATGTCAGCGGTACGTCGCTGATTGGTGCGCCGCTGATCGTGGCCGTGTTTGCCTCGCATGTCGTCAAGGAACAGCTGCGCGATACCATGTTCGTGCTGTGGTTTATTCTGGTCGTGATCAAGATGATCTCGTTTCTGTTTGCCGGCGTGGATCTACAGTTGATTCACCAGCTGTGGCTATTGCCCTGTGCGCTTGCCGGTCATCTGCTGGGCGAGCGGGCACACCGCTATATCGTCAAAGCCGATACGGCGGTGTTTTTCCGGGTGCTGGGCGCGGTGCTGATCTTTGTCAGCATTATTGGGCTGGTATTTTCGCCGTCCTGATGAGTAGGTCATCAGGACGGTGGGGAATGAGAGCAGCTTGGCATAAAGAACGTTGCTACCGCTTTTAGAGCTTGCTATCAGCGCGTAACAGCGTCTTGCCTAGAATAGCCAATATCACGGCCAACACGCAGCAGAGCACGGTCATGCCCGTGTAGACGTTGCGTAAGGAGTCCAGCCAGATAACCGCAGGGGCGACCGCAATCGGCGAGATAAACTGGCCGAAGAAGAAGGTTGCGGTAAAGCCTCCAAACACGCGGCCACGCACTCGCTGCGGCGTAATGCGCATCAGCCAGGCGGTGGTGTTGGGCATAAAGGCGCCCAGGCCCAAGCCGGAGACGGCCGCGCCCGCAATTGCCATGGCATAGCTGTGCGTAAGTCCGACGACCAGAAAGCCTGCAGCGGCTAACACAAACCCGGCCACATAGATCGTGATCACCGATAAAAAGGGTTTGTAGTAGCCGTAGCAGAATGACACGACGCTAGCCGTCAATGCGGCGGTGGAAAGTGCGACGCCGATGGCCAAGCCGCTGATCTCGCCCTGTTCAGAGAGTAAAAAGGGGAGCTGAGCCGGAAACATGTAGAACAGCATCATGGCCAGCATGCCCGTGAAGTAGGCCAGCGCCGTGCGGCCGAAGTCGACCTTGACCGGCTCTTCTGCGTGAATGGCGCTGGCGCCAGCTTGTGAATGGGGCTCTCTAAGCATCGCCCAGGCGTAAGGCAGCAGCAGCACGCCGGTCAGGTAGAGCAAGAAAGGCCCGCGCCAGCTCCAGTCGGAAAGCAGGCCGCCCAGGTTGATGAACACCACCCCGCCGAGCGCCATGCAGCTACTCTGCAACCCCAGAAAGCGTATCCGCTCGGAGCCTTCCAGGTAGTCGCCTACCAGCGTGGTGCTGATACTCAGGATGCCCGCCACGGCCACGCCCATCAGCGCCCTTGAGGCCAACAAGAGCTCGACGCTATCGATCAGAAAGCCCGCGCCACCCGCCAGCCCGTAAATGCTCAGCATCAACAGCAGCAACGGCTTGCGCCCAAACCGGTCGGCCAGATAGCCCATCAGCGGGCTGAACAGCGTAATCATCAGCGCGGGCAGCGTCAGGATCAGTTGAATCAGCACCTGCGGATGCTCGGAAAAATGGCGGCTGATACCCGGCAGGGCAGGCGCGATAATCGCCCCCGACATCACGGTCATGGTGCTGGCAAACAGCAGCACGGCTTTGGTATGGGCTAAACGGCTGATGGTGAACTTCCCTGGATAAACATCGAAATGACAAAGGCTCCGATGATAGCACTGTCGTTAGCAAGCTACTATTTTCCGCCAGGAAGTAATGGATGGTGAAGGGTAAGCGGCGACAAGTCCGTTAGCAGTGTTTTATAAAAGGGATATGGGGAAGGGCGCGAATTACAAGCGAACTCGCCTGTGTGCAAAGGCTGATGGTCCAGCCTTGTTGCTGCCATTGCCAGGCATGAACATCGCCCCCAGCGGCTAGCCGCTCAAGACGGGTGCTCAATACATGGCTTGAAGGCGTGCCGGACAGGCTATCCAGCTTGTAAAGCGCTTCGTGGAGGGTCCATGCGCGGTAAAAGGCGTCCAGAGGTACCGCAGACTGATGTATCTTGCGGCGTACGTCGGCCTCAGGCAGGCACGCCACCAGCTCGGGTAAGCGTTTCTCATGGCGCAGGCGAGCATGCTCGATGTCGATGCCCATCGGTGCCGTGGAAATACCTGCAATGACGCGCCCATCGCGGTGGGAGAGACATGCTTTCCAGGGCGGTGGAAGCGCTGGGTGCCATGGCGCGCCGCCGCCTCTGGGAGACCACTCACTAACGGGGCAGTGGTAGCCACGCGCGTCGGCAAGCCTGGAGAGAAGCTCTCTGCCCAGCGCCGATAAACAAGCCCCGCTGCTGTGAGCGGGGGCTTGGGCCAACACAATGTCCAGATAGGCGATCATTCGTCGGCTAACGTGACAACATCACCTCGCAGCACGACACCGGCCATGATGGCGCCCGCATGGCACTCGTACTCACTGGTTGAGGACATCGGGCGGCGGTCATAGAAACTTTCAATATTAACAACCGCATTGCCGCCTTCTTCCCTGACACGGTCTTGCAAGCTGAGCAGCGCCGAGAGCATGACCCACTCGCAGGCTTCTACATCAGACTTGTTGAAGGCATTGGTCTTTTTATTTGTGACCGCAGGACCATACTCGGCGGTGATCTCGCCGTGCGGGGTGTCGCCAAAGATAAATTGAATATTGGAATCGAGCCGTGCTCTGGCGTCGGGCGTGTTCAATGCGTCCTCAATGGAGAGCATGTGTGTCGTGTCGCGCGCATGGCTCGTCGTGCTTACGAGTAGAGCGCCTAGCAGCACTCCCATTAACATTATTCCTCGGCTCATTTAGCGTTCCTTCTTGCTGGGTTTAAGTACCTGAGAGCAGGTAGTGTGAGTGGCCCTGAGCAGGATGCTGACATCAGGACCAGCGACGGAAGATCAACGAGGTGTTGATGCCTCCAAAAGCAAAGTTATTGCTCATGACGTAGTCACACTGCATGTCTCGTCCTGAGCCGTTCAAATAATCGAGTTCTGCACAGGCGTCATCAAGGCGGTCAAGATTGGCGGTGCCGTGAAACCAGCCTTCCTGCATCATCTTGATGGCCACCCAGGCTTCCAGCGCGCCGCAGGCGCCCAGCGTGTGGCCGGTGAAGCTTTTGAAAGCGCTAATCGGCAGGTTTGAGCCGAACACCGCGTGTGTCGCATGGCTCTCGGCAATATCGCCCCGCTCGGTGGCCGTGCCGTGGGCGCTGACATAACCAATCTGCTCGGGCTGCAAATTTGCATCCTCCAGTGCCTGGCGTATCGCCTGCTCCATGACACTGGCATCCGGCTGGGTAACGTGGCGGCCATCGCTGTTGGTGCCAAAGCCCACAAGCTCGGCGTGAATGGTGGCTCCCCGAGCCTGGGCGTGCTCCAGCTCCTCAAGAATCAGCGTGCCTGCCCCTTCTCCGATCACCAGGCCGTCGCGTTCGGCGTCAAAGGGGCGCGGCGAGGTGTGCGGCGCGTCATTGAGCGTGCTGGTGGCAAATAGCGTATCGAAGACGGCCGCCTCGGAAGCCGAAAGCTCCTCGCAGCCGCCCGCGATCATGGCGGTCTGGCGTCCAAAGCGAATGGCTTCGTAAGCATAGCCGATGCCCTGGCTGCCAGACGTGCAGGCACTTGAGGTGGTATAGATCCGTCCGCGCACCCCGAGAAAAACGCCGATATTGACCGGTGCGGTGTGGGCCATCATGCGAATATAGGAGTTGGCGTTCAGGCCGTCGGTCGACTTATTGATCAACATATTGCCAAAGTCGGCGACGGCATCGGGTTCCCCTGCGGAGGCGCCGTACGCGATCCCCATCTGGCCACTGCCTAAGAGCGGCGTGTCCAGCAGGCCTGCATCTTCCAGGGCCAGTTCACTGGCACGCGTGGCCATCTGCGCGCCACGACCCATGCTGCGCAGCGCCCGACGATGATAGTGGGCAGGCAAGTTGAAGTCGCGTACCGGGGCACCCAGGCGCGTATTGAGGCCGTCATAGCATTCCCAGTCATCCATGTGGATAACGCCGTTTTGCAAGCGCTCAAGGCGTGCCTTTATGCTTGGCCAGTCGTTGCCGATAGGCGAGAAGCCGGCCATGCCGGTCACTACCACTCGGCGCCCCAGCCTGTCCTGGCGTTGTGCATTGCTTGCCATCAGCACATTCCTCCGTTGACGGCGAACACCTGCCGCGTGATATAGCCGGCATCGCCTGAGCATAGAAAGCCCACCGTGGCCGCGACTTCTTCGCTGGTGCCGGTGCGGCGCATGGGAATCAGCTTGAGCGCCTCCTCGGTAACCAGGTCGTCGGTCATGTCGGTGTCGATCAACCCTGGGGCAACGCAGTTGACCGTAATGCGGCGTTTAGCCAGCTCCACGGCCAGTGCTTTCATGGCGCCGATCAGCCCGGCCTTGGCAGCGCTGTAGTTGACCTGGCCACGGTTGCCCATCATGCCTGAAACCGAGGACATCACGACGATGCGGCCGGGTGCCCGGCGGCGAATCATTGGCATGACGAGGGGTTTCACGACGTTGTAGAAGCCATCAAGGTTGGTGTGGATCACGCTGTCCCAATCCTCATCAGAGAGCGCGGGGAAGGCGCCGTCGGCGGTAATGCCTGCATTGCAGACAACGCCATAGTAGGCGCCATGCGCTTCGATATCGGCATCCAGCGCCTGCTGCGCCGCGGCCCTGTCGGCAACATCAAAGCACAGCACGCGGGCATTGCGGCCCATATCACGAATCTGGTTTGCGACGGCTTTTGCCTCTGCCTGACGCTGGCGGCAATGTACGACGATATCGAAGCCATCCCGCGCCAGGCGCAAAGCGATAGCTTGGCCGATACCGCGGCTTGAACCGGTAACCAGGATGGTATTCGTCATTGGGTGCTCCCTTGTTGCATCATTTCCAGCGCCTGTTGCGAATCGGGCTGAAACACGTTGAGTGTGGCGTTAGCGATCAGCTGTTGCTGAGCATCTAGCAAGCGCCCCTGAAACGCGCCCAGGCCATTATCTGCCCGAAAATCGAGCTCCACTTCGATGCGTATTGGCTGATCGAAGGGGAAAAACGGCTGCTGGCACTGATAACGGCGCGTGCCGAGTAGAAAGCCGATTTTCGGCGTATCGCCTGACGCCACGGATTGCACACCGGCCCACGCGGCAACGGCCTGGGCAAGCCACTCTAACCCGACCCAGCCGGGAATACCGTCTGGCGTGGCGAACAGGTTGTCGGGTTGGGGTACGACGCGGGCATGCAGATGTTCGTCACCCACGGCCAGTAGCGTATCCAGAAGGCACATGCCCAGGCGGTGTGGCACGTACGGCGCGATATCGCAGGGCAGGTCAAGCCGTGCGGGCATAAGTGAATCATTCATTGAAACGTTCCAGCAACAAGGCGATGTTATTACCCCCGAACGCGAAGGCATTGCTGATCGCGCAACGGCCTTGGTGAGTCGTCGTCTTGGCGTAATTCAGTAACGCAAGTTCTGGGTCGACGGCACTATCGTGAACCTGGGGCGGCAGGCGGCCCTCATTGAGCGTCAGCCAGCAGAACGCCGCTTCGAGCGCGCCGCAGGCGCCCAGTGTGTGCCCGGTCAGGGCCTTCGTTGAACTGCACGGTAACGTACTGCCGAAAAGCGTTGCGACTGCCTTGGCTTCCATGCTGTCGTTCTGGCGCGTGGCGGTGCCGTGCAGGTTGAGATAATCAATGGCCGTGGCGGGCAGCTTGGCCATGGCAAGCGCCGCTTGCATCGCCTGAATGGCCCCTTGGCCATCTGGCCGTGGGGCGGAAATATGGTAAGCGTCGCTGCTTTCACCATAGCCACTGAGCTGAATACCGCCGGTTTCCGCCGTCACCAGAAACAGCGCGGCGGCTTCTCCAAGGTTGATACCGTCACGCTCGGCCGCGAAAGGCTGAGACGGGCGGTCGCTAAGCGCCTCAAGCGAGGCAAACCCGTTGACGGTCAACCCGCAAAGACTGTCAGCCCCACCGGCGATGACCGCATCGCACGCGCCGCTCGCCAGCAGGCGTTTGGCGCTTGCCAGGGCGCGCGCACTTGACGTACAGGCGGTAGAGAGCGTGTAGGCTGGCCCGTCAAGGCCGAGCCACTCGGCAACGAACCGGGCCGGCGAGCCAATTTCATGGCGCTGGTAATGAAAGTCGTCGGGCCAGTGGCCTTCTCGCTGACGCTCAGCCAGCGCCGTTTCGGTTTCGCCGATGCCGGAGGTACTGGTGCCGAGCACCACGCCGATACGCGCCTGGGGGTGCCGCTTGCGAAAAGCCTCAAGCGTCGGTGCCAGTTGCGCCAAAGCGGCAGCCAGCAACTGGTTATTGCGCGAGCGGTGCGCTGGCGGCAGTGCCTGGGCATCGGGCAGGGAGGTCGTGACTCGGCCTAGCGGTAAAGGCCGCCCGGGGGTAAACACGTCGTCATACTCAAGCCCACGACGGCCAGTGAACAGGGCATCGGCAATGGTTGCCAGATCGTCACCGATCGAACAGACCAGGGCCGGTGGCAGGAGGCGACAAGGAGGCATCTGAGACGCTATCAAGGGGTTAAACATGGGGCGGCTGTCTGGTCGGTGTCACTGTTACTGTTACTGTCACTAAGGGGCATGATATACAGGCGGTAACCTGCCTCGACGTCGTCAATTAACGTGCATGCCGGGTTACCGCTGATCCGTGCGACGACGCGCTGTCGATAGCGGATCGTGCGGCCCGTCTCATCTTCTTGCAGTGACCAGGCGTTGGACTCAAAGGCTTGGTCAATAGCAGGCGCGGGCCACAGGTTCCAGCTCAAACGGCTAGCCAGCCACTCGGCGGTAAAGGGCGGCTCAAAGGCCGCATCCTGTAGAAAGCGGCTGCCGCTGTCGTCGTGTATCAGGGTCAGCAGGCGCTGGCCTTGTGGGCTTAGTATGGCCAGGCGCAACGCCTTGTCGTCGTGGCGCAGAACGCCAATCATCTCATGGCGCTGGTCATCATGTTCAAACGTCAGGCGCTGCCGCTGCGTTTCCATCTCCGGCAGTGTCGCAAGGCTGGGCACGGTTGCCACCGGCTGTCCGGCACAGCCGACCAGCACTAATAGGGCGGCGATAATCAATCCTGCCTGATACACGAAGCGCGATAACGTCATGGTCATTCGTCCTTTCCTGCGCTATGGCGGGGCATATCGGTACAGGCCTCTGCCAGGCTGTTTAACCGTCGACGGCTGGCGGCAACGAACGGGTTTTCTTCATCCCAGGCGTAGCCGGCGAGCACTGAGCTGATCATGGTGCGTATGCGCGGTACCTGCTGGTCATTGAAGATGATCCGCGGTAAGCGGCCATCGTACCAGGCGTCGACAAATTCGCGGAAGGTGGCGACACCGCGTCGTAGGGGTTGCTCAAACTGGCTATCCCAATCGATGTGTTCACCGGCCAGCTGGCGCTCGACCAGGGGAGCGGCACGCAGAGCCGAATCCAGGGCGATAGTCACGCCTGAAGAGAAAACCGGATCAAGAAATTCGCCCGCGTTACCCAGCAGGGCGAAACCTGGGCCGTGCAGCTGCTCGACATCTGCTGAATACCCTTCCAGGCGGCCAATGTCACGCGTGGCGCTCGCATTGACCAGCAGTTCGGCGAGCATCGGTTCGGCACGGATGAAATGCCACAGGCGTTCATCGTCATTGACGCCGGCGGCCTCCAGCGTTGCCCGGTCACCCACGACGCCGACCGATGCCCGTCCATTCTTGAAGGGAATCAGCCAGTACCAGATGCCGGGATGCTCAGGGTGCAAGCCGATCAGTATCTTCTCGCGGTCGTAACGCGAACAGTCGATGCGATCCTCGATATGCGTAAACAGCGCACAGCGTGACTCAAGCGTCGAGGGGCGGGCAAGGCCGGTGAGGCGCGCCAGGACGCGACCATAGCCACTGGCATCGAGCACAAAGCGTGCGTGTAACGAGCGCTGCTCACCGTTGGCATCGACCAGCGTAAGGCTGGGCCGTTCGGGGTCGGCGACAAAGGCTTCAACGCGGGTATCAAACTCAACCTGTGCGCCCAGCTGGCGCGCGCCTTCGATCAGGCGCTGGTCAAAATCAGCGCGTTCGACTTGCCACGTGGTGCCTGGGCCTGGGCTGAACTTGTCGCGAAAATCGATGGCCGCGTAGCGATCCCGCCAGGTAAAGGCCGCCCCGTTCTTGATTTGAAATCCGCCGGCCTTGGCGGCCTCCAGCAGGCCACAGGCCTCAAGATGCACCATGCACTGGGGCAATAAGCTTTCACCGATGGAGAAGCGCGGAAAGCGGCTGCGCTCGATCACCCGTACATCCAGACCCCGCTTTGCAAGCCAGGCCGCCGCCGCTGCGCCGGAAGGGCCGGCACCGATGATGGCCACATCGGTGCTGTCTTGGGTTCCCAAACGCTGGGGTTTTAAAGACTGAGCTTTCATGTGCTGTGTTGCTTCTGTCGCCATCAGGGAGTGTCCTGTCGAGAAGAGAGAGGCCGGGCGCCCGCCCTGGCAAACGGCACAAGCGCCCACGCGGATGCAAGGCCAATGAGGCAGGTCAGCCCCAGGTAGTGAAGCGCGGGTGTGGCACTGAACGCCAGTAGGCCGAAGGCCAAAAGGCTCGAGGCACACGACAGGCTAATGGCCAGCCACACGGCTGCGCTGTCCGGGTGTTCCGTGCTGAAGATGCCCGCATCAAGACCGATACCCAGTACCAGCAGCAACCCCAGCAGATGGAAAAGCGTCAACCCGATATTGAGTGCGCTCAACAGTGCCAGGGTCGCCAGCAGAGCACCCAGCGGCGGCAATAATACGCGCCAGGCCCGCCCGCGATAGCGAACGCCAAATATCATTGCAAGCCCCGCCACGGCGATGGCCAGGCACAGGGCGATCTGGTCGCGGAGCTGTGCCAAGTGGCTGGATAACGTTGCCACTCGGTCCTGGTAAAGAACGTATTCCGGTGCAGCAAGGCGAGTCAGTGCCTGTTGAGCAGTACTGTCGGCATCGCCCAGCGTTATCAGCGCCGCCATGTCTGCACGCTCGTCATCGGCGTCTGCGTCTAGCCAGAGCATGGCATCGGCTTGCCCCACCGGAGTGTCGAGCCACGTGGTGATCGTCAGCAGCGGTACGCTTTCAAGCGAGCGCTGCGCGGTTTCTAGCAAGGCCGGTGGAAGGCCCGCCTGGGCGATCAGCTCGGGCAGGGCGTTACGGTAGGCCTGGCGTACACGCTCAAGGTTGGCGTCTTGCGTCGCTTTAGAGGGCACCGCCTGAGCCAGGTGGCGGTAGTGGGTCAAGTGCCCTTGCGCCTCTAAATCGGCAAGGTCCGCGTCCAGCGCTTCAAGGCGCTCCAATAGTTCGTCTTCCTGCTCGGCAGTAACAAGCAGATAGCGGCTGGCGGTCGGGCTATCCAGCAGTATCTGCACGCGTTGCTGCTCGGTAATCAGCTCGGCAGGTGACGGATTGAGCTGGCGAAGATCATCGTCAGCGGACAGCCGCGTGGCGATCATGACCACTGCGAGAACCCCAAGCAGGGCGAGCAGCCCCCAATACCTGGGCGCGTGAAGCGGTAAACGCAGGCGGTTCAGCCGCGTGGCAATACGCGCGGTGGCGGCATGGGGGCGCGGGGTGAACCATGGCAGCCAAAGGCGCACTGTCAGCCAGGCACCTATCAGGCCTAGCGCCACGAACGTGGCCATCTGGCGCAGCCCCGGCAGCGGCGTGGCAAGCTGGACAAGATAGGCGACGAGGCTTGATATCAGACCGAGTAATAGCCCTGGCCAAAGCCTGGCCAGCGGCTGTTCGGGCGCCAGCTGGCGAGCGCATTGAAAATGCAGGGCGTAATCTATCGCAATGCCGATCAAGCTAGCGCCAAAGGCCAGCGTTAGCAGGTTGAGCGTACCAAACAATAGCCAGGTCAAGGGCAGCGCAAACAGAACGCCACACGCCACCGGCAGCAACAGGCTGGCCAGTATCGAGCCGCGCCGAAAGGTGATCCAGAGCAGCAAGGCGATACCCAGCAGCGAGCCGGTGCCGATGGTCAGGGTTTCGCGCTTGGCCTGCTCGGCACCGGCGGCGGCGTGAAACACCAGCCCGCTTCTCAGCAGTTCGGCTTCGGGATGAGCATCGCTAAACTCCGCAAGCGCCGTGACAAGGCGTTGCTGCATGGCCATATCGTAGGGGCTGGCCGTGAGTTGGCCGCTTACGATGAACCAGTTACCACTCTCATCCCTGACGGCAGGCAGGCCGTCGATCAGGCGAATAGGACCCGCCAGGCGCTGGTCCTGCCAAGCATCCAGCAGGCCAAAGGGGTCCTGGCGTGGGTCCGCGTCGCCTCCCGGCGTGAACAGCTGTCGCAGACCACGTTGTACCCAGGCGTCGTTATCGGCAGCGGCCAACGAGGGCGATAGCAGCCGATAACGGTACGCTGACAAGTCGCTGTCGGGGGTGTGCAGAATGTCATCGTCAAAGGCCGTAACGCTGGCCGATTGTTCAAGGCGGACCTTGAAATCCGCAACCAGCCGAGCCGGCGCTTCGCCCTGCACCAGCAGCACGAAGCGGTCCTCGAAGGCTTGCGTCAAGCGCTGTTCGGCGTGTTCGAGCAGCGCTCCCTGCCGGGTTTCCGGGAGCAGCGCGGTGATGCGCGTATCCAGCGCTGCGCCTTTGCTCAGCAGGCCAGCCAAGAGCAGGGCGCAGCCCAGCAGCAGCCCCGCCCAGCCGATAGCTGCCAGACGCTCCAGGCGCCCGGGGTGCGTTGCTTCACTCACGGTGTGTGCTTATCGTCTTCAAGGCGCTCGCAATCCGCGCCGCTTAAGGCAAGCTCAAGGCGGTCATCATTGGTGAACGCGATCTCGACACGCTCTACCTGCTGGTTGCCGTGAACCAGCAGATGGTCAAGCCGTTGGGCGATGTTCGCTTCACTGGGCGTAAGCTTGGCTTGCCACTCATCTTGAGTGCCGCTGAGTTCGATGGCGAAGTATCTCTCCAACGCCTGCCAGTCGCCTGAAAGCAGGCCACCAAGCACCGGGGCGACCGCCTGAAAACCCATCGGCAGCTCGTCGTTGTCTGCGCTCAGCACCACGCGGTCATTGATGGGGGAGGTCGTTTGCCAGACAAGCCCCGCGTCTTGATGTTCAAAGGTTCCACGGCTTTCCAACTGACTATCAAGGTCGGCTAGCCAGCGTGTCTGCTCGAATCGCCCGCACTGCGGTGCATTGTCGGCCAGGCGTGCGGCAAGCTCGTCAGTGTCAGGAGCCGCCCACGCGGTGGCGCTGGCGGCCAGCATGGTGAGGGCAAAAAGGGCAAGAGCACAAAAAGCTGCTTGGTTAATGGCGCGCATCATTGATTGGCCTCCTGCCAGGCGAGCAGACGTTCCCGCAGAACGGGGGGCGATTCCAGGCGCATTTCGCGGTCTTCAATTCCGACGGCTACCTGAACGCTCCAGGCGCGCGTCAGGCGTTTGCGTGTGTGTGCATCGCGAATGGTGTAGTCGATCTTGAGGCGGTTCTCCCACTCGCTCAGGCGCGCTTCGATTGCGATTCGCTGAGCGAATAGCACCGGTGCCGCGTAGCGCAGGCGTAAATCGATCACCGGCCAGGCAAACCCTGAGGCCTGCATTTGGGGGTAGTTGTAATCGAGCGCATCGAGCAGCGCGCAGCGGGCAATTTCCAGGTAGCGCACATAGTGGCCGTGCCAGGCCACCTGCATCATGTCGATATCGTGAAACGGTATCGTCAGTTCGGTCTCGTAGCGGGGCAGTTTGCCATCATCAAGCGTCATATAGGCTCCAGTGGCGTTGGCGAATCACGTCACACAGGGTGCGGAGTTCGTGTTCCAGGGCGCGGTCTTCGCCAAGTGCCGGAAAGATCAGGCGGCAGTCGGTCAGAAATTCAGCCAGACGGTCGGGCAACGGTGGCGTATCGCCTATCTGGCTGCGTAGCTCAACACCCTGACAGGCCGCGTGCAGCGTGGCGGCCGCGACCTGTTCTACCAGGGTGAGCACACGCAGCGCATCGCGGGCGGCAATCGTGCCCATGCTGACCTTGTCCTGATTGTGGCATTCGGTGGAGCGCGAGAAAACGCTGGCGGGCATGGTCAGCTTCAGCGCCTCGGCGGTCCATGCGGATGCGCCGATCTGCACGGCCTTGTAGCCATGATTAAGGCTGGCCCGCTCGGGGGCGGCGCCGCTCAGGTTGCTGGGCAACCCATGATTGAAACGAGCATCCACCAGCAGCGCCAGTTGGCGGTCGAGCAAATCCGCGAGGTTGGCGCAGGCCTGCTTGAGGCTATCCATGGCGAAGGCGACATGGCCGCCGTAAAAGTGGCCGCCGTGCATGACCTTGCCTTGTTCGGCGTCGATCAACGGATTGTCGTTGGCGCTGTTGAGTTCGTTCTCGAGAAACTGGCGCCACCAGGGCAGGGCATCTTCCACTACGCCGATCACATGCGGGGCGCAGCGCGTCGAGTAGCGATCCTGAAGGCGCGATGAGTTGCGCGGCGTATCGGGCGCGTGGAGATCCTCGCGCAGGCGTTCGGCTACCTTGTTCTGCCCCGGATGCGGTTTGGCGGCGAACAGCTCGGCATCAAAGTGGTAGGGGTTGCCGTTCAGCGCATGCACGGAAAGCGCTGTGATACGGGTGGCCAGCCGCGCCAGATAAGTGGTGCGGGCGAAGGCGAACACGCTCAGCGCTGTCATCACCGCGGTGCCGTTCATCAGTGCCAGACCTTCCTTGGGCTTCAGGCGATAGGGTGTAAGCCCGTGCTCGGCGAACACCTCAGCCGTAGGCCGTCGCTCGCCGTCATGAAATACGTCCCGCTCACCGCACAAGACGGCAGCCAGGTAAGATAGCGGTGTGAGATCCCCGCTGGCCCCGACAGAGCCTTCTTCAGGAATCACCGGTATCACGTCGTGTTCAAGCAACCATGTCAGGCGCTCGAGAAGTTCGACGCTGACGCCGGATACGCCGCGACAAAGCGAGACAAGGCGTACCATGATCACTGCCCGCGCGGCTTCAACCGACAGCGCCTCGCCCAACCCGCAGCCATGAAAGGTGTACAGCTGGCGGGGCAGTTGCTCCAGGTCGGAGGCGGAGACTTCGCGGGTGCAGGAGTCGCCATAACCGGTGGTAACGCCGTAGACAACGCCCTCTTCCTCTAGCAGGCGCTCGAGAAAGGCATTGCCTTTGGCAATACGCTTACGAAAATCGGGGGTTGTCGACAGAATGACGCGGCGGCGACCTTCGGCAACCGCCAACACCTCTTCAAGGCTGACCATCGATCCATCCAGAATAAGCGGCTCGCGGGTAAAAGGGCCCGCCGTCGGGTCACGCAGTATCGTCATGAAGGTATCCAGTGTCATTTATCCAGAAGGGATAAAAATTGAACCATTGCAGCGGGTGCCGCCGAACGCGTTCGGCCAGGTGGTCGGCATGCGCCTGCATGGTCTCGGTAATCCACGTTTCACGCTGACGACGAGGCAGGCTCTGGGTGTCGCCAAGAAGCTCAAAGTCGATCCTGAAGTGGTCATCATCGCGCACGCAGGCCAGCGTATAGAGTGGGCAGCGCAGCAAGGTCGCCAGGCGGAAAGGGCCTTCCGGGAAGCTTGCCCGGTCGCCGAGAAAATCAAGCGGCTGGGTTCGCTCGCCTGACAGGGGAAGGCGGTCGGCGGCGATGACCACATAGCCACCGGCGTTAATGCGCTCAGCCAGCGTCTGGGCAGTGGCCGGGGTAACTTCGCTGACTTCGAGAATCTGTGGGCGTGGCTTGCCCGTGACGCGTTCAAGCAGGGCATTGAACTTGCGCGCATTGCGGGTGTGCATCATGACCGTCAGGTCGAGATTGGTATGGCGTTCGGTCAGCGCATTCACAACGTCAAGATTGCCGTGGTGGGCGACAAGGATCAATCCGCCCTGACCGCCAGCGATCGCTTGAGTGAAGCGCTCGACCCCGCTACCCACCAGGCGCTCGTCGGCAATATTGCCGCTCCACGCTTCGACCTTGTCCATCAGCGTTTCGCCAAAGGCCAGAAAGTGGCGATAGCTTTGCCACCAACGGGCGAAAGGCTGCTGTTTGAGCGAGGGATAAAGGCGTTGCAGAAAAGCCTGGGAAGCGCGTCGCGCCGTGGTGTGGACGAGAAAATACCAGAGCATCACCGGCCATAGCGCCAGCCGAAAAGGCCAGCGACCCAGGCGCCGCTGTATAGCCACCATCAGGGTCATTCCCAGCAGCGTGCCGCGTTCGCCGATCCGCGCCCAGTGATGGCTCATGGGCTCGCCTCGCGGTGTGGCTGAAAGCGCCTGGCGAGCAAGCGCGGCAGGCGCCACAACATGCCGAAAAACAGGCGCGTATGCATCAGCGATATCTGCCGGTTGTCGCGCCATGCGGCAAAATGACTGATGCCATCGCGGGGGTAGTGCACGCGTACCGGCCGGTGCATCATGGCACCTTGTGCCCAGTGCCAGCGCACCAGCACTTCGGTATCGAAGGTCATGCGATTGCCGCAGGGATGGCGGGCCAGCATTCGGTTGAGCGGCACCACCGGGTAGAGCCTGACACCGCACATCGAGTCGCGAATATCCAGCGATAAGGTATTTATCCACACCCAGATATGAGTGGCGTAGCGGCCATAGAAGCGCACTCGGGGAACGCTGGCGTCATAGCGCGGATAACCCACTACCAGCGCTTCCTGAGCCACCTTTAATGTGGCGAGAAACGCGGGCAGGTCGTCGACCCCGTGCTGGCCGTCGGCATCGACCTGAAGTGCATGGCTGAACCCCAGCTGCTCGGCGTAGCGCAGTCCGGCACGTACCGCCGCCCCCTTGCCCTGGTTAGTCTCAAGACGCAGCAGGTGATGGCCCTGTTCAGCCAGGCGATCCAGAACGGCGGCGCACTGCTGATCACTGCCGTCATCGACCAGCAGCAGCGGTATCTCAAGCGCTGCCAGTTCCGTGCAGAGCGGAGTGATCGTCGCTGGGTGGTTGTACACAGGGATCAGGATACAGGGCCTTGGTTCAGCCATGCTGATCTCCCTTGGGTGCTTGCAGGCGAACCCGCCCGGCGCAGTGACGCCCTTCCTGGGAGTCAATGCTAAACGCGATACCGTCTTCGCGGCGGGTCAGCTCTAGGGTGAAGCGAGTGCCGGGCAGCAGCGCGCGCGTAAACTTCAAGCGCTCGATACCCAGAAACACACCTCTGTGGCCAAAGATATCGTGGGCATAATGGATGGCCCACTGCACCATCACCACGCCCGGGACGATCGGATACTGATCGAAGTGGCCTTCCAGAAACACCAGCCGCTCCGGAACTTCCAGCGTCAGTACGCAGCTGTTGGCATCCAGAGGATGCTCGCCCAGCCAGCGCGGCACTTTGGGATCGTCCAGATCGGCAAACAGGCGGTTGATCAGCGTGCGGTCCAGCTTTCCCTGGGCATTGCTCGGCAGCGTTTCGACAAAGCGCCAATAACGGGGCACGGCAATAGGCTCCAGGTGATCGAAAAGGTATTTGCGCATACGCTGGATCAAATGTTGCCGAGCTTCACGCTGGTGCGGAAGAGATGCTTCATCCAGCACGACCACCGCACCCAGACGGCTGTCGGCGCGGTCAAGGTCGACACAGCGTACCTCGCTGACCTCTTCCACTGCCGTAAGGAGGCGCTCCACATGATCAAGTGAAACGCGCTTGCCGCCAATCTTGACCAGACGATCCGCTCGACCCAGGAGCGTGAAGCCGTCATCTACCGGCGCTACCTGGTCAGGCTGATGCCACCACTGCTGAGGCATCTCAAGATACGGCGATCGCAGGCTCAGGCCGCCATCTTGAAATGCTAACTCCACGCCGGGCAGCGGCTGCCAGCTGATACGGCGTGTTTGGCGACGCTGGGCAATGCCGCCCGTTTCGGTGCTGCCATAGATCTCGATGACCGGCGCCTGTAACAGGCGTTCAGTAAGCTGCGCATGTTCCAGTGCCAAGGGCGCACCCGATGAGAACACGCGGGCAGGCGGCTTAGCGGCGTGCCAGGGCAGGTGTTCAGGCAAGCGCGACAGCTGCGCAGGGGAGCTGACCACGACCGGATGCAGGCCTGCTGCATCGGCTTCCTGCAAACGGGCCATCAGCGCTTCGGGATACCGGCTTTTACCACCGCAAAAAGGTGCGCCTGTGCACAAGGGATGCAGTATGCCGGTGAGCAGCCCGTAAATATGCTGGTGGCTGACCTGGGAAATAACCCCGCTGTCTGCCAGTGGCCAAAGCCTGGCGTGGGCTGATAACTCTGCCTCCAACTGATCAAATCGCTTGGCTAACTGAACGGGGTTGCCGGTGGAGCCTGAGGTGGATAGCACAACGGCGGTAGCGCTCGGATCAAGAGGCGCAACGCGTGGGCGTGTTTCAGCGCTCTGCGGGAGTTGCGGCTTGGGCGCATCGGGCAGGATGCCATCGACTTCGCTTGCCAGCCGGGAGAGCGTTTCGGGGCGATCATCGGCGGGCAGTACGGCGACCCGGCCGCTTTCCCACAAGGCGATCAGGGCGGCGCAGAACGCTACCGGTTGCTGTTGGCATAGCAGCCAGCGGCCGGTGGGTTTGTCCGCCAGCCAGTGGTGCCATGCATCAATATGCGACGCAAGGGAGGCGCCACACACCCAGTGGCTGGGCAGCGACTCATGGCGGGCAAAAGCCGCACGCCAGGGTAACTGAGTAAGCGAGATAAAGGTCACGACAGGCGACTCCGCATCCGGTGACGTAACAGCCATTCACCGGCAAACATGATGGCGATCAGGCCATAGCTGATGGCGCCATTGTATAACGTCCAGGTAGCAAGGCTTGCATACAGTGCTGTCCAGCACGCAATGCCGCCGTTGAGCACAAAAAAGCCGCACCATGCCCAGGTAACATGCCGGGTATAACGTATCCCCGCAGCGGGCAGCTCGGGCTCACGCAGACGCGCCAAGCGCTCGATGATCGGCATGCCACGCCACAGGCTGGAGAGAAAGATAGCCAGCATGATCGCGTTCACGGCAATGGGGTAGCCCCGCATGCCGAGTTCCGCGTGCCCCAACCCGCCCAGGGCGACCAGCAGGACCGCCGCAGCGGCTGCCAGGTAGCGCGCTTGAGGCATTCTCCAGGCGAGTAGTGCCGCACCGATGACCAGTAACGGCCAGCTGCCGATATCATCGTGCAAAAGCAGTACCAGTAGCGGCCATATCAGCGCGAGCGCCATGCTTGCGTATCTGGACATTGTTACCGCTGCATCAATTGTTCGACGGCAGTGACAACATCGTTGATCGTGCGCACCGACTTGAAATCCTCGGGCTTGATACGTCGTCCGGTAAACTGCTTGAGCTCGACGACGAGGTCCACCGCGTCGATGCTGTCGATATCCAGATCCTCATAGAGGCGGGCGTCGGGCTCAATGTCGCTGGCATTGATCTCGAACAGCTCCACCAGTGTCTTGCGAATGTGAGCAAGTATCTCTGCGCGCTGATGGTCAGCGGTTTCAGTTGACACGGCGAGCCTCCACGAGCGCTTGCAGCGCAGCCAGACTTTCGAAGTGGCGTCGCGTCTCGTCGGCTTCGGAATCAAGCTTGATGCCATACTGCTTTTGCAGGGCCAGCCCAAGCTCGAGCGCGTCAATTGAGTCAAGCCCGAGTCCTTCGCCAAACAGGGGGGCGCTTGGGTCAATATCGGCTGGCGTAATATCCTCGAGCTCAAGCGTATCGATGATGAGACGCTTGAGCTCGAGTTCAAGTGCCTGATTGCAGGTTTCGGTCATGATGGAAGTGTTCCAATTCTGTGTTGAAGTGGTCGCTCAGCCATTGTGTTAGTTGCCTGGCGAGCTGGCCGGTTGGCTGTTGGCTAGCTGAGTTGACATCCAGGTCTTCAAGCACGTTAAGTTCCATTAAAACCTTGGTAGCCGGGATGTGATACCAGGGTTCATGCTTGGTAAGGGTGGTCGGCGTACAGCGTATCAGGACAGGGGTAATCGCTGTGCCGGTGCGCAGGGCGATATTTGCGCCCCCGCGACGAAACTTGATCGGGCGTTTGGGGCTAGTGCGGGTGCCTTCAGGAAACAAGACCAGTGAATCACCTCTTTGTAGGCTCTGGCGGGCAGCCTCTAGCACTGACTCGGGGTCATCGTTGGTGATATAGCCTGCGGCACGAATAGGGCCGCGAGTAACCGGATTGCGGGCCAGTCGGCCCTTCACGATACAGTTGGCGTGGGTCGTGTAGGCGATCACGAAAATCACATCAATCAATGACGGGTGATTGGCAATCACCAGCAAACCAGGGCGCTTGAGGCGCTCGGGATTGCTGAAGCGGTAATCAAGCACGCCGAGGCCTTTCATCAAATTGATGAATCCGCGAAAGCAGGCTTGGATAAGGCGTCGCGCCAGTTGGTGGCGCCGTTCAGTATCGCGCACACAGAGATTCAACAGAGGCGCAATCACCAGGCCAATGAAAAGCCCACCGACCCCGAAAGCTGTAAAGGAAACAGCGGTGCCCACGCCGCGGTACAATCGATTGATGCTCATTCCTGCTCCAGGTGCCAGCGCTGTCGGCCGTCCAGGAAAGCGGTCTCTCCGTTTAGCCAGTTCAGCACGTTGATCGGCGTTGGGGAAGTGCCTTGGCCTGGTTTCGATACCGTAATGGCGCGTCCCTGGTTCAGGGTAAAGCGCATGCCAACCACGCATGCCGTACCCGGGTGCTCCGTAACGCCTTGATAAGCAGCAGGGAGCGAGCTTTCGGAGAACACGGCAACGACGCTAGGGTAGCCCGCCATCAAATACCCGTGGGACTCGTAAATAAGCGCATCAAATTCATCACCACAGGCACCCAACGCCTGCAAAGGGCGATGATGCGACCGTGCAATGGAGTGAACGCCCAGAATGGCGTTATGCACTGACATCGAGAAGCGGGTAGGAGAAATCGGCTCGCCACGTTGCAGGCTTTCCAGCATGGCGAGCGTATGCATCGTATCGCCATGCCGCGAGGCATGCACTAAAGGGGCATCAGCCAGGGGGTCGAGTTCTCGTAGGATATCGCAGGTGGCGCGACCGGCATCATCGAGTCGCCGCCGCAGCATGGCGGGCAGTTCGCCACCTGGCTGAGCAGAGATAAGACGACTTGGCTTAACGGTTGCCGCAGCCTCTTTAGGCAGCCAGCCCCGCCAGTCTTCGATAAATAATGATAAAGACACTGCTCTGATAGCCCGCTCAAAAGGGCGGCTACTTTAACTTAATCAGACAGGCTGGAAAAGAGAGGGTTACATAAATGGTATGTGCCATTGAGGTGGCGTCAACAGCAATACGAAGCGATCAATATGAGCCCAGCTAAAGAATGGTTTGCTGGAAATATCAAGATGCTGATATTGCAGTACTATCCATGGTCAGAACAGCAAAGTTCCCAAGGCCACTAACGCTAATGATCGATTTTGTGAGAATAATCGATATTTTTATAAAGAGAAAATGAAGCATCGACACTGGATATATTCAAGGCTAGTAACAGCTTCTTATCTCGGGCGGATTTCAGCGTGAACGAATAAAACGACTTAATGCCCGCTTCTATTTGAATGTTTGCATATGGGGAGAGGCGTCAATTTCAGTTGTTTACTTGAATTGAATTCAGGCTAAAAATAACGAAACATGAGTCGCCTCGGGTTTCGTAGATACCTCCAGGCCTTATACTAAAACAGCCTGATGTGACGAGGAGCGCCTATAGCCTATAGACCATCTGGCTATGCCTATTTAAGCAGGACACACTTTTAGTTAAAGGCTTCTTGGCTAGCAAAATCAGTCAAAGTCCTTACCCACGTTAAAAATATTCCTGTTCAGGCCTTGGCTGATTTAAAAGTTAGAGTTGAGGAGGCGTTTGCATTGATGAGTGCTAGCCAGTCAAGTGATTACGAACTGGAAACAATAGAGCTGCACGTCACGGCCAGTGCAGAAGGTGGGTTTTTTATAACAAGTGCCGGTATAGAAGGTGGGATGAAACTGGTATTTAAGAGAAGGTGATATTTCATCAGCCACCAAGAAGAATACGGCAGTTTGTCTTGGTTCAGTTCCTGTTTAATCTCTTGGGCAGCATAAATATAATTGCCCCATTGGCAGAGTCATCGGCTCCTATTTCCATGCTGATGTGGCTGCAGGTTTTTCTAAAATTTTAAAATCCGTACGATCCCAGCTGAGTACTATTAGAAGTATCAAAAACAACTACCCCCTTATTCTATTAATGCGACCCTTTACGTGTGCCAGGCATGATCACATCACACTGCGAGCCAGTTACCTTCAGCTGTTTATGAGTGCGTTCGGGGCCGGGATACCCCTCTCAAGCAAAGAGTCTGCCGATTTACTTCAGCGTTTGCATCCTCAATGGTGGGTTCGATGAGTACGACGGTGCAAACCAGTAACGAAATGAACCCAGCCTCGACGTCTTCCAGACGCTAGCCTGCCCAGTGATCCATCAATGAACCAACACAATATCTACATACTTCTTGGCTGGTGTAGTCAAGGATTAGCATCGCGGCCCCTCTATGCTCAATACACTGCTTACCTAAAGCCTTACCTCATGTTCATGAGCTGAGCTCAAGGGCCCTTCTTCATCAACGGCCCAAGCATGAAAGTATTGATGTCAGACGGGTGTTTATTCTGAGTCTGCCCAGGCAGTTTCAATGAGTTGCAATCACCGCATTATGCAACTGTGCGTCACCATCAGATAGGGCCACCGCTGTCTAATGCCAGAAAGAAAAGTGACCAGTTGCCCCAGGGCTGTGTATGACTTGACCTAGTAGTAAGGCTAGACGCAGCCGCTTTGTCTCAGAAGAAGGTCGGGTCAACTGGTGTAACGATTCCTTCCAGAGTTCTGCATTGCTGGAGTCTAGGTCAAAGGAGGTGGCATCGCTCTTATGTATTTCTGTCTGACCTGTTGTTTGTAAAATCAAGGTACAGAATGGCCTTGTAATAGGCGCGCTGTGCCTCTTTCGGTTTGTATATTGACCACATTCCATTCAGATTTTTTCAACTGTTAAAATGGCTACACTTCTTGATGAAAAATAGGCGATACGCGACCGCGTTGAACCTTCGCTTGCTAGGTGCCGTTCATGACATTGATATCTAATGGGGAAGCCTCTCCAAGACTTCGTTCTCAACGCTCGTTCGTACGCTTGATCTTGTTTCCCTTTGCTACGTTACGCGGACGCTTAGTCGTTGGTGCCGTGGTGCTGTGGAGCTTGCTGTGCCTTGTTATATTAATGTTCGGCTGGCAGGCGGGGCGGCTCCTGGTCAATGAGACGAACCATCAACACCTTCGCTATGAGGCTGAACTCATCAGCAACTCGATTACCTTTCAAGTGAATGAACGATTCAGGGAGCTTGAGCGCTTGGCAGAGCGGATTCCGTTACCTAGAGAGGGGGCTCTACTTGAACAGCATGCTTATACGAAGGAGCCTCTCTTCGAAGCGCTGCTGATTTTTGACCTGAGCAGCCAAGTCGTTGATGAATGGCCGATCGACGGAGGGCGCAGCGGTAACAGTTTCGCTGACCGTGAATATGCTCAGTTTATGCATGCTTTTAAAATGCCTTATGTCAGTGAACCCCTCATTGGACGCATCACCAGCACACCATTGGTACTTATGCTCGTCCCCCTATATGACGAGGGGCGCTATACAGGCTTTTTAGGAGGGTTGGTTAATATTAAGCAAAGCCGACTATTCAACAATTTTGGTCAAATTCGTTTAGGCGACGGCGGCTATGTCACTATCACGACCGCGACGGGTAAGCGCGTTTACGCCCCTCACCAACAAGAAGCCATCGTAACGTTACCCGATAACATTTCACCCGTCTTAGTGCAGGCGCTGGATGGCTGGGAAGGAGAGAGTCTAGGTCGTTCGGTATCAGGCGAGCCTCAACTGGTAGCCTACCGACAAATTTGGCCTGCAAACTGGATTGTCGGGGTGCATCTGCCACAAGTCCAAGCCGAAGCCCCCCTTATTGCGGGTATGAAAAAAATCACCACTTATGTCTGGAGCGTGCTCGTTCTTGTTTTACCTCTAGTGTGGGGAGTGATTTGGCTGGCGTTACGACCCTTGGCGCATCTTGCTCGACAGGTACAAGAGCTTCAAGATGGGCACCGCTCTGTATTGGACATTCCGACCAATACGAATGAACTTCGTCGCGTCATTGATGTGATTAACGCGACGGAGTCTGCGCGCCAGGTGAGCTTACATGACTTAGCTGAGCGGGAAGCCCTACTGAGAGGGACGTTATCCGCTTCTCCTCAAGGCATGTTTGTCACCAACCCGCGTGGTCAATTGACATTTATCAACGACGCGTTGCATGAGCTTTTAGGTGATGAAGTACCTAGCAGCCTGCAAGACTGGAGCGACCAAATTCATCGGGATGACCGCCAGGATGTTCGGACAGCTTGGTTACGCAGTCTCGCAAAACAAACAGATTTTGCACGTCAATTCCGCTTCTTGAGTGTCAACCAAGGCATGTGCTGGTTAGATGTGCAGGCAGCGGCTGTACGAGTTGATGATCAGTTTATCGGGACCGTGGGTACGGTACGCGATATAACACAGCACCACCACGACTATGCTCAAAAGCGCTGGGAGGCAGAACATGATTCTCTAACTGGTTTGCTCAATCGTCGCGGCCTGACAAGGCATCTCGAAGAGTTACTTATTCAATGGCAGTCAACGGACAAACCGACAGCCATCATTCTTTTTGATTTAGATCATTTCAAGCCCGTCAATGATCAAGGGGGGCATGCTTTAGGTGATCAGATGCTTCAGCAGATCGCGAGCATCGTACAAAGTGAAATTCGCAGCAGCGATTATGCAGCTCGCCAAGGCGGGGATGAATTCGCCGTGTTACTGCCAGGCTGTACGCCAGTACGTGCGCTGACCATTGCCGAGTCTTTACGTGCCAGTATTGCGGCAAGCTTCCTCGAAGCGGAAGGACGTCAATGGCAAGTCACCGCCAGTATTGGAGTAAGTCATTTCCGCCATGGGGATACAACGATCGACGATGTGCTCAGTCGTGCTGACGTCGCGAGCTATCGAGCAAAGCAAAGTGGACGTAATAAGGTCGAGAGTGATGTCGACGTCTAGCAGACATCACTCACCTATGTGAGCGGCCGGGCCACAGGGCGCTCATCTAAACGCCGTGCGGTCCGCCCATCAACGCTATGCAGGATGCCTCCCTCATGGGGCGGTTAGGCCACTTGGACGACCACTCTTCCCCTGACTTTACCCGCTAACAGGTCATCCGCGACGCCGATGGCTTGCGTTAAGTTGATGGGTCTAGTGATAGCCTCTAATTGATGAGGGCTTAGTAGCTCTCCTAAACGCCGCCAAGCCTCTACACGGTGAGCCAAAGGTCTCATGACGCTATCGATACCCGCGAGGGTGACACCGCGTAAAATGAAGGGTGCAACGCTAGCGGGCAAATCCATCCCCTGTGCTAAACCACAGCAGGCCACGGTGCCACCATACTTCGTGGTGGCCAACACATTCGCAAGAGTATGACTGCCCACAGAGTCAATGGCGCCTGCCCATCGCTCTTTGGCCATGGGGCGTCCAGGCTCGGATAGTTCACGGCGGTCTATGATATTTTCGGCCCCAAGCTCGACAAGATACGGCGCTTCCTCTTGACGCCCCGTAGAGGCAACGACGCGATAACCCAAGCGAGCAAGCAGCGTAATCGCGTAGCTGCCCACGCCGCCGCTGGCGCCTGTTACCAAGATTTCTCCTTGGTCAGGCTTAACACCGTGTTCTTCAAGTGCCATGACCGCTAGCATCGCAGTATAGCCTGCGGTGCCAATGGCCATAGCCTGATAAGGCGTAAACGCTGAAGGCTGTGGAATGAGCCAGCGGCTGTCCAGGCGCGCCTTCTCGGCCAACCCGCCCCAATGCTTTTCGCCCACACCCCAGCCGTTCAGCAGCACCGTATCCCCGGGCTTGAAATCAGGTGATGCGGAATGCTCGACTACCCCCGATAGATCAATACCGGGCACCATAGGAAACTGTTTCACCACAGGCCCTTTGCCTGTAATGGCCAGTGCATCTTTATAGTTGAGCGTGCTGCAATGCACGTTAACGGTAACATCGCCTTCAGGTAACGACGACTCGTCCAATGATCTGATCGCTGCCTGTTGCTTATCTTCTGGCTTATCAATAAAAATTGCCTTAAACATGCTTCACCTCTTTTATAGACGGTCGTCTATAAATTAATAAAAAAATTACCTGGATATTCCATCCAAAAAAGTATCAAGGAAGGTATCCAGCGGGCGTATTTGAACTTCAAGCCGGGCACGCATGACAGCGCCTTCCCAGCCAATCCAAAAAGCTTCTGCTAGGCGGCCGCAGTCTGCTGATGCAGGGATGGCTCCTAATCGCTGGGCTTCACGCAAACACACGGCTATGCGTTGTTGCCAATCGATCAGTATCGCTTGCAGGCATGTGCGATAACCTTGGGGAAGACCATTCACTTCCTGTCCTAAGTTACCGACCAGACAACCGCGCTGAAATTTATGACGCTGCATACCTTTCTTAGCATCTTCCACGAAGGCGCTGATGCGTAACAGAGGCGGCAGCGTATCGTTGAGCAAATGGCGGTCCAGTTTTTTGGCAAAATAGGCGCCATAATGCTCTAGAATGGTGTAACCGAATGCCTCTTTACTTGAGAAGTAGTAATAAAAAGACCCTTTGGGCACACCAACGCGTTTGAGAATGCCATCGATACCCGCACTGGCAAACCCCTGTTCCGTCAATACTTCGATGCCGCTTCTGATAAGCGCAGCACGGACATCCACATTGTTTAGTGAATGCTTAGGGGGACGGCCACGCCGCTTGATGGAAGATGAAGGGTTCATAAAAAACAATATAGACTGATCGTCTATAAAATAAAACCCTGGCCGGTTATGTTGAGTGATGCATCAGACGTCATTAATGAAATGGTATCTTGCAGCTGGCTCCTCTCTGGCCACCCTTCACTTCAAGTGGTGGTTGAACCTATTTCTGGCGTATGTACAGCTCATTGGGGCTCAAATGACAAGCTGTACGATTCGTTGAGAGCTGCATTAAAGCTTCCGGGAGAGATGGCGTCTACAGATGTGTTGTCGCTATACAGGAAGTTTTTCGGTATGTGGTTGGTGAGCCCTTACTAGCCAACTGCATAAGCCATAAAGGCCCTAGAAATGCCTAAACCTTAGTGATTCGGTGGGTGGCTGATTTATCATGAAAATGGCTCAGCAAGAACTGATGTAGCCGTAATTGGTGACCCATGGAACCTAGAGCCAATTCAACAAAAAACGGCCACTTGCTGAAATAGCTAAGTGGCCGTTTTTAATAGTGTTCTTGGTCGGAATAGCAGGATTCGAACCTACGACCTCTGCCTCCCGAAGGCCTGTGTATAAGATAACTCGGTATATCCCCAGAATAGTGTGGATAACTCTATATTCTAACAATCAATAGCTTACGTTCTTATTTGCCGTTCTACTTGTTGCTGGCTTTGCCTGCCTTTATCCTCACCTTGCTACCTATATGCTACCTAGTTTTTACCTTTGGAGTTTTCGTGGGCAAAAGCACGGATAAGGCTAAGCTGACCGCGCGTTTTTTATCAGAGCTTAGCAAATCGCCACCTGGAAATGATGTCTTTGATACCGAGCTGGCAGGCTATCACGTTCGCCACGGTAATCGTGGGTTATCGTTTCGCCTCTACTACCGGGCTAAGTCGGGTAAACAGCGCGTTCTCACGATTGGGAAGTACGGCGTTTATACCGCTGCCCAAGCGCGTGAAGCCGCGCGCGATGCCTTAGCGATAGTTGCTCAAGGCGGTGATCCCCGCGCGGTGATTGAGGAATCGAAAGCCGAAGCGGAACACCGACAGCAACAAACGCTTAGATCTTACCTTCAGACTGATTATGCCGACCACCAGAAACGGCGCAAGGATGGCGGCGCTACCCTTAAACGTATCGAAAATAGCTTTGGCGATTGGCTGGATAAGCCAATGGACACTCTCAGCATGGGCGATGTGGAGCGCTGGCAATCTCAAAAGGAATCGGGAGCCCCGGATTCAACACCGCCGATCAAACCCCAGGCCTACGAAACTCTGAAACGCTCCTACGGCGCGCTACAAACACTGCTTAACCATGCAGCGAAGCGCGGCGTTATCAGCAAAAACCCGTTAAAAGATATCAAGCTGCAAAAGCCAGCGCTTACCAGTGACCAGCTTGAAGCCGATGAAGGCCGCCGCTACCTCGAAAACAGCGAGCGTGAAGCCTTTTTTATGGGCCTTGATGCTTACCAGGAAGAGAAGCGTGCCCAGCGCCGAAGCAGCCGCGCCCACGGCAGGCGATATTTACCCGACCTTGATTCAGTCGCTTATGTTGACCACGCGGCACCATGGTTATTGCTCATGTATTACACAGGCTTCCGCCCAGGTGACTTGTTTGGGCTGCGTTGGTCACACGTTAACTTTGAGTTTAAAAGCATTCGAAAAATCATCGAAAAAACAGCACATCAATCGCCCGAGCCGCAAACGTTCCCGCTCTCGGATCAAGCCTTTCAGGTGTTGGAAAGCTGGTGGCTGCAGCACGGCCAGCCCAATAGCGGTTTTGTTTTCCCTTCGCCGGTGACTGGCAAGCGGCTAGGTAAAGATGCTATGCGAGGGCCATGGAAGCGCGTTCGACAACTGGCGGGATTACATGAGGGGATGGTGCTTTATACGCTGCGCCATAACTTTGCTAGTCAATTGGTGATGGCGGGGGTGGATCTTCTTACCGTTAGCAAATTGATGGCTCACACGGATATACAGACCACGATCAAATATTATGCTCACCTCCAGCCCGACCATAAGCGAAACGCGGTTCAGTTATTCGCTCAGATCGGGCAGGGGGAAGAGGTCATAAGCAAGCCATTATGAGGCGATGGATGTACCGCAGTGCATTGACGCTTCGGCGGTGCTTGAATAGCTGTCGCTTGATTCCAGCCATGCATATACATCGGATAAGCGATAACGGACATGGTGGCCACGCTTCACGAATTTAGGCCCAGGCCTACCCAGTAGCTGGCCAGTGCTGCGAGCTTTTCGAGCTGTCGCGGGCATGGCTGGAATCAGTCGAGGAAATACAACGACGTCCGATAGCTCAATCATGGCTAGATCAACGCCAGCTTGAGCGCGTGCTAGGGCGTCTTTTAACTCTTTATCTATATCTCGATTTTCAGTGCTCATTGGCTCTTATCTCCCTTTTGCTTGGCTCGCCAGCGGTTGAAGCGGTTGCGGATCATGCGAAACGTTTGGCACGCCGCTTGGTTGCTATCCAGCTCGGCGCGGCTGGTGATTTTGCAGGCACGCACTAACCAGTCGCGGGCATCTTCTGCGTTGTGGGTGCCGTCGGCGAGCTGCTCGACTGTAAGCTGGTGTTTAAACCGGCGGCGGCGATCTAGGTAGAGCTGGAACGCGGAATCTTGGCAAAGCATCGCGGCTTGGCGGGCGTAGGCGCCGCCTTTTGGTGGCGGCGCAGTCCTCGCCGGTGGTGCGTGTTTGTTGTCGATCATGAGCACACCTTTTCAGTTTTGCTTTCTCTTTTTTTGCTCTCTGCCATTTGGGCTGAGCTTTCCGCACAGCTATCGCATATGGCCACGTTGCCTTTATCGCCTGGTCGCTCTGCAGCAATTATGGCTTCAGCCTGATGCTCGCTTTTCCCACAAAAATCACAGCAGATCATTGCGCACTCCCTTCGGCTTGGCGGTTGGCTTCGCTGCGTTGTGTATCTCGATCACTTCGCGGATCTCGATAACCTCGACGCGTGGCTTGAGTTGGCTCGCGGTGCTGATGCCGAGCTGGAAGGCGCAACCTACGCAAAAAGCCAGAACCGTAAACTTGATGACGTAGCGCCAATCGTTGGGGATCGGGTTTTTCATGGCTTACCGTCCTTGTTTGTTTTTCAGTTCACGAATGCCCTGGCACTCGATGCAGGTAGTCGCCCAAGGCGCCGCTTGGCGGCGGGCGGTGGGGATCTCGTAGCCGCAGTCGATGCACTCATCGTTGGCGGCTTGGGAGGCTATTCCGGCACGGCGTTCCAGTAGGGCGTCCAGGCTTTGTTGGATGGTGACCGCGGCGCGGTCGGCGTTATCGGCCATGATGTTTCCTTTTGTCAGCACAGTTCGGACGGGAAGAACTCTTCTTCCTCGCTAAATGATGTAGGGGGTGGCGATGCGGCCATTCTTCTGGACGCTTCGCGGTCTGCGATGATGTCGCGGTGTACCGCTTCCAGCTCTGCGCGGTAAATTTCTGAGCTCTGCCACTCTTTGAATCGGGCAAGCTGGGCTTTTAGCTCCGCTGGTGATGGCTCTCGGGGCTGAATATCTGGCCCCTCCGTACAGTTAGTGACACGAGTCCAAGGGCTTTCGGCTTCGCCTACAGCCTGAAAATCACCCCCAGCCCGCGAGCCTTTCGCCCGCACTTGCCACTTATAAACGAGGGTCATGTACTCACTGGAAAAACCAGCACGGCCGGTGGCCACTAGGCCAAAAGTCACTTTCTGCTCTTCGCCATATTGCCCGCGCGCGACTACTGCACCGGCGCCGAAGTCTTCGCCGGTGGCGTGGCTGAATGTTTCGATGTGGGAGCCGGTGTTCATCTTGGTTTCTACCCAGGGCTTAATGGGCTGGTCTTTGCGCTTGGTCATCGGGCCACCCATGAGGCGTAAGAACTGATCCCACTGGCCCGCATTAGCCGCTTTGCGGATCTGGGCAAAGCGCAGGGCGGCGCAAGGATGCGGGCGGGTCGCGGCTTCCCAATCTTTAAGCATCTGGTCTTGCTTTTCGGTGAGGCGGCGCACTTCACGCCAGACCGTGACGGACGGCAGGCCCAAGAACTGAAACTGACGGATACCCCACACGCTGGCCCACGCCTCGATGCGCGGCGCGCTGGTTTTCATTTCATGGCCGTACTTGTCCATTTCCATGAACTGTTGGCCGTTAATGTTTTTCGAGATGTATTTGGCGACGTAACCGGCGGCGGTGCCTTGCTCATAGTCGATACGCTTTGCATCAAAGCGGGCGGTAGTTTTACCCCAGCGGTTGAATAGCTCTTCTGGGTTCGCCTCTTCGGCGTACTCGCGAAGAGTGCCGGTGACCGCGCCTTCATCTTCGGGCTTCATCCAAATAAGCAAATGCCAATGGGGTGTGCCATCGTGGTGAGGCTCTACCACGCGGATGCCGTAAATACCGATGTCATCGCGGGCCAGCTTGGCGCGGATCTTCGCCCACAAGCCCTGCAAATACTGCTGAGTCTCGCGGGGCGTAGCGCCACGGTATTTAGGGTTACGAAAGCAGTTACTAGCGACAACCGGGTGGTACTTTGACGGCGCGGTCATGGTGTAGAACATGCCCACGTGGCCGAGGCGGCGGGCTTCGGCTTCGGTGTCGTTAATTCGCAGCATGAGTTCAGCGCGGCGGTGGTCGGGGTTTGCTAGCCCCTTTTCAGCCAGCTCGGCCAAGGTAAAAACCTGCCCCTCTTGGTTAATGGCCTCCATGGTTTCGAGCAATGCGTTATTGCGGAATATCTGAGAGCGGCGGCGCTCAACCGTAAAATCACTGCAGTAGATACCCGCTCGCATATGCACGCGGTGGGCTTCACGCATCACCTGCTCAACCGTGCGACCGCAAATTGTGCGCAGCTTTTTACGCCACCACCGTGGGCAACTCAGCTTGGCCAACTGTGTTTTGGTCGGCAGCTTGTTGCTTGGCGGGGTAACGCCATGAAGCGCGCAACGGCTGCGGCCTTGCTCGATAGCACGGACACGCACCACGGAAAGGCAAAGCGGCCGCAGGTAATGCCAGCGCTGAAACCGGAAATTGCCGATAAACGGTGGGGGCGTAAATGGGTTAGCAGCACGAGCACAAGCATCTTGATAGGCGCGGTATTGCACAGACAAGGGCTGGCCGTTGCTCGCCATGCGAGGCGGCGCGGGTGAAACCAATCCCAGGCGCTGCAAACGGTTCAACTTGGCAATATCGCCTATCAAGAGGCTCGAATTTTTATCAATGGCTGACGCTTGGGCTTGGGCGTAGTTGACCAGGGCGTCATCGTCGTGGGTGGCGTTCAAACTGCCCACAACTAAACGGCGCTCGACGCTGAGTAGCCAAGCACTGGCAGCTTGAACGCCTTCGATGGTCGTAGAGCCCCGGTTAACCAGTGCGCTCATGGCCCGCGCAAGGGCAGCGCGAATAGGCATAAAGCGCGAAAGAATGAAAGAAGGCTCTACCAGATCCTGGCTATTTCGCCGCAACCACCGGTTACCCGCTGCGTTGCCATGCTGCCGGGCGACGTAGACGAAACCGGCAGCGAGCTGCTCAGCCCAACCGGGCAGGGCGTCAAATATGGCACCACGCCATTTATGGCATTCGAAGTTGCCGAACGTGCGGCTTTGTTCCAGCGCGCTCACAGGCCGCTACCTACTTTAGCCAGATCAATACCTACCCAGCGGTCGGAGTGCCTTTCTGGTCTGGATTGCGCGGTGGCAATGTCGATTTTGTAATCGTCAAAAACGCTGTCCAGCTGAGTGAGCTGGCATCCGAACTTATCGGACTCGCGAAGCAACTCGGCGGCGGCCATCTTGTGACCCTGTTCGTTGAGTTGCTTAGCGAGGTAGTCGAACCTAGCTTTCACGACATAAAGTGCGTGCATCGTCGTTTGGGTATTCACGCCACCCCCTTTTCAATCAGGCCCAACCAGTGCAGCGCGGCTTTGGTATTGCCTTCCGCGATGGCTTGGCGGGCGTGGCTGGCCAGCTCGCAGCTGGGATGCTGGGCACGGTTGCGCAGCTGGTCGCGTAGACCCGCTGCATAAGTGCTCATGCGATGGATGGCGGCGCGTACAGCATCGCGGGCGGGCTTTGTCAGCTGGCTAATTTGCTGGGTAGCGTCCTCTTGAAGCCCGGCGCTTTTCAGTACCAAGCGCCGTTCGGCGTGGGGGAGGTTTGCCCATACGTCGACCAAGTCTTGATCGACGACGCGGTTGTGAAGCTCGGCGCGGAGTTCACCAAAGCCCGCGCGATCTGGCTGGACGCGGGGCGGTGCATTACGAGCGGGTAGCGGGGTAATGTTGGCCATTGCTAACCTCAGTGCTCTAAAACGATAGGGCGGCGGGTGTCGGCATCGACCACTTGAGCCATACCAGCATCGCGGGCTTGCTTGATCATGCGGTTCAAGTCGCGGGCGGTGAGCATCACCGGGCGGCCTGAGTCATCACGAAAAATCACGACGTGCGACGTAGTAGCGTCAACATCAATACGGCTGGATTCGTTGACGCTATCGAGATCGGCGAAGGCTTGAATGCTGGCGACTTCGGCGGTGGCCTCAGAAATGCCGTAGTCATTCACAAGCGTGCCGATGGTGATGCGCAGCGCTTCAACGCGGCTATCCCAGCGGTGCTGCCATAGCACCTCAGTAGCAAGATCAAACGGTGCTTTTGCGGCAGTAATGGGCGTTACGTTCATTGTTGCGATTCCTTTTTGGGCGGTAAAAATTCGCCCAGGCGTATCTGGCCTTGGGCTTCTAAGCCCAGCCGCCGCATTAGCCAGGGCGAGGGTTTGATATCCACGTCCGGGTTAGGGCAGTAGCTGGGGGCTAGGGTCTCGGAAACACTCAACGCAGCTTTGCAGCGGTACCCACACTTAAATTCGTTGGTGCAGTGCAAATACAGCTCGCGGTATTCAGGTAAATGCGTCTTCGAAGTCCGCACTTTCATGAATGATCCGCAGTGAGGGCAGTCGAACCGCAGTCGGCTGACCTCGTGCATTTCGTTTTCATCATTGGGTTCTGTCACTTGGCCCTCTCTTCACTTCGTACAGGGCGCGCCCCCTTCCCGTTATTTTGTTGCCGCCAAGTCGAATGCCTCTTGATACCAGGAACTCCATGGCGGCTTCTTGTGACTCCAGGCCGTGCTCTTCACTGACGCGATCAAGAACGGCGCTTAACTCTGGATCTATATCAATTTCCGTTCGTTTATCTCTGATGGGCATACGGCACCTTTTCAGGGGTGGAAAAGGGGGCGGAAGAGGGGGCAGATTTACCCCGCACGTTGCCCCACACTTGGCATATCACCGATGCCAAACAGCTCACGCGCCTGAGCCAGCATCATTTCGCGCATTAACGCCGCTTTGCTGATGCCGTAAAGGTTGGCCAATGCAGTGATAACGGCATCTTCGTACTCATCCAGGTAAACGCTTTTCTTGGTGCGGAGGCGCTTAGTGTCCTGATACATGCGGGCTTTCCTTATGCAGTGCGTGAACGTTGGTTAATCGGCGATGAGGGATTCTGTTTTGTACTGGCTAAGGCCTCTAAGAATCAGCATTCGGGTGGTAGCTGACCTTGAGCGGATTTCGGTCGATGCAATCTGATCGATCAGGTTTTTTTCTTGAGAGGTAACACTGACGCTGAATTGCTCAGTCGCACGGTCATCACCCATTTTTGGAACATGGCTAATAGCGTTTGGGGCTTTCATGGTTTAGGCTTCCATTCAATTACAGTCATGTACTTTACTGGCTTGTTCGGATTCTGGGACAAAATATCCCAATATTCGAATGAAAAGTATTCACTATTTGGAATATTTACATGAATGAAGATCATTTAGGCGCGCAAGTTCTTGAAAGGCTTAGAATTGCCTATGGCGTTAAGAATGATCAGCAGCTATCAAAAGCTATTGGTCGGGCTCCTTCGACTATTCATAACTGGTCGAGAAATGGAAATATCCCAACTTCTGAATGCATTGAAGCTGCTAAAACTACGGGAGTATCCCTAGATTGGTTGCTTCTTGGGGAAGGTGTGGCCCCAGGTGCGGATGAAGATTCTCTTGCTGAGCAAAAAGACCCTCATTTTTATCGGGGCTTAAGCGATCCCAACATCGCATCAATTCCTATGTACGATGTGGAATGTGCAGCAGGCAGTGGCCGAGATTTCACAGAAGAAAAAGTGCTGGGTTATTTCCACATGGACCGCGCTGTACTCGCTGAATTGAAATTGCCTGATTCAGGGGTATGGGTACGAGCGCGCGGCGATAGCATGGACGGTACGATTGATGATGGCGATTACGTGTTTGTCGACTTCAATCAACGTGATCCGAGCCGTGAGGGCGTTTATCTGATTCTTATGGATGGTGAACGGCGGCTTAAACGCATGCAGCGCGTGGCTGGCGGGGGCTGGCTACTGATTAGTGACAACACGCGCTATGACAAAGAATTAATAGCACCGGATAAGAAACAGTTTGTAGAAGTGCTAGGGCGGTGTTTGGTGAACTTGGGGCAAGTGCTTTAATAAGTTTGTAGAACTATAAATGGGGAAGGGAATGATTAATCTAAAAAAGCTAACAGTTTTAAGCACTATTTCAGCGTTTATGCTGGTCATTTCTCTTAGTGCATCTGCACAAGAGCGTGCATTTAAAGGTGAAAATTATGTCGCATGCATTACTGAAGATTTGCTTGATCAGTTTATAGACGCAGCCGTAAAAAATGATAACCGCGCTATGAACTACTTGCTAGCTAATGGCTGTATAGCGCCTCGCGCTGGGATCCCTGTCAGCGTTTTAGATAGTACTTGGACGGGCACAATGCATGTGAGGGCTTATGTGGGTGATCAGGCAATAGAGCTATGGACTATTCGTGACGCCTTAACTGATGGTTAAAAGCTTTGGTGAAATATGCGATTAACCTACCTTGGCCCTTTATCCATAGGCATTGACCATCCCGCGCTCGCTGGCATTGATTGCGAGGGCTATTCGCCCAATTGCTTTGCTGTCGAAGTCGGCGAAGAGGCGGGTGTTAGCGGTGCCGTAATCGAGGGGGATGTACTGGTGGTGAATGAAGCACGCGGCTTGGGGCACGACGATTATGCCGTGGTGGAAATGGACGACGCCTTACACCTCTACCGCGCCCATCGTGTGGGTACCCGTTTTCGGTTACTGCCGGTTAATGGTGGCCAGGGGCTAACCCCCTCTGTCAGCCTAGTTGTCCGGTTGGCGATATCGCCTTAACCTAATCCAGAGGGAGCGGCATGGAGTCCTTGT